>DASPQK010000186.1:0-12418 GCA_035624985.1 Syntrophobacteraceae bacterium | reverse complement strand
TTTCCCTTTCCGTGGGCTTTGTTGCCGTGGGGATAGCCATGGTAATAGGAGTGCTGCTGGGAGCACTGGCAGGGTACTTCGGGGGATGGGCCGATATAGTGATCAGCCGGGCAATCGAGATAATGCTCACTATTCCCACTTTTTTCCTGATCATTGCAATAATTGCTTTTCTGCCCCCCAGCATATACAACATCATGGTAGTAATCGGTCTGACCGGCTGGACGGGCGCAGCGCGGTTCGTGCGCGCCGAATTCCTCAAGCTGAAGCAGCTCGACTTCATAACGGCGCTGCGAGCTCTTGGGGCTTCTCACAAGCGTATAATCTTTTTGCACATGCTTCCCAATGCAATGGCCCCTGTGTTGGTGTCGGCAGTATTCGGAATTGCGGGCGCCATCCTTACCGAGTCGAGCTTAAGTTTCCTCGGGTTCGGAGTGCCGCCGCCAACTCCGAGCTGGGGCGACATACTCTCACAGAGCCGCGACTATATTGAATTTGCATGGTGGCTGACACTGTTCCCCGGCTTTGCCATATTCATCGGCATTACCGCCTATAACCTCGTGGGTGAAGGACTTCGGGATGCGATGGACCCGAAATTGTTCCGGTGAAAAACCACACCGGCCGAAGGTCAGTCGTCGGAGAGTCCCGCGAAACGGGGGACCGAGCACAAGCGGTGCGGCGCTGTGCAATGCGATGGTGTGCGTGCGCGGAGTTTTGCAGGCGCCGCTAAAGAGCGGTGACTTAAGGCTGTTCTAAACATGCTCCAGTTGCACATCGGAGATGAGAGCGGGATATTTACCGTCAGCAAGCTTAACCAGCAGGTGAAAGCGTTGCTGGAGGCAAAGTTTCCCTTTGTGTGGGTCAAGGGTGAAATTTCCAATTTTCGAATCCCGGCTTCGGGACATTTTTATTTTACGCTAAAGGATGCACAGAGCCAGATCAATGCGGTTTTTTTTCGGGCGCAGAACCGTTATCTGAGGTTTCTTCCGGAATCGGGAATGCAGGTCATTTGTCAGGCGCGCCTGAGCGTCTATGAGCCCAAAGGGGAATACCAGTTGATCGTAGAGGTCATGGAGCCCCTGGGGGTCGGCCAGCTTCAGCTCGCTTTCGAAGCCCTCAAAAAGAAGCTTGAAGCCGAAGGTCTGTTCGATCCGGCCAAAAAAAAGGTCTTTCCGCTTTGCCCTCAGAACATCTGCCTGATCACCTCGAAGAGCGGCGCTGCAATCAGGGACATCCTCAAGGTGCTGCAAAGAAGTCCTTATCCTGTCTCGGTCACACTATTCCCGGTAGCTGTGCAGGGGCCTGAGGCCAGGCTTGAGATTGCCGAAGCCATTATGTCGGCAAACATGCTCACGTGGCGGTATGAGTGGGATATGGTAATTGTCGGACGCGGAGGGGGAAGCATCGAAGACCTGTGGGCATTTAACGAGGAAGTGGTTGCGCGGGCGATTTCGGGGTCTTCAATCCCGCTCATTTCAGCGGTCGGCCATGAGACTGATTTTACAATTGCAGATATGGCCGCGGACCTCCGAATGCCCACACCGACCGCTGCGGCCGAGTGGGTGGTGAAAAGGCTCGAACAGTTCCACCGTGACCTGCACGGCGGCAAGGACCGTCTGGCGCAGATCATCGAGGCAAAGCTCGAAAGTCTCGGCTTGAAACTCAAATATCTTGAGAGCCGGATAACTCATCCCAAAAGGATGCTGGATAATCTGCGGCTCGCCGTCGATGACCGCCTGGAACGCCTCACGCTAGCCATCCAGAGGCGTGTTGAGAAGGAGCGCGATTCGTGCAACCATCTGCACAGCAGGCTCCTGTATCTGAACCCCGAGGCTCGCATCCAGAGAGGACGAGCGGAGTTAAACCGACTTTGCAAAGAACTTATGCTTCATCATCACCGGATTTTAGACGGATACCGGCTCAGGTACGAGCATAACGTCGCGCGCCTGGAGGCGCTCAGTCCGCTTTCGGTCCTCCAGCGCGGGTATTCGATTACATACAGAGCGGCGGACGGCAAAGTGATCAGGAGCTACACCGAGACCCGGTCCGGAGATCGAGTGCTCGTGCGGCTTGCGGCCGGCCGGTTGGAGTGTCTGGTCGATAAGGCGGAAAGGGTTGAGACCGAAAAGGAAGGGTGACTTCGTGACCAGGAAAAAAAGCGACCTGTTTGAAGAGGCTATCAGGAAACTTCAGAACCTCGTTGAGAAGCTCGAGAAGGGCGATTTGCCTCTTGAGGAGGCTATGGAATGTTTCTCCGAGGGGATGCGAACGGCCCAGTTTTGCCACAGGAAGCTGGAGGAGGCGGAAAACAAGGTGCAGATGCTGCTGAAGGACCAGCAGGGAGAGTGGAAATCGGCGCCCTTCGAGCCAGCCCAGACGAGCCCGGGGGAAGATTAGAGAAGGAACCTGCAATCCGGGAAGACGAATTCCGGGGGCGGAGTCCGCCTCGCCCGGTTTTTTTGAAGGGAACCTAACGCTTTTTGGCAATCGACGGGATGCCACCCTTGTGGGCAGTGGCATCCCGAGCCAATCAGTTTACCTGCCGACCTCGGATTACTACACCTTCGTCAGAGCAGCCAAAACGTTTCCGGGAGAGAGTGGAAGGCGCCTTATCCTGACGCCCGTCGCATTGAAAAAGGCATTGGCCACGGCGGGAGCCGTCGTAGGAACACCCAATTCCCCGATGCCGCCCATCTTTTCCGTACTGTTTACGATGTGGACCTCTATATCCGGCACTTCACTCATCCGTATGACGCCGTAGTCATCGAAGTTGGCCGATTTTACGCCGCCGTTGGCAAAATGAACCTGCTCTTTGAGCGTAGTGCTGAGGGCAAGGATGATGCCGCCTTGAATTTGCTGCACAAGAGGGCCCGGATTGACCCTGGGGCCGCAATCCACGGCAATGACGTTTCGATGGACTTTGATCTTTCCATTTTTTTTGTCGACCGATATGTCGGCCACCTGGGCGGTGTAGGTACCGAAGCAGGCATGCTGAGCTATACCGCGGGCCTGACCCTGCGGAATGGATTTGCCCCAGCCTGCCTTTTCAGCCACCGTCTCCAACACACGGTGAGCACGCATGTTATTCTTCAGGGCCTGCAAACGGAACTCCAACGGGTCTTTGCCAGCGGCGTGGGCCAATTCATCCATAAAAGATTCGATGACAAAGGCATTGGGACCATTCTGAACCGATCGCCAAACGGCAACGGGCATGGGGAGTTGAGAAATCAGAAATTCTATATCCAGATTGGGTATTTCGTATTGTATCCTGTTAATCCAGTGGGGAGATTGCGGAGCATCGGCCAGACCCCAGAGGCAATAGAAATCGACGCCGTCCTTTATTGCCTCGGGCCGGATATCTTTCAAAATGGAAGGACAGACCAGTTTATGCGACCAGGCGATCAGCCGGCCCTGAGCGTCCAGGGCGGCTGCCACGCGATGGGATGTAGGAGGTCGGAAGGCATCGTACTTGATGTCCTCCTCTCTGGTCCACATGACCTTGACCGGCTTTCCAAGGGCTTTCGAACACAGGATCGCTTCAACTACGAAGTCCGGTTTGGATCTTCTGCCAAAACCACCCCCGAGGAAGGTAGTGTTGACGAAGATCTTTTCCTTGGGAAGTCCCGTTAACTTTGCTCCAATGGCAACCGGGGCAGACTGAATTTGAGTGGGCGCCCACACTTCGCAGCGGTCGGCGGTCACCGAAGCCGTGCAATTCATCGGTTCCATGGTAGCGTGCGCAACACAGGGAACATAATAGGTGGCTTCATGCTTCATGGCGGCTTCGCCGATCTCTTTCTTAGCATCACCGGTTTTCACTGCCGAAGCCATCGGCTTGCCAAGGTCGTCCACGAGGGATTTTTCCACATAGGCGTCATCCATTTCGGGAAGCACGCCCTTGTCCCACTTAACCGCAAGAGCGTCTCGTCCTTTCAGCGCCGAATCGAGAGTTTCCGCGCAAACAGCTATGCCCATAGGGACCTGGAACACCTTTTTGACTCCCTTAACCTCTCCGGCCGCTTTCTCATCGAAGGAGAGCGGTTTTGCCCCATAAGCAGGAGGCCGCGCGATGACGGCGTAATGCAAATCCTTGAGCTTCACGTCCACGCCGTAGACAGCTTTGCCGCTCACTTTTAAAGGGACATCCACTCTGGGCATTGTTTTACCGATGTATCTGAATTCACTTTCTTTTTTCAGAGTAACTTCCTGCGGTACCTGAAGTTTGGCCGCTTCCTGACACAGCTTGCCATAGGTAAGGGCGCGGCCGCTCTTTATATGTTTTACCGTGCCCATCGAGGCCTGACATTCCGTTTCGGGGACTTTCCAGGTTTGAGCGGCGGCCTTCACCAGCATGGCCCTGCCTGTTGCGCCGGTTTTTCGCAGGGGTTCGTAAAATCCTCTCACGCTTGCGCTCCCCGCAGTAAGCTGGACCCCCAGAAGAGGGCTTTTGAATGCATCGCCGGCCGGGCCCTGACGGACTTCAACCTGCTTCCAGTCAGCCTCGAGCTCGTCGGCAACGATCATGGCGTGGGCAGTAAGAACCCCCTGCCCCATCTCGGAATTGCCTACGAAAATGGTGACCTTGTTATCCGGAGTGACAGTGAACCATGAAGTAGGGCTAAAGGCTGTGACATCCTTGTCAGAAGCATTGACAATCCTGAATCCCAAAGGACCGGCAGAAAGGACGAGGGTCATGCCGGCCAGGGATCCTTTCAAGAAATTACGTCGCGAAATGTAGTTATATGTCATGTCCGGGCCTCCTTTTTCATGATCTGGATGGCCGTTTTAATCCCCTTCTTAATGTCTGGATAGGACCCACAGCGACAAATGACGTCATCCATTGCGCCTATGACCTCGTCAGCGCTGGGAGTCGGCTTCCGTGACAGGTGAGCTGCAACCTGCATGATTACCCCCGGCTGGCAATAACCGCACTGGGGAACCTGCTCTTTGATCCAGGCCTTCTTCACCGGGTGATTTTCGGGGATCCCTTCTATGGTGGTGATCTTCTTTCCTTTCACTTCTTCGACGGTAGTCGTGCAGGATCTTACGGCAACACCATTAACATGGACCGTGCAGGAACCGCACTCGCCTATGCCGCAGCCGTATTTGGTTCCCTTTAGGTCCAGGGTTTCCCTGAGCGCCCAAAGCAATGGAGTGTTACCCGGCACCTCCAACTTATGAACCTTACCGTTCACACTGAGAGAAATCATAGGCCCTCCCTTTCAATGAATGATGGGTTTTGAAAAACTGTTGCGCTAAACCATCGTTCCTGTTTCCTGCTGTACCGGTTCTATGAAAAACGCTCAAAGAGCCGAAGCGAAATTCCCAGTGATTTGCCGAGGACGGCCAATTCCTTCATTGTAGCCGCAGCCAGGGGAATGCCGTTTTTGAGCCGTTCGGCCTCGGTCCTCAATTCCGGTTCCCCGGGGACGAGGATTTCCTCACAATTCAGAGCCTTGGCGCTTTGTTTAATATTGGCGATATAGCGGTCCATTTCTTTTTTGAATTCGTCCCTTCCGATGAAGCAATCCGGATCAAGGGCCATGAAGGAATGACACGTGCCTTGAACGCCGGTTGGATCCTCTTCGTAAAGGCTCTTGATCCGCGCGGTCCACTTGCCGCCAGTGAGAACAGCGGTAAGCATCTCATGAACCAGCGCCATGCCGTAGCCTTTGTGTCCTCCAATCGGCATCAGGGAGCCTCCTCCTTCGTAGCCTTCGAAGGGGTCATCGGTGGGGAGACCTTCTTTGTCGACAGCCCAGCCCAGGGGGATTTTCTCCCCTTTCCTGCGGGCGAGGATGAGTTTCCCGGATGAGACGACTCCCAGCGAAAAGTCCAGGACCACCGGTGGATATTTATCCGCAGGGATTGCATATGCCATGGGATTATTGCCGACGATCCGCTCTCTGCCTCCCCAGGGAAACATCATCGGGGCGGAGTTGGAAACAACGTAGCCAATAAAATCCTTATCCAGGGCCATCATGGGAAAGAGGCCCGCCACACCGAAATGGCCGCTGTCTTTTACCGAGACCCAACCAATGCCGTGTTGCCCGGCTTTGCTAACGGCCTTTTCCATTGCCCGGTAAGCGACAATGTGGCCCATTGAGCCGTGGGCTTCCAAGAAAGCCGTCGGCCCTTTATCTTTGAGGGTCGTCAGCAGGCATTCCCTGCGTACGTATCCTTTTTGCAGCCGCTGTATATAGATTGGGAGGCGCATGACCCCGTGGGTTTCGACGCCCCTCAAGTCTGAACGCGCCAGGAGGTGGGCGACGATCTCCGCCTCGGCGGCGGGGACCCCTGCCTTCACATAGGCCTGCCCGCAGAAGGCTTTGATCTCTTCAAAAGATACCCTGGAGTTGGTATTCGCGTGCATGATATACTTTTCCATTATGCTCTTTCATCCAAGAAAGGGCTAGAGATTTTTCAAGAATTGTTTTCCGTTTTCGCCCAACATCCCGTTAATCTGATATTGTGAAACAGGAAGCTTTTTGATCTCGTCGATGAATCTTTTGATAGACTTCCCGTCACGCATCTCCTGAGGGTAATCGGTACCCAGCAGGAGTTTTTCCGGATCGATTTCAACCAGGGCGCATTTGACCGGGTTAATGTTGCCGAAACAGCCGCCCATATCGAATTCACGCAAAGACTGTTCGCCTCCTAACGCAGGCACATGGGCCATGCCTTGCAGCCTGCCGGGGAAACGATCTTCAACCCATTTCAAATTGTCATTTACCATGCGGCACTGATCGAGGTCATCGACAAGTCCGGAGGGCGAAGACAAAACGGCCACATCCACGCCTGCTTCGTCCATGGCGACAATATGATTTTCCAGAGCGAAGAGCTGCTGTTGAGGCATTTGCGCGGGCGCCCCATTGACAAAGATCGTCCTGGGTGTTCCGCCCGGCCCCAGCTTGGGCCGCACCAACTGTTCCGGTGAATAATGGATATGAAAATCGACTATCATGGTCAGCCATCCTTGTCTTCAATTTTCTGGAACCTGGAAACGACCACGGTGGAGGCTATGACGTACTGGATCTTGCCGTAGACGATAGCAGGCAGAGCAGTGACCGGATTGAAGTGTCTCAGGGCGACGAGCATGGCCATGGCTGCGTTTTCCACACCCACCTCGAAACAGGTCGCCTTGCGCTGTGCGTAACTAAAACCGAAAAGCGCGGGCAGGAAGTATCCCAGGCAAAGTCCCGCCACCGCTTTGACCAGGCATATGATAACGAGGTAGAGGAGTATGGAGATTTGTTGAATGAGCGTGCTGGTTCCCCTGGACATGGTGCCCATCACTATGAAAGTGAGGCATACGACCGCGAGCGGGCCGAAAGCAGGCTTCATCCTGCTTGCAGGTGCGGGAAAAAGAGACCCCAGAAGCGTTCCCGCGAGCACAGGGACAACCACCATGAACAGCAGGTCTTGAAAGATCGCGGTCACACTTGGGCCGGCAATGCCTCCTGCCAGCCACAAAATCAGCAGCGGCTGTATGAAAGGCGCCAGCATGGTGTTGATCGCAGTGGCCGAAACGGACAAAGCCAGATCGCCTTTGCTGATCAAGGTAAGCGCATTCGATCCGCCTCCGTTGGGTGTAGTGCCGGCAATAATAATTCCCAGGGCCAAAGTGTTTCCCGTGTCGCCCGGGAATAACCGGACCAGCACAAGAGAAAGCAGGAAAGCAATCAGGGGCGTAGAGGCCCATTTCAGCAACACTGCGACGGCCACAGTTTTCGGCCTTTGGACCATTCGAATCCATTGCTGAAGGTTAATGGCCAGTCCCATGGTAAACATGATAACCATGAGCAGATAGCGTCCCAGCGCGGGAACCGGGCTTTTTTCGACGGAAGGATAGAACAGGAAGCCGAAGACAATTCCCATCGTGAGAAAAAGCGAAGGCTCGGAGGAGATGAAAAGGCCGATCCCGCCAAAAGAAAGGGGCGCTGAAGGCGCTGCGCGCCCGACATAAGCGAAATAGCGCAGCAATAATCCCATTGTCCAGAGCAAGATCAGTGATGCGCTCACTACCGGCATGCCACCCAGCGGCATGCCAACGAAATTCGAGGCGGCAAACGGAATGATGAAACCCAGCACCAGGCAGGCGCTGGAGATGTATTTCAGTTTCACAGGGTTATAGGACGGATAGGACATATAGCAACGTAGAGTACTTTGCCGAGTTCTTATTCGATTCCCGCCAACCGCTTTGCACACTGCTTTTTGTAGTTGGTGTCCGATTCTCTAAACAGGGTGAGGCGGTGGGCCGCAGGCGAGCCTCCGCCATGAATATCGGAGACCGTGTCTGCGCTTTCCATCGCCATTTTTTCCACCAGGCGCAACATCTTTATCCTGTTTTCAACAGGAACTCCCACGGCCCCTTTCATGTACTTTTTAAGCAACGAACCGATCTCGGGGCTGTCAAAATCCCGTTCAGACGGCAAATCGGCAACAAAGCCGCCGCTCACATCAATCAGGAGGCGCACCATTTCGCTCATTTCCCTTCCTTCATGAATCTTTGAGGCGTTGGCCAGCACCGGGTCAATGAAAAACGTCCCCGAGGGCTGCGGCCTGCCCTCATAGGAGGCGGCCAGACTACAGCCATAGAGCGTTTCGGCAGTCAGGATCATTTCGATTATTTTCTCTTTATGGTGTGTTGCCTTTGCCGTTCCGTTGTAATCCATCATCAGCAGTGCGGCCCCGGCCATGGCGTCTATCTTGCCCGATTTACAGCCTCCGTGGGATTGACGGTGAAACGCTGAGAACCGGCTCACCATTTCTGCCGCGAATTCGACTTCCCCGCACATGAACACCCGTTCCCAAGGCACGAACACCTCGTCGAAGATAAGCGTTGGACAGTACTTGCTGTAGCGAACATTACCGCAATCCACCCCTTCGATTTCACGAGTGTCGAGTGAATTTCTTCCTACGACGTGAACGAGTCCCTTTGTATCGGATGGAACCGCAAAAGCCAGGGCGTAGTCTTCGTCGCCTTTTTGCAGGGCTCGAGTGGGAAGCACAATGATTTCGTGGGCGCTCAGGGAGCCTGTCTGATGAACCTTGGCCCCTCTTACGACAATGCCTTCTTTTGTCCTGTCCACAAGCCGAAGGTACATGTCCTTATCGTCCTGCTCATGAGGACTCAGGCTGCGGTCCCCCTTGACGTCGGTAACGCTCGCATTTGCGGCAAGATCGTTCACCTGCATATATTTCAGGAATTCCGTAAAGCGGTCGTAATAACGGGTCTTACATTTGCGGTCGATATCGCAGGTCACGATGGAGAGCGCGCACAGACAATCGAGGCCGGTACACCTCTGGTGACACGTTCCCACGTAACTTCCGAGCAGCCGATTGATCTTGACTCTTTTTACCAGGTCTTCGATGCAATGAGGCGTCAGAGTGAACCTGTTGATCCTGTCCCCTGTGAGCGGCGAGATCGCCGTGAAGAGTTCCCGATATTTTTGATCGCCGGCCAATTCATAGGTTGCGCCTGTTGCATTGATGCCCGCCAGTATCCGAGGGTTGTTCACGGGGTCTTCTATCTTCTGTCCGAACATGTAAACAGTCGGCTTGAGTTTCCTAAGGCTTTCCAGGTATTGTTCAAAGGTCTTCATGCTCACTCCGTTCACAGCTAAAAAGGCAAAAAGCAAACGCAAGACAGCGCAATTCATCTGTTTTACCTTTTACTTTCGCCTCCTTCGGTGAGGCCTCTTCGAAACGCTGAAATGTTCAACATTTTGGCCTTCGGCGGAACACTGGCTTCAATTGCCTTTTGCATGGAGTCCACCGAGACAACCGGACTTATTTTTATCAACACCCCCAGAACTATGAGATTAGCCGTAATCGGATCTTCCATTTCCTTTTCGGCAATGGTGGTAGCGGGAACGAGGACGATTTTATAGTCGCCCGCCTCAGGGCCATTTGTCCTGTCCGAATCAACGATCACCAGGCCTCCCGACTTTACACGGCCAATGTCGCGGGCCAGCGCTTCCTCAGTTAAAGCCACCAGGATATCGGCCTTTCTGACCACAGGATCGCAGATCGGTTCATCGGAGATGATCACCTCAGTCCTCGCCGCCCCACCCCGCAGCTCGGAACTGTATGACTGGGTCTGGACAGCTTTTTTTTCTTCAAAGACCGTCGCGGCTGTTCCGAGCAGTGTGCCCGCCAGAACCACACCCTGGCCTCCAACGCCGCCTATGATAATTTCGGTGCGGTTCATCCAGGTCTCCACCCGGCCCCGGCCCTTATCTTTTCTATTTCTTCGACCATTTCCGGCTTTTGAATATCCACAAACTCGCCCACAACGATCCTGTCCTTCAACTGCTCTGCGGTCAACCCGGCTGTTTTTTCGACCCGGATGGACCTCTTCCTATAATCCTCCATCATTTGAACGGATCCGTTCATGCCGGACTTACGACCGAATTGGACCGGGCACTGGGAATAGACCTCGATAAAGGAGAAGCCTTTCCTGCAGACCGCCTTTTTGATCGATCCGGTTATCTCCCTTGGATGCATGGTGGTCCAACGGGCCACAAAGGAAGCCCCTGCTGCGATAACGAGGCGCGAGATATCAAAGGGGTTTTCAAAACTTCCATAGGGCGTTGTGGTGGTCTTCACTCCTGCCGGCGTCGTAGGGCCGGCCTGGCCTCCGGTCATACCGTATATCATGTTGTTGATGCAGACGACGGTCATCTCTACGTTGCGCCTTGCGTTGTGAATAAGATGATTTCCCCCGATGGCCGTCAAGTCGCCGTCTCCGCTCACGACCATGACTTTCTTTTCAGGCAGGCCCATCTTTACGCCCAGCGCATATGCAATGGGCCGCCCGTGAGTGCAGTGAAGCACATCCGCATTGAACAAAGGACTGGGTATCCAGGCCGCGCAGCCGATTCCAGAGACAAAGATGAAATCATCGATGTCCATTTCGAGTTCGTCAACAGCCCGCAGTATGCTCTGCGTCACGATGCCGTTGCCGCAGCCGGGGCAGTTGGTGCTTGAGGTGACTGAAGGCCGGACGAACCTTCGAAGGGGATGAACAATCTGCTTCATTGAACCACCTCCCGGATCGCGGCAACGATCCGTTCAGGTTCGTGGATCTGCCCAACCAGGCTGGGAGCAAGAAAAGAGACATCGGCAAACCCAGCCGCTGCGGCTTTGATATACGGATACATTTGGCCAAGGTTGTTTTCCAGCACTATTACATGCTTCGCCTTACGGGCCATATTCGCGATTTCATAGTCCGGAAAAGGCCACACGGTAACCATCCGCAAGGTCCCGGCCTGCAAGCCGGCCGTTCTTGCGGCGCCGGCTGCGGCAGCTGCAGCGCGGGCCACGGGGCCGTAGGAAACGAGTACTACATCTCCTTTGGCGTAATTGCTATCTACAATCGTAATGTCTTCTTTGTGTTTGATAATCTTGTTGCTAAGGCTCCTGACGAGCAGGTCGAGCGAGGACACGTCTATGAGGTTTCGCTTTCCGGCCTCGTCGTGACAGGAACCGGTCACGTGAGCCTTAAAACCCCTGCCGAATATGGGCATTGGGGCGATGTCTTCATCGAGAAAACCTTTGATGGTCTGCGGGTCTGCGCCATGTGGGGGAATCTTTCGGCAGATCCTTTCGATCGTTGCCGCTTCAGGTATCCTGACTTCTTCACGCATATGACCGACAAAGGCATCGGAAAGGATAAAGACGGGGGTGCGATATTTTTCGGCATAATTAAAGGCCCTAATCGTGTGATCGAACATTTCCTGAGGCGAAGAAGGACAAAGGGCTATGATCTCGTAGTCGCCGTGGGCGCCGTGCTTTGCCTGCACTACGTCGCCCTGCACTCCCACGGTGGGCATGCCCGTGGCAGGAGACCCGCGCTGAACATTGACTATGACGCATGGCGTCTCCACCCCCACGGCAAAGCCGATATTCTCCGACATGAGGCTGATACCGGGTCCGGAGGTAACCGTCATCACTTTCCTGCCAGTCCAGGAAGCCCCGATAACAGCCGCAATCGAGCTTATCTCGTCTTCCATTTGAAGAAAGGTGCCACCAACTTGAGGAAGTCTGGCGGCCAACCGATTCGCTATCTCAGTGGCCGGCGTTATGGGGTATGCGGCCGCGAATTCACAGCCTGCGGCCAGTGCGCCTTCTGCACAGGCTTCATTGCCCATCATAAAATACCGCCCCGTTCGGACTCTTTCGGAAGTCATCTTTTAATACTTTTCTTTCGAGTTTTGCCTGCAACAGCGACGGCCATGTCCGGGCAAAAGATCATACAATTGCTGCATAAAGAGCATGATTGGCTTCCGACTATTTCGGGAGGCCTGTAACCTTTGCGGTTCAGCCTCATGGCCGGTTTGAAAAGCTTTCTGCGGCAAACGTGGAGGCATATACCGCATTGGTCGACGCCTTTGCACAACTCCTCAAATATCCTAAC
>DASPQK010000185.1:0-10062 GCA_035624985.1 Syntrophobacteraceae bacterium | reverse complement strand
ATACAATACCCTATGCACAGATCAATGATTCTTCCTTGTCGAAATGCCGGGATACTGCTCTGCGAGGGACCGAGCCTTCCGGCCCGGCAAGTCATTATTGCTTCCGGTCTTGACATCTTTTTGCAAAAGGCTTTATCCATGTTTAGGGGGCCTCTGCCGAAATGAGTCAGCTTAAGCAGAGATAAGCGCTGTTAACAGGGGATAGCAATGAGTCGTATTCTCGTAATTGACGATGATTCCGAGTTGTGTGAGTTATTGGCCGATTATCTTAAACCTGAAGGATTCGAGGTCACCTCGGTTCACGACGGCGAGCAGGGGCTGCAACTGGCCGTCTGCGAGGAGGGCAGCTACGACCTGATCGTGCTCGATATAATGCTCCCGGGTATGAGTGGATTTGAGGTGCTCCAGCGCCTGCGCTCCCGGTTCGATACGCCGGTCCTCATGTTGACGGCTCGCGACGAAGAAGTGGACCGTATAGTAGGGCTTGAAATGGGTGCTGACGACTACCTGCCCAAGCCGTTCAATCCTCGGGAGCTCATTGCCCGTGCGCGGGCGATTCTGCGCCGGACCAAGGACCGACACGACAAGCAGGAATCGGTTCCGGCGCCCGAAGTAATCACGGTGGGCGACATCGACCTGGATACGGGCACACGTGTTGTGCGCCGTAGCGGCGAACCGGTCGATTTGACTTCGACTGAGTTTGGTTTTCTCGAGATGCTGCTCCGGGCGGCAGGCCATGTGGTAACGCGTGAACAACTGGCCGAAGGCGTCCTGGGCCGCATCCTCACCGCTTACGACCGCAGTGTGGATGTGCATCTGAGCAGCCTCCGAAAGAAACTCGGACATAAGCTTGGTGAAATCGAACGGATCAAAACAGTGCGCGGCGCCGGATATATTTATGCAAATCCTGCTCAGTCCGGAAGGCCTGCTCCGGAGAGTGGTGCGGGGGATAGCCGGGAGCAGACTCGGGAAGATGGAGACACGGGGACACGGAGATAGCTGGGAACCGATGCGGGGACTCGGGTACGCGAAAAGCGCGAATGAAAATCGCTGAAGCGGGAAGTGACACGATTTAGCGGTGACCTTCCTATAAGAGAACATTTCAATGCGAAGCCTCTTTATAAAAATTTTTTTATGGTTCGGGGTGGCAATGGCGCTGATCGGCCTTGCCTCTTTTTTGTCTGCAATGGCAACCGAGTCACATCCTTTCCTGTCCATGCCCTGGCTGAGGTTTTTTCTAAACAGCCCGACGGGGAAAGGGCATGTGGAGATGCGTTCAGGCTCTTTTGTCGGCCGCTGGATCGGTGTAGCGGGAAATTCTCTGAGACTCTCAGGCCGGATCGGTATCGCAGTTTACGAAGGTAATGGGAAAAAGGCCCTCTTGGACTACACCAATGCACTCGAAAAAACGGCTGGCGTCGAATTGTTTGTGTTCGACGCACAGGGCGAGCAGTTGACGGCACATCTTGCATCGGAAGAGGTCGAGGAACTGTCCCGGCATCACATAAAACATGGGTTGGACTACAGGAGGTCCGGTGAGTCGATCTTTACCGCTCAACAGTTCGCCGGCCCGAGCGGCAAAAAATATATGCTGATCGCCAAACTCCCCGCGCGTCATTTTCTTGCGCGTAATCTCAGGTCACAGGCAATGAACCTGGTTTTCATCTTTTTCACCGCCGGGGGGGTATGTTATTGGCTCGCACGCCATATTTCCAGGCCTATCAGCAAGCTGCGGGCGGCTGCAAGACGACTTGCCGACGGAGACCTTAAAGTTCGCGTTGGCGCGGTTCTGGGCAGACGCAGCGATGAGATTTCGGATCTGGGCAGAGATTTCGACCAGATGGCCGAACGGATAGAATCCTTGATCGGCTCGCAGAAACGCCTGCTTCGAGATATCTCTCACGAGTTTCGTTCTCCTCTTACGCGATTGACCCTTGCCCTGGAGATTGCGCGCGGGCGACACGGTCAGGAAGCCGCCAACGCGCTGGAGCGGATCGAACTTGAAGCCGGGAGGCTTAATGCGCTCATAAGCAAATTGCTGATGCTGGCCCGTCTTGAGAGCGGCGCAGACCAGATTGAAATGGCGCCTTTCGATATGGCTGAGCTGTTGGAGGAATTAGTGGCTGACGCGGACTTCGAAGCTCGAGGGCGAAACTGCAGGGTTAGAGTTGTGGCCACCCAGAGTTGTATAGTGAAGGGAAGCAGGGAATTGCTGCGAAGCGCAATCGAAAACGTCCTTCGCAATGCAGTCCGCCACACGGCGGAAAACACCGAAGTGAGGGTCGCGCTGCGGTTGGAAACCGATGGCGGACCCGCGCGTGCGGGGATCGAGGTGCAGGATGAGGGGCCCGGAGTGCCGGAGGCCGCGCTGGCCGATCTTTTTTCTCCCTTCTACCGGGTTGGAGACGCGCGCGACAGAAAGCAGGGCGGAACTGGACTGGGTCTAGCCATTACAGAGCGCGCGGTGAGGCTTCATGGCGGCAGGGTGCAGGCGGCAAACGCCCCGCATGGGGGTCTAAGCGTCAAGATCGATCTACCGGCAATACAGGCTGCCTGACAAAAACCATAGGACATCCGGAAGTGTGATAACCCATGAACCTTCGGCCCCGCGGAGAGCGAGGCCGCAGCCCCCCGGCGAGGGTGAACCCAACGCCGCCCGTCCGGAGGGGCGGTCCCCCCGGTGAGCGAAGCCGCAGCCCCCCGCAGAGAGCCTGGGACCTGAAGGGGGGTTAGCCCTCTTTTTTGGGTCCTTTCTCGCGGCGAGCTTTCCACGACTCGCGCATTTGTTCACCCTTGGCGCGCTGCTCCGGGGTTAGGAGGGCCCAGATACCGGACCTCATCCGCTCTCTTATCACGATCAGGTCGGACAGCGTGTCCGCCTGCCCTTTAGCAACGGAGCGAACTTTGGCCTCATCGAACGTGCCGCTCTTTCTAAGAATGTCGAGCTGATCGCGCCCAGCTTTCAATTGTTGAAGAAGCGGTTTCATTTTTGCACGCTCTTCAGTCACGATGGCTTTGACCTGTTGTTTTTGTGCACCGCTCAGGTTTAGCTTTTCGAGGAAACGGTGAATCCTGCTGCCTTTCCCATGCCTGTGGCCTTGCTGGTCCCCGCAATGCTTTTTATCCCCGGTTTCATCTTTTGCAGCCGCCTTGTCAACATCAACAGAGGGCGGACCGCCCGGCCCCTGCGCCCCGACCGCCAGGGTGTCGAAGAAAAGCCATGACCCTGTCATCCATACTGCTGCTACAAAAATTATAGCAAATACCGTCAAAAGTTTTTTCATATCACGATTCTCCTCTGTAATGGAATTTGTTGTTGCCAGTAAACAAATACAAAAAGTCCATATGGGGGTCGAGTTAATATTGGTAAATTCCGGTAAAGTTTTGTAAAGGTTGAAATTAAAAGAATCCCTTGACAGATAGACCTGGTTTGTATAATATTTTACAATTTCCTGAGAAAGCCAAACCCGGTGTGAGCCGGGGACGGAAAGCCAACGGGTCCGACGGTCTGCCGGACGGCCGGGTTGCCTGGATATAGGTAACATGTGACTTTGGGCTTAACGTCTATTGGTTCAGGATGCAAGATGCCGGAGCCTGTTCGATTCACGAGAATTGCCGAGGCTTATTCAAACGGGGCAAACGCCTATTTCACACAGCGAAACTGGCCAAATAATCCTGTCAAGGACACAGTGGAAATTTCCAATGAGGCGAAGAAGAGGTTCGAAGAGTTTTTGTCGAGTGTGAAGAAGCAATGTTACTCAGAAAACCCTGCTTTAAGAGGTCAGCCCGAAGAGGGGATCGCTATACTCAATCTGCCCGCAACCGCGACAAGAGACCAGATCCGCAAGGCCTACCGGGCAGCCATGAAACAATATCACCCCGATAACTTTTCCGGTCTTAGCCCGGAATTTCGTGAACTCGCCGAAGAAAAGAGCAAGCAGATCAACCTCGCCTACAAGAAACTGACAGGCATGTGACAAGGTTTTTCACTTAAGTTCCACCCCGATCCTGCCGATAACAAGATAACCTGACTTATCAATTCAATAAGGAGACCACGATGGCCGTATCGTCCACGTCCTCGACATCGTCTACGTATAATATTCCGGGCCTTGACTCCGTGGGGACCAGCATTGACTGGCAGGGCATGCTGGAGGAGATGTACCAGGCCGATGAGCAGAGTCTGACGCCTTACAACGATCAAATTTCGGTTTACAACACACAGATGTCCGCCTGGCAAACATTTGCGACCGATCTCACCAAGCTTCAGACAGCCTCGGATACTATGAACAGCCCTGCCGGCATCGACGTTTTCACCGCGAATGTCTCGTCCTCCTCAAGCACGAGCGCCTCCTCGCTTCTTTCGGCCACCGCGTCTTCTTCGGCCGCCGCAGGCACTCATCAGGTGGTGATCACCAACATAGCTCAAGCCGAGGAACTCGCCTCCGCCGACTTTTCCTCACAGACAAGCGCACTTAACATCACGGGTACGATCCTGGTAAACGGTCATGCCGTTAAGATCGCGGCTACCGACACCCTGCAAAACTTAGCCGCTAATATCAACAACGCCGATTCGGGAAGTACGCCCTCGGGTGTAACGGCAACCGTGATTCAGGACTCTCCGACCAGTTGGCGGCTCGAGCTCACAAGCGATAATACCGGAGCCTCCGGGATCAGCCTGGAGAATGGTTCCGCCACGGATACTCTGGGGACACTAGGGTTCAACGGCGCCGGGACGAGCATTAAAAACCACGTGACGGGAGGCGCCGAAAGCGACGCTTTTTCAAGTTCTTCCACCGGGGTCGCCGCCCTGCTCGGAGCGGCAAGCCTCACCGGACCGGTGTACATAAACGGCATCCAGGTCACCATCGATACTACCGACAGCCTTCAGACTATAGCCTCAGACATGGACACGGCCGGCATTCAGGCTTCGGTTGTCAAAGCGGCCAACGGGACCTGTCGCCTCGCAATTGCGAACATGACGAGTTATACGGACTATGACAACATTCTTCAATCTCTCGGCTTGATCCAGGGAAACCGGCCCGACATTGTAGGGGTTACCGGGAGCGCAGCGAATACGAGCGATGGATCGACTCCCATAACTACTTCAACGAAGATCGCGAATATATTCGGGTACACGTACAACTCCGGAGACACTATCACTATTTCCGGAACGACCCACAACGGGACTACGGTAACGGCCACCCCCTTTACGATCACCCAGACCACGAAGGTCGGAGACCTTCTCAACGCGATTCAGAGCGCCTTTGACCCGAATTCGACAGGCAGCGTCACGGCAGCACTTAATTCGGATGGACAAATTCAGGTGATAGACAACCAAACTGGAACGAGCCAGTTATCCGTCAATCTTACGAGTTCCATAAGCGCCAATTCCGGGACGCTCAGTTTTGGCTCTTTCGGACAGGTAGGGACGATCAGCAAGCGTGTGCTCCAGCAGGGCGCAGATGCCGCTTTCACGGTTGACGGCATGAGCATGACCAGCTCGTCCAATACGGTAACCACCGCCATCCCGGGGGTCACGCTCAATCTTCTTGGAGGGGATTCGGGCACGACTCTGACGCTCAACGTCACCCACGACGTGCAGGGAGTTGAAAACAACATCAACGGCATGGTCAGCGCCTATAACGACGTCATGTCCTTTATCAACACGCAAATGTCCTATAATACACAAACCCAGCAGACAGGGGGGCCTCTTTTCGGCAATACCGCGCTGGAATCCATAAAATCGCAACTTGAATCCTCTGTGCTTGCGCAAGTCGGCACGGGGACCTTCCAATACCTCAGCCAAATCGGAATTACTCAGGGCGGCAACGCTCAGCTCAGTTTCGACACGACCACATTCGAAAATGCGCTCTCAACCAATTTCAACGGTGTAGCCGATCTGTTTACGGACTCTGCGGTCAGCAGCAACAGCCTGTTTCAGTATGTCTACGACAGCAGCACTACGCAATCCGGCACATATAACGTAACTGTGAGTCAGCTTCCGGGATCGGGTCAAAATATTGCGGGCACTATTGACGGATACCAGGCTACCGGCAAAGGAAATGTCCTGTCCCTGAGCAATGGCTCAAGCGGGGCTGACGGCCTTGGAATCGCCTACACCGGGAACACCGTGGGAGACAGCGCCACCATTACGGTATCTCGCGGGATCGCGAGTCTCATGGTCGGTCTTGTGAATGGATTTAACGATCCTGTCAACGGAACGGTCACTGCCGAAGAAGGCGGACTGCAGAGCAACATAACGCAGCTCAATAATCAGGTAAGCAACATGCAGTCAAATATCACCATGCAGATAAACAATCTCCAAACGGAGTTCATCAACATGGACGAGACGGTGGCGCAGCTGGACTCGATGCAAAGTTACCTGAGCTACCAACTGGCTTCACTCTCGGCTTAATCGAACTCATGGCAAACAAAATAAAACCAATACCGAATCACCCGCGTGCGCAGGAAATAATGGACCTCATAGCCAGAAGCACCGCCCTGCGCGCGGAGAAGAATCATGGAGAAGCTCTGAAGTGTATTGAAGAGGCGGCCAAGATCGATCCGGGGTTTTTCCCCGCGCTTGTGGAAAAAGGAATTATTCTGTTTGAGCTGGGCCAATATGAAGAGTCAATCGAATGTTTCGATCTTTTTTTGAAACAAATGAGTAACTCCCAGGTGCGCGAGTTGCGTGATAACTGTCTAAGGCATCTATTGGCCAACTATGACCGGATTCTTGCGGAGGACAAGCTCAATGCAGAAGTCCTTCTCAAGCGTGGCGATACTCAACAGCGCCTGCACCGCTTTGACGACGCCGTATATACTTATAACTTGGTTTTAGAAATATACGTGAAAAACATCGTAGACGTTCTGAACAGGCGCGGGAATGCGCTCTTATCTCTTGATAATCCTGACGGAGCGCTCGAGAGTTACAATCGCGCCCTGGAATTGGCGCCGCGCAATGCGTCCCTGTTCTTCAACCGGGCCAATGTATTGCAGCAGCTTTCCCGCATGAATGAAGCAGTTGAAAGTTACGATCAGGCATTGTCATACAGACCCGACCTGGCTGAAGCCAGAATGGAACAAAGTCACTGCAGCCTGGCGATAGGAGATTATGAAAGTGGTTTCCAGCAGTATGAATCGAGGTGGGAAACCACCCAACTGAAACCCGTGAAATTGAGGACATCCACGCCCTCATGGCTTGGCAAAGAAGACCTGGCTGGAAAAACCATTTTGCTTTGGGCCGAGCAGGGATTTGGAGACACGATTCAGTTTTTGCGCTACGTGCCCCTGGTGGCGCAAACTGCAGGGCTAACGATTCTTCGTGTGCCCGCCTTATTGCGGTCATTGGCCAAGACACTCGCTTGTCCCGTAACGGTAATCACCTTCGCCGACGCATTGCCTTCTCACGATTTCAATTGTCCGTTAATGAGCCTGCCACTGGCGTTCGGCACTACACTCAAATCAGTGCCTGCCGACGTTCCATACCTTAGAGCAAAAGCCGATCGGGTTGACAAGTGGCGGAACGAGCTCGGACCCCGCGCCAAGCCGAGGGTCGGTCTTGTATGGGCGGGCCGCAGGCGTGAACCTGTAAATCGCACACGCGACATGGGATTGGAAGTTCTTCGTCCCCTAACACGCCTGGATATTGAGCTTATAAGTCTACAAAGAGAAATCCCGGACCAGGACAGGAAGGTGCTGGAGTCTATGGAGATTAGCCGTCTGGGTGAAAAACTGACGGATTTCGAGGACACGGCGGCACTGATTGAAAATCTTGACATGGTGATCTCCGTCGACACTGTGGTCGGTCACCTAACCGGAGCACTAGCCAAGCCAGTCTGGATTATGCTAAGATATTCGGGCGAGTGGCGATGGCTCATGGAGCGCAGTGATTCTCCCTGGTATCCCACCGCGCGGATTTTCCGGCAAAAAACCCTCGGTGACTGGGCTGGAGTGGTTGAGGATGTAGCGCAACAGTTACAAGTCCTGACGGTTCATCGCGAGGTAAAATCATGAGTCGATCATTCCAGTGGCTCAGTTTGACAGGAGGCATCGCGATCCTGGCATACGGGATGTTCAGATTGCTTGCTCAACCTCAACCTGATTGGATACCCATGATTTTGGGCCTTCTTATAGTGGCGTTTTCCGTTTCCAGGATTACCAGGAGCAGGACGCAAAGGAAGGAATCCGACGGGAGCGACAAAGGCTGATACGCCTGCATGGTCCGCTTGCTCGCTCGGTCTTCAACGGGCAACAAGGCAGGCACAAAAAGATAACCCCCTTGACGTATAGCGTCAAATCATCTAACCTTACCTGCTTTCCAACCTGTCAAATCCTGGAAGGTTTTGAGATGGAAGATCTCAACATGGTGGTGCGGGAACGGCTGGACAAGGCTGCTGAACTGGAACGGCGCAATGTTGCGCTCTATCCCAATGCCTATGCTGTTCCTGACAAGATAAAAGAGCTGCTGGCAAAAGGGGCCCCTCCCGGGACCACTCAGCAACCAGAATCGGACCCAACGACCTATACGATTGCAGGTAGGGTCCTGTCGGTTCGCTCGTTTGGTAAGTCGACTTTCATGCATATCGCCGACGCGGATGCAAAGATACAGATATACTTTCAGCAGGAGCGGATTGGAAAAGAGAGCTACTGGCTCGTCAAAAAACTTGACATCGGTGACATAATCCGTGTCAGCGGGCCGCTTTTCAGGACAAAGACCGATGAATTGACGCTTTTGGCCGAAGAGTTTGTGCTGCTCGCAAAGAACCTGCGGCCGCTCCCGGAAAAATATCACGGCCTCAAGGACATCGAGCTTCGCTACCGGCAGAGATACGTGGACCTGATGGTGAACGAGCAGGTGAAGGAGACTTTCCGCAGGAGGGCGCAGATAATCTCCGCCATCAGAAGGTTTTTTGCCGAGCGCGGATTTTTGGAAGTCGAGACTCCGATGATGCAGGCAATTGCAGGAGGGGCGACAGCCAGACCCTTCAAAACGCATCATAATGCGCTTGACATGGACCTCTATCTTAGGGTAGCCCCGGAACTCTACCTCAAAAGGCTTCTGGTAGGCGGGTTCGAGCGGGTTTATGAGCTTAACCGCAATTTCCGGAACGAGGGAGTTTCCACTCAGCACAATCCGGAATTTACGATGCTGGAGTTCTACCAGGCCTATGCAACTTATGAAGACCTGATGGGATTGACTGAAGAGCTTTTCGGCCAGATCGCTCTGGAGGCAAACGGGGGGAAAATGAATCTCCAGTACCAGGGCGACACGATTGACCTCTCGGCGCCATGGGAGCGTCACAGCTTCGTTGAGTCTCTCACAGTTATCGGGGGGGTGCCCCGGGAGGCGGTGGACAACTTCGATGAAGCTATTGCTTACGCAAGGTCTTTAGGCATAAGCATCGAACGTTTTGAAGGTCATGGCAGACTGCTCACCAAAATCTTCGATTTGGTGGTCGAGCCAAAGCTGGTCCAACCGACATTTATCTACCGCTATCCACTCGAAGTGTCGCCTCTTTCCAGAAAAACGGACGGGGCGCCGGAATTTGTCGACCGATTCGAGATGTTCGTTGCGGCTAAAGAGATGGCCAATGCATTTTCCGAACTCAACGATCCCAGGGACCAGCGCGGGCGGTTCGAACTTCAGATGGCTGCGTTCCGGGCTGGTGATGAGGAAGCTCACCAGATGGATGACGACTATGTCAGGGCGCTCGAATATGGGATGCCGCCCGCAGCCGGGGAAGGGATCGGCATTGACCGGCTGGTTATGCTCTTTACAGATTCTCCCTCTATCAGGGATGTCATCCTGTTTCCTCATATGAGACCTGAAAAGAAAAGCCAATGAGATCATGGGGTTTGAATTTTTCATAAGCATACGATACCTGCTGGCCAAGCGCAGGCAGACCTTCGTGTCCCTTATCACCTTCATTTCTGTTGCCGGAGTTGCCGTGGGAGTAACTGCCCTGATCGTCGTTCTGGCGGTGATGAACGGGTTTCACGAGGACCTTCGCACCCGCATTCTAGGCGTCACCTCTCATGTGAATATCACCAGCTTCGCCG
>DASPQK010000184.1:0-20774 GCA_035624985.1 Syntrophobacteraceae bacterium | reverse complement strand
CCTTGGCTTCTTTCGCTGCCTCCTCGTCCTTGTCCTGTTCGGCTTCAAAACGTTTTGAAAACCAATAAGAGGCTTCCATCAAGTACGCCTGAATCACGCAATCAAGATCGGCTAAGATCTGCTCAACGGGGTCCTCTGTCCACCAATGGTCCCGGAATAAATACCAACGCCCCGCAGCATGATCGAATACCCTCTTCCCCCTCATTTTCTGAATGAAAATCCAGGCATCGCCGTCTTCACCCTCCTTCACCGCTTTCAGGGCTTCGTCGTGGGTGAATTCAGGTGATTCGAGGGGCCTCGGCAGAAAAGCCGCTCTTTCTGTCTCTACCAGATCAGCAACTTCCTTTTGAATTGCGGCAACGGTAGCGGTCTGATTCGAGTTCATCACCTGGCTTCCTGGCCGCTCTTGTCCAGCTCCGTCCCCGGCAGCTTTTTCATTTTTTGTTTTTTTCTCTGCATCCATTTGACCTTTTTCCTCGGCCCGGGCCTAACATCCTGGCGCCCCGTTGTCCGCATTGGGCCATCTATTTCGCTCCCTGATCGCTCGTACTGGCACGGAGCCGGGCGGCCTTCCATTCTTCGAGGGTCGATACTGAGTAATAGACCAGCCTTCCTATTTTGTAGTATCGCGGCCCAGCTCCCTGAACTCGAAAACGCTCCAGGGTCCTGGGGGAAAGCCTTAAAACGGCTCCCGCTTCCTCAGTATTAAGCAATTGTTCCATTTCCTTCTTTTGAAGCTCAGGCATAGTAAAAACTCCTTGTTGTATTTGTTCCGGTCTATCAGTTCTTTTCTTAATCTGTGTGCCTTGCGCTCAGCTATGAAGGATTAAACAAGGAAGGAAAAACAGTGTCAAGCCATTGATATTGCAAAGAATGTCGATCTTCGGGATTAAACAGAAATCATCGGGATTTCAGAACCTGCAAACTCAAGCTGAATCAAAGAAAAAGACCGCTACAAGTCTCAAGCGCGGTCTTTTTAAATCATCGGGATTCGGGATTTATTTTCGGGATTTACTTAGCCTTTCTCCGTGGACCTGGTTTTGAAATAGCATGTCCCTCCATGAGACGCATTATCGTGCTCTTCGCTGGTGATTTTGAGTAACCAAAGCCACGCAATCTCTTTCTGTGTTCGTCCCTGACACATTGAGCTATTTGATCATATTTAAAATCGGGATTCTCCTGCTTTATTTCCCGGCATAGAGCCAACAAATGTTGCTGTCTTGGATTTAGTTGTCTTTTGGCTGGATTTTTATTTTGATCTTCGGCCTTGCTCTCGGATGGGATGACTTCGGGCATGGCCTTTTCTAGTTCGCGCGGGTGTAGATTTTCCGAGTTTCCAAGGCCCCATAATTCCAAGTTGCTAGAGATTACATGAAGTTTGCCATGTGCTACGGTCGCAGTATTCCGGGCCTGTTCTACTTTCACCATTGAATAAATCACCCACCCATACGTCCTGTCGATGCCAGCCGGATCTTTATGTGTAAAGGACCATTCCCGCAAGAAATCAGGGCCAGGCGGATTCTTGTACACGCTGGCAAAATTATCCATCCCGTATCCCGAATTCACCCTGGGATCGGTAAAAGAATCCATAAGATTTCCGATATGTTCCTGATCCCTCTTATCCAGTCCCGGAAAATCGAAGAGAATTACAAACTTTTTCCCAGGCTCATAACCAATGGGAGCGGCGTAGAGAGTGATCCTCCGAGGCGTAGGCCAACCCCAATCACGAAGAGCGATCACCAAGCTATTTGCAAATTGTTGGAGTTTTTGAAATCGAAGCTCGGGAAAGAATGGATTATTGATTTCCGGCATGGCATCTCCTGTCATGCATGTGCCTGGTAGTGATCCGGGAGAAAGGCGGCCAGGATATCCACCTTTGTTGGGTCGCGATTCCCTATCTCCCGGAAGATACATTTTCCCTTTGACTGTAGGAGTTCTCCTATTCAGAAGCTGCTTTACCTATGTGTTTGCGCAAGACCCGGTTCACTGCGGCCTCGATTCCTTCTTTGCCGGCGCTCGCCTGAAAATACTCCGCAACATCGGAATCGAGGGATATGGTTACTTGTGCTCCAAGGGCTTTCCTGAACGCAGCCTTGCCTTCTTCCGGGGTTACCTTCCTGTCCCCAATGAACCATTCGCCACTATCCAGGTCAAGGGTCGTAAGATCGGGCGCATCATCACCGGGGTCAAGCGCCGAGCTTTGATTCAAAGAAACGTCTTTCCTTTTCATTGGCGTACCTCATGGAAATAATTCGATACCGGTCCCCCCGCCGTGTGAATATTACTGCAATAATCTGGCCGCGCAAAGGGCCGAGCATAATCTGCCGGTGTTCGCCGTACTCTTTGCGAGTATCATCTTTGACGACGCGCGGTCCCGCAAAGATTTCAGCGCAATCGGCAAAATCCAATCCACGTTCAGCCAAGGTCGCCTGCCTTTTGTGCTCATCCCATTCGAGCTTCATTATATATTACGCCTTTGGAGCAAACTTGACCACTTCGCCTTTTGGCGGTCTCTTCTTCAGCGCCTCAGAAATCTTAGTTGAAACGGTATTGGCGGCCACTTTGAGTGGATCGCTCATCAGGTGAACGTATCTATTTGTCGTAGCGAGTTCTCGGTGTCCGAGCAGGGCGCCAATGAAAGGCAGAGACATTCCGGACTGTGCCGCAGCGCTCGCAAAACTGTGTCGCAAATCGTGGATTCGAACATCCGGCAGCCCGGCGTTTTCTCTTATCCGCATCCAGATGTGAGGCAGGCCGATTAGATGCTGTCCAGCTTTCTGACCAGGGATTACATACGAGCTTCCGACATACCGAGGCATACTCTCAAGGAGATCTACGGCCGGCTCTCCAATCTGAAGAGTCTTTCTTCCGGTCTTCGAATCAGGCAAGTGCATCTCTCGCCTCTCCAAGTCGATGTAATCCCATTTCAGGGTAAGGATTTCAGAAAGCCGCGCGCCTGTCAGGATAAGCAGCCGGATTGCCGCTATTGCCTGCGGGAGTTCCTCTTTGGCGGTTTCAGCATCAGCCAGCGCCACGCCCAGGCGTGAAAGCTCATCAGGTGTAAGGTAGCGCTCCTTTTTTTCTTCCTTGTACCTCTCGATATGCCTTGTCGGGTTACTTCCATCAGGGCGGAGGCCCCATCGCTCGCAAAGATTGAAGAGCTTGGATAGCAGAGCCAGCGCTCGGTTTGCCTGATATGGGGTTCCTCGAAGCTGGTGATGGAACTTTGCTATGTCGGGTCGGGTGATAGCTGCAAGTTTTCTCGATCCGAAGACGGGAAGAATAACCTTGTTCAGAAGGCGCCGGTCCTCTTTAATGCTTCGAGCTTTTTTCTTTTTGGCTGCGTGCTCTTCCAGGTAGCGCCCAACAGCGTCTTTGAACGTGGCCGCCTTCCTATTGGTCTGTTTATCCTCTGCCGGATCTCCGCCGCGCTCGACTTCCGCCAGGTGGAGCCGCGCCAGTTTTCGAGCTTCGTCAGGAGTGAGGACACCGTAAGCACCGACCGTCATTCTGCGGGAGCGGCCTTGGGCATTGCGATACTGAATGCAGAAGGATTTAACGCCTGTCGATTTCACCCTCAGACCAAAGCCGGGAAGTTCATCGTCCCATATATAGATGTCTTTTTCACCGGCGTCGGTAGCGTCCAACAGTCGTTTTGTAATTTTTGGCATGGCCTTTCCTCCTGTTTTTTATTCCGGGTAAGCAGTCGGGGTAAGCAAAAAAATTACTAAATCGTTGTCCAACCTAACTTTGAAGGCATCGAATTTGTGGGCGTCAAAAGGTGCCATTTTCTCTGCTCCTGACGTTTTTTCAGCTTACTGCCTAGTTTTCCGGGTAAGCACCAGGTAAGCAGGCGGCAGTAAAAAAGAGGGTAGCACAGCGTCTTTGAGAGTGCAAGGATTTTTTTAAATGCCTGAAAAATAACGATTTACGAATTTGAGCGTAGTCCGTCGGAGGTGAAAAGTCAGATTCGTAATCAGCAGGTCGCGGGTTCAAATCCCATCGCCGGCTCCAGCTCCACGAAAAATCCGATATCACCGGGGAAACACAGGGGAAGCAGGCGGATCAATTCCACCTTCTTCGTCCACTTGAAGCTACAGAGCTAACATACGAGTCTCAAGATACCCGCCTGCCAAGATTCACGCGAGCCATGTCGCTGATCGGGGATGTGAGCCACCAGAATAGAGGCGGTTTCTTCCCTCTGCCGCGCTTGCAGAGTGTAGAAGGGTTCGAAAACATTTTCATCATTTGGCGTGAATGGAGGCGTATAAATTCCCGCTGCATTCGCTGTTAATACAGGGAAATTCGCTCCTCCAACCAGGCAACATGTTGACTTTATTGTGAGTTTTGGATTTTGCCGTCTGAAATAACAGCGAATAACAGCGGAGATTAATGGAAATCTGCCATAATAACAAGAGGATATGAGTTTTTTATTCATCTTCTGAGTTCTCCCCCGGCTGCCTGATGATGGAGTTTCACAGTTCACAAAGATTGTTGCCGCAATTCCGAGCAACATTATACTTCATAATAAGAAGCGATGTCAAGAACAAAATGAAGCAAAAGAACACTTTTTTTAACTTTTCGATGCTTACTACGGGTTGGGAAGGAAAGATTAAAACCCCGCTCGGGGGATGCCCCCGGATTGAGCCTCGTACAGGCCCTGTTCCCATTTGGAAAGAGGGGTTCAAGCGCCAATTCTCAGCAGCGTGGATGCGATCTGAAATCAGCGACGGGCCGCGGGGTACGGCGCAAACCGATGATAGAAAAATGGGGGTGGGGAGTTGGGGGGACGGGGGAGAATCGTTCCCCAGCGCTTTTCCCACCACTTTGGAAGCGACTTGGCATAAGGCGGAGGCCGGAGGAAGCAACAGCTTTCCTTCGGCCTCTGCCATCAGTTACGGGAGCAAGGCGGAATTTGCCGCGAGGACCCGGGGCGGTTTTCTTTCCTGCGTCCCCGGCTTAATATCGATATCGCCAGTGTCCCGGGACCCATTCTCCACGCGAATTATAATGGCCGCGAACCCATACCCTGTGGTGATATGGCGGGGGGCCGTAGTAGACCGGCGCCGGCGCCGGAGCATAGTAGTAAGGTCCGCAGTAGGGGCAGAAGGGTGCGGTTGCTATGGCTGCCGCCGTTCCGACTGCAGCCGCTGCCACAGCGAACGGAAACAGAAGCGGGTTACAGAAGTAGCACTCGTCGGCATTGGCGCGCGCAGACGGAAAAATCATAAAAAGAGCCAGACCGATGGATGCCACGACTATGATCTTTTTCATGTTCATTGTATGCCTCCTGATGTCCGGTCAATGATGCTTTTAAATTCATTTTCGACTGAAAAGACGTAGCGGTATTTGAATTTGTCTACTTTAGATGCAGGAAAATTGAAAACTCGCGTTCCTCCGAGGGCCAAGGCCGCGTCGAAGGCGGGGAATGCACGCTCTTGCCGGGTGCGGCACGAACCTGAGGCGTGCACGATTTGGCAAAACAGTCGAAGAGATCTCAAAGACCCGCGTATGGGTCTTGATTGCATCCGGAACTGTTTTCGACCTTGAAAGTTACGAACTTAAACCAGTAAGGGCCGGAGATTTTTATGAGGTCTGCAAATGTATCCAGCCATTGTCCTTTGGTGAAAACAGCGGTGGCCCCCAGCTGGTAGCATTCCGACAACTCCGACCATTCAGTGGAATCCGTAAGCACCACGACGTCCAGACGACTCAGTTCAGGGTCCTGTTTCAAGTGCCTGAGCACGTCCCTGCCGTTGAGTCCGGGCATATACAGATCCAAAATAATCAAATCGGGCTTTTCGACCCGGACACCTGCATATTTCCCCTGACCGCGCAGGTAGTCGAGCAGCTCCTCGCCGGACCCGAATACCGTCAGGTCATGATCAAGCTCGCTTTCGGCCAGGGCCTCTCTTATAATGAAACAATCATCCTCGTCATCGTCGACCATGACAATCGAGACTCTTCGACCCGTTTCCAACATCCCCGCCTCCGCTCACCACTCAGGAGGGTTTACGGCATACTCTCAAGCGGCATCAATGAACTCAGGCAGTTTCATTAACCGGGGGGGCGATTTCAGAAACTTTTTCTCGTGCGCCAGACAGAGGACAATGTAAGGTTCACAGTGTAAAACTTAATCAGCGCTTGTTCCGCGTCAAGCCCTTCACGATTTGGTGTAAATAATCTATTGAGGCAATTGCAAAAATCGCTCATGATGAAGGGGCGCCTTTGGCCGCATGGATATTTGAGGCCGCCGGATGAGGCCGTCGTTTGGTCCGGAGATGGTTCGACAATGGTCAGGGTTATCTTCAAAGATACTGAATGGCAAATTCCCGGCAACATAACCGTCCGGGAGTTAATGACAAGTCTGGGACTTAACCCCCAAAGCGTTCTGGCTGTGCGGGACGGCAGGCTGGTCAATAATGAAACCAGGCTGGGGACTGAGGGCGAAATAAGGTTTATTTCAGTCGTTTCGGGCGGATAGCCAAAAGCAATCAATGAATTAATGGATTGAGGAATTGAGGCAATGGTGGACTAATTGTCCAATTCCTTAATTCCTGAATTCTAAACTGGAGCGTTATGGGAGTACATCGTTGCCGCAGGTGCGAAGCCGACAGCGTCATCTATATGCGCCAGCACAGACTCGCTCTGTGCGAGGCGCATTTTATGGAGTGGGTCGAACAGATGACGCTCGGATTCATAAAGAAGCACCGGATGTTTGCACCGGAGGATCGGATACTGGTCGCCGTATCGGGTGGAAAAGACAGTCTTGGGCTTTGGAGCATTCTACTCAAGCTGGGCTATCAGGCGGACGGACTGTATATAGATCTTGGGATAGACGCAGGGTGCAGGTATTCGGAAAGATCGGGCGAGCACGTCCGAAAATTTGCGCGCCAGGCCGCGCCGGGAGCAAAACTGCATCTGCTGGACCTGGCCGCTTTATATGGCAAAACAGTGCCCGAAATGGCAGGCCGCAGGAAGGGAGGACGAAAGAAACTCTGTTCCGTCTGCGGGCTCGTGAAACGGCACGAGATGAATCGCGCAGCCCGTGAACTTGGCTACTCGGTGGTCGCCACAGGCCACAATCTGGATGACGAAGCCGCTGTTCTGTTCGGCAACGTTTTGCATTGGGAAGCCGAATATCTTGTCAGGCAATCGCCCGTTCTGCCGGCGGATGCTCCCGGCCTGGTGAAGAGGGCAAAACCTCTTGCCAGGTTTTATGAACGCGAAACCGCCGCTTATGCCATTGTCGGCAACATTGATTATATTGTGGATGAATGCCCTTTTTCGCCGGGAGCGACAAGCATTCGTCTAAAAGAGGTGCTGAACTCCATGGAGAATAGTTCTCCGGGAACCAAGCTGAATTTCTACTTCAGTTTTCTGCGGGCAAGGGACAACAGCCTTTTCCCGGGGTACGAACGGCCCGATCTGGATGTTTGCGGCAAATGCGGGCAGGCAACCAGGGCCGGCGGCCTGTGCGCCTTTTGCAGGCTGGTGTAAACAGGATTAAGGTGACAAGGAAAAGAGAAGAAGCCAAAAACTTTTGACAGGATTTACACTATTAACAGGATTAAGAGATAAAGATCCGTATGAGACCCATCTATCTTGACTACAACGCTACGACCCCAACCGACCCCGCCGTGGTCCAGGAGCTTTTACCCTACCTTGCGGATGAATTCGGAAATCCTTCTAGCACGCACCCTTACGGGAGAAAGGCAAGGGAGGCCGTAGAGCTTGCGCGGGCAAGGGTGGCGGCCGTGCTCGGGTGTGATCCGACTGAGGTCATCTTCACCAGCGGCGGCACGGAGTCCAACAACCAGGCCCTCATCGGCACAGCTTTTGCCAACAGGGATCGCGGCAACCACATCATTTCCACGACCATCGAACATCCTGCTGTTCTAAACCCGCTCGGCCGGCTTGAAGCGAAGGGCTTTGCGGTTACCCTGCTGCCAGTTGACGGCACAGGCCGCCTGGACCCGGACACGGTCAGGCGCGCCATAACCGGCCGCACCATCCTCATAAGTGTCATGCATGCCAATAACGAAGTAGGAACTATCCAGCCGCTGGAGGAAATCGGCGCCATCGCCCGTGGAGAAGGAATCATATTTCATAGCGACGCGGCCCAGTCGGTGGGCAAGGTCCCAACGCGGGTGGACGATCTGCGGGTAGACCTGTTGACGGTCGCCGGCCACAAGGTTTATGCCCCCAAGGGAATCGGCGCTCTTTTCGTCAGGCGCGGGACAAGAATAGACTCCTATATGATCGGGGCGGGCCAGGAGGGAGGCCGCCGCGCCGGTACCGAAAACGTTGCTTATGCGGCAGCCCTGGGCAAAGCGGTGGAACTTGCCGCAGAGCGCCTGGCCGCCGATGGGTCTTGCATCCTCCGGCTGCGGGACCGTCTTCACGAGAGGCTGCGCGACCGGGTAGGAGGCGTCGAATTGAACGGACACCCGAGCGAGCGGCTGCCAAATACGCTTAACGTCAGTTTCAGAGGAGTAGGCGGGGCCGAACTGCTGGCACAGACCCCCGAGATCGCCGCTTCCACCGGGTCGGCATGCCATGAGGGCAGCACAGAGTTGTCGGGGGTGCTCAAGGCAATGGCCGTCTCGCGCGAACAAGGCTTCGGCGCTGTGCGCCTAACCATCGGCAGGTTCACCACCGTTGAGGAAATAGACCGGGCAGCCGAAATTCTTGCCGCGAAGATCGAACAGCTTCGCGCTACAAGGCGCTGAACCGCCGGGGTTTTGCATGGGTGATCCGCCGCCGTCCGGATAGCGTCCCGGCCTGAAAATAAAGACAGGATAATCGTCGTCATTCTCGCCGATGCAGGCGAATGCTGTCTATCGACTGTTTTGTTTGATGGAATCGACCCCTGATTAAATGAGGGGTTTGAGATGAGAGGCATCAAGCCGTAGGTGTCGTCAATATCCTCGCCCCATCGGCCAGGCTTCCTTCGACCCCGACCGTAAAACCGTTTTCGTCCTCGACGCGGATTTCACCGGCCAATGAAGCCCTGTATAGGCTTTCGTCGTATGCTATGAGGGCGTGCTTAACTTTCATGCCCCGGTACAGACCTATTTTCCTGCCGTTTACGTAAACGACAATATTCTCCTTCACTTCGATTTGTCCCAAAAGTTTTTAATTTCTGAAGACAATTCTATTCTTTGCGCGAACATTTATCGGCGAGTTCCTGCGGATGTAGTCGTCCAGACCCTCACGCAGCGATGGTCCCACGGACACATTGCGGCCTTTTTTGAAAATGTTGAACCGGCCGCCTCCGGAGGCCAGGAAATCGTTTGTCACTACCCTATAAGTCGCATCGGCCTCCATTGGCTTTCCGGCCACCGCCACCGAGGCGACCTTGGCCCCCGCCGGTTTGGACAGATCGTACTCAACTCTTATCCCTGAAACCTGGAGTATATTTTCCGATAAAACGCTCTTTTCCAAAAGCTGTTTGATCTGCTCTCCCGTCAGGTCCATCGACACCATGTCATCGTCGAAAGGAAGGGCCGTAAAGACCTCCTCCACCGTTATCGGTCCTTTCGGTATATCGGCCCTTATGCCACCTCCATTCTGGAAAGCGATCTGTGAGCCGGAGGCTGCGCGCATGGCGTCCGCAACCAGATCTCCCAGGTCGCTTTCTCCGGTCGCGTCTCTGGTAAGATCAGCAGCCGCCGTTCCTATCACTTTTGAAAATTCGCCCCTCACCTGCGCTTCATAGTTATCGACGATCTGGGCGACGTTTGGATCCAGCTGAGCCCCCGATGCGGAAGAAACCACCCGCAGCTCGTCTTTGCGTGTGTAACTGAGGATCTTTTTCTTCTTCGGGTCAAAAGCGATTTTCAACACCCCGAGATAGATGCCGTTGGAGCCGGCCTGGACTATGACCGTGCCCGATTCCATCACGGGGTCCTTTATAGCTGTGTGGCTGTGCCCTCCCACGATGACGTCTATCCCCCTGACGTTTCTCGCCAGTTCACGGTCCGCATCCAACCCGTCATGAGTAAGCGCAATGACCATCGAGGCCCCTTGCGCCCGTACCCGCCTGATTATAGCTGGCAGGACCTTCTCCGGGGCAGCGAATGTAAGACCGGTCAGGTTCCCTGGTTTGGTTGTGTAGAAGGTCTCCGGTGTAGTGATGCCGATAACGGCGATTCGAACGCCTTTCTTTTTCAGGATTACATAGGGTTTAACTCCCCGGATGCACACGCCGCCGCTTTTGAAGACATTCGCCGAAACGACCGGAAATGAAGCCGACGAAACGATGGATTGCAAGACATCCTGTCCCCAGTCGAATTCGTGGTTCCCGAGAGCCATGGCGTCAAAACCGAGGTAATTCATGATCTCCACGACCGGCTTTCCGTGAAAAAGATTTGACACAGGCGTTCCCTGGAACATATCGCCCGCGGATAAAAGGATTGTTCCCTTCGGATTTGCAGTCCTTTCCACCTCGATCATCCTGGCGAGGTATTCAGCCCCTCCGACAGGTCGCTCGGGATCGACACTCCTGTCAAGGTGCGGAATGATATGTCCATGGGTATCGTTCACATGCAGGATGGTAATATCGACTTCAGCCTGCCGCGCCGGCGCCCCGGACGCCGTCATGGGCATTGCAGGAAGCCAAACGATTAATATAAGAAAAAGGAGCCTTGCCGTTAAGGAGGCCAAAACCCTTCGACCGTAATTGGGCGGAATTTGCATCGTCTTCCCTTTCCGAAGCATCTCTGGAGGCTTGTGCACCATCTAAGTATACGGAAACAGCGGCCAGCCCGCAACAACCTAAAAAACGGCTTTTCATGTAGACTATGTTGTGGTCTTTTCCGTCACTTCAGTAAAATGTACAAGGTGGGAAATTTTCTCCAGCAACAGCAGACGGTAGGGAGGAATTTATGAAGATATCCAGCATAATCCGTAAGTCATTCATTTTGGTTGGTATTCTGGCTGTCTTTTTGATAGCCGACCCGTGTTATGCCGCCCACGGCGGCGGCGGGGGTGGTCGAGCCGGCGGCGGCCATGCCGGCATCGGCCGAGGCTACGGCGGCGGGCATTATGGCGGGGGTTACGGCGGCCACGCCTACGGCAATCGCGGTTACTACGGCCGCAATTATAATGGCCGCGGATATTACGGTCGAGGCTACTATGGGCACGGCTATTATGGGCACGGCTATTATGGACACGGCTATTATGGACACGGCTACTGGGGCCATGGACACTGGGGCTGGGGCGGATGGTGGCCCGGATATTGGGGAGGGTGGCCCGGATATTGGTGGGGATATGGATGGGGTTATCCCTACTATGATTACCCCTACTATGGTTACCCCTACTATGGTTATTCGTATTACGAGCCTTCCCAGCCTGAGGTAGTCGAACCGCAACCACCGCCCCCGGCGCCTAAACCGGCCCCTCCGGCCAAGAAGGACCGCAACTAAATTAGTTCCGGACCCCTGCCCCGGCGTTGATAAAACACGAGGCAGGGCCACCTGCGGTTATTCCATGACAGTGGAAACAGGCCGACTCGGCACGGACAGCCATTGAAAACAATAGAAAAGACCAGGCTATGCCTTTGGGCGGCGTTCAGACGCACAAAGCGTTCAGGGAGCCCGTGCCCGCTCGGGGCCGGCATTGCAAAAGGGATTTGCCTTGGCCTGATTGTCGTCAGTTTTACCTTCCACGAAGCTGCCTCTGCGCAGAACACCGCGCAACTCTCCAACCCGGACCACTCATTATTTGCGCTTCAAGTCGCAGGAAGCCGCCTGAGTGCCCAGAGGCAAGCTGCCGGGGCACTTCACCCCAAACGGGCGAACTTCGGACAGGAGCGTAAGTCCGAGCAAGCCCGGCAAACGGCGGATTGGGTCACAGACTCAGGAGACAATCGCGGCATGCCATTCGCCATCGTAGACAAGATGGACGCCAAAGTATTTGTATTCGATTCCAATGGACGACTCCGCGGCGCAGCCCCAGTCCTGTTGGGCCTCGCACGGGGTGACTACGCCGTCCCCGGTATCGGTGACCGGAAATTGCCGGACATTCGCCCCGAGGAGCGCACCACAGCGGCAGGCCGCTTCGTAGCGTCGCTTGGCTACAATTTCAATGGGAAAGACGTCCTTTGGGTGGATTACAAAAATGCCGTTTCCCTGCATCGGGTGATTACGAATAATCCCAAGGAGCGGCGCCTGGAGCGCCTGGCCACACCAACGCCGCTCGACAAGCGTATTTCATATGGCTGCATCAATGTTCCGGCGAATTTCTTCGATAACGTCGTGAAACCGACTTTTACCAGAACTTGCGGCATCGTTTATGTGCTGCCGGAAACCCTGCCGATCGGCGGAATTTTCAAGTCATACTATGACGCCGACTTACGTTGGCGAACAGGCAAAACTGCTATAACGGACGACAGAGGTAGGATGTCGGAAGACAGAGAAAAACATTCCACGGGCCGCAAGATCGTGTCAACTTTCTTTTGACGCTTGCTATAATCTTTACCGGGATACAATGTAAATACTCCAGCAGCAGGATTTCAAGTTTGGCCGCCATGATGTTCGACCTTACGGCCAACCCGAACCGAGTACCGAAGCGCTTAAAAGAAGGATGACAAATGAATATTGATAGAAACCTTCCGGCAATACCCCTGCTTTTTGCTGCACATCATTAATGAAGCCGATGCCGGCGGGCAGCACAGCCAAATTTCGGAGGCGCCGGCCAAATAGGACCCAGCTTTGCCGCTCGAATGAGTGATTTGCATCATAAGAGGCAAAGGACCAATGTCAAAGCTTTCGCTCGCAGGAGTCTTCACACCGATCCCAACACCATTCAGGGATGACGGGCAGGTTGACTACGATCGCCTGGAATACAACCTGAACCGCTGGAACCAAGAACCGCTCGCCGGGTACGTGGTGTGCGGATCCAACGGCGAATACGCTTACCTCACAGTTGACGAGAGGGTGGAACTTATTCGCGGCGCCAGGCAAGTCATCCCTTCCAATGGGTTGCTGATCGCCGGGTCAGGAATGGAGTCCACTCATCAGACGATTGACCTGACCCGCCGCATGGCCGGGGCTGGAGCGGATGTGGCCATCGTGGTGACGCCCTGTTATTACCGGGGCCAAATGACTGCTGCCGCCCTGGAGCGGCATTATCGCCAGGTGGCTGACGCCTCGCCGGTCCCGGTTGTGCTGTACAGCGTTCCGGCCAACACCGGCCTCGACCTGCCGGCGCAGGTCGCCGTCAGTCTCGCCAAACACCCCAATATAATCGGCATGAAAGACAGCGGCGGAGACGTTGCCAGGATCGGTTACATGGCGCACGAGACACGGGATGAGGAGTTTCAGATCCTTGCCGGGTCGGCAGGATTTCTATTGGCGGCGCTGGCCGTTGGCGCAGTGGGAGGCGTATGCGCGCTGGCAAACATTGCCGCCGCCAGATTGACGAGCCTGTGGAAATATTTTCTCCAGGGCAACGCGAAGAAAGCGCGCGAGCTTCAACTGCCGCTGATCGAGGTCAATACGGCCGTGACGTCTCGCTTTGGCGTGCCGGGTCTGAAAGCCGCGATGGACCTGCTGGGCTACTATGGCGGCCCGGTGCGGGCGCCGTTGATGGTGCTGCCCGAGGAGGATAAAGCCACACTCCGGAACATCCTGCAAAAGGCGGAACTGTTATAAAATAGTGGACGAACGGCGTTCGAGGCCGGAAGCCGACTCGCGTAATGCCCCAACCGGGGCGGCAGCATGGAATTCCTTTGCTCTCAGCAAATAAAATCCTTTTCATCCGGACCGTTTCTTCCTGTAAAAGACGAAAATGGGAAACCGAACATGTTTCAGAGGCGACCCTTACCGCCATCCCCGGCATGTCGAGAAAAGGAGTGGAAAGTGTCCGAACGCCAGTCATGTGTAATCCCTCAACGATCCATACGCAAACGATACGGCCTTCTTATCGCTTTGGCCGCCCTGATCGGTCTTTCTTTGATTCCGGCGCCTCAGGGGCTTTCGGTTGCCGGACACCGGATGTTGGCCCTGCTGGTATTTTCGGTCATTTTGTGGATGACCGAAGGGGTGTCCTATCCCGTAAGCGGTGTGATCATTGCCGCGCTGATGACTTTCCTGATAGGCATGTCTCCCAACCCTGAAAAAGCCGGGGCGCTTTATGGAACCACACAGGGCATGACCGCTGCGCTGGCAGGATTTTCAAATACAGCCTGCGCCCTTGTTGGAGCCGCCCTGTTCATTTCGGCTGCGATGACAAAGACGGGATTACACCGCAGGATAGCGCTCAAGATACTGTCGATAATCGGCACGACCGCCAACCGGATAATAATAGGCGTGATTCTGGTGGGATTGGTCCTGAGCTTTTTCGTTCCCTCCACGACAGCCCGCGTAGCGTGCCTTGTGCCAATTGTGCTGGGTATTATCACTGCATTCGGCGTGGACAAGTCTTCGAATTTTGCGGCAGTGCTCCTGATAGCAACCGCCCAGGCCGACAGCATCTGGAACGTGGGAATCAAGACCGCAGCCGCGCAAAACATGATCGCGGTCGGTTTCATAAGGCAGCAGCTCGGTTACGACATAACCTGGCTGGAATGGTTTATAGCCGCCGCTCCCTACGCCCTTCTGATGTCCATTGCCCTGTTTTTCGTACTCGTCAAGATTATCCCCCCCGACGTCAGTGAAATCCCCGGCGGACGTGAAATAGTAAGAAAGCAGCTTGCCGCCCTTGGGCCAATGAGCGCATCTGAAATAAAACTCCTCTGCATCTCAATTGCCCTGCTCTTTTTCTGGACCACGGAAAAGATACTGCATGATATCGATACGTCTTCTTCCACCCTCGCCGCGATTACTTTCATGATGGCCCCGCGATTAGGAATAATGACCTGGGAAGAGGCTCAGCAGAGAATCCCCTGGGGAACTCTTTTTCTGTTTGGAATGGGCATCAGCCTGGGTTCCGCGATTGTCTCAACCAAAGCCGGAGTCTGGCTCGCCAAGGGTATAGCACCCTTTTTCGGTCTGAGCACGGCCTCCCCGTTCGTCATCGTGCTGACCCTGGCGGCCTTTCTGATAGTCATTCATCTTGGGTTCGCAAGCGCGTCGGGTCTTGCTGCCGCAATGATCCCCATAATCATAGAAGTATTAAAGAACGTTTCAACGCCCGGTCTGAACGTGATCGGCATGACGATGATCTTACAGTACGTTGTGAGCTTCGGATTCATTCTCCCTGTAAACGCTCCGCAGAACATGGTCGCGTTCGGCACAGAGACTTTCACCGTTTCGCAATTCATCCGGACCGGCATCCCGCTCACTATTATCGCCTATTTGCTGGTTGCCCTTCTGTCCGCCACGTACTGGAAGTTTCTTGGACTGGTTTGACCCGAAAACGGGCATTCATGTGATGAATCACAACCCGCATTCCGCCGGTATCCTTGCCGCGCTTTGCCGGCGGGCCGCATAGGTGTTTTCCACGCCGACCGTTTATATGAAAAATTTCGCACTAATCCGGCAAAGCTGATAGAATATTGACGTCTGGACTCAGCTCATTTTGAGGCGAAAACGCGATTGCCATCAAGTCGGAGCGTAATGTCCCCCGTGGCGGCCCCTGGGGCGCTGTTGTGGTTTCCGTCGATCCGGAGGAGAGTACACATGGAGAAAAGATGGAGAAATTTGGCGTTTGCCGGCGTGTGCACACTTTGCATTCTTTTTTGCTCAACTGCGGCTTTCCCGGTTGACGTTCCGGAAAAACTCAAGGATATACCCCTTTATCAGGGTTCTACGGTCAAGCAGGCAATGGACATGGCCAATCATGCCATGCTAGTCGCCGCTGTTAAGGCTAAAGGCAGCGCCATCGCCGATTTCTACAAAAACGCAATGAAGGCGGAAGGTTGGAAGGTCGCTTTTCAGGCGGAGCAGGAAGATATGATGCTCATTCATTTCCAAAAGGGAAAACGGATGGTTCAGCTAACCATCCAACTCGAGAAGGGAGGGGAGGCGACAACATACAATCTGATGACCACTTCGGAGGATTGAATGCGGCTGGGGCAAGGCCGGTTTCAACAAGCCGTTCTTGTTCCCCCTCATTTGACCAAATCCTCCAGAGCCTGCTGCAAAGTGGGAAACCTGAACGAAAAGCCGGTTTCCATCAATCTTTTCGGAATGGCTCTTTGTCCCTTGAGCACAACGTTTGCGAATTCACCAAGCACGGTGCGCAGAAGAAAAGCCGGCGCCGCCGGGAGCAAAATCGGCCGGCCCAATGTTCTTGCCAGTATCCTCGCAAATTCGGCATTCCTCACCGGGTTCGGGGCGACACAGTTTATGGGACCCGAGATTTCAGTCTCACTTAATAGAAGAGAAAAAATGTTGGAAAGATCTTCCTGGTGAATCCATGGCATCCATTGCCTGCCGCTGCCTAAGACGCCTCCAAGCAGGAAGCGGAAAGCCGGCAGCATCCTGGCAAGAGCGCCCCCTGCTCTGCCCAGAACTATCCCAAACCTGCAAAGAATAACTCTTGCCCCGAACTGTGCCGCTCTTTTCGCCTCTTCTTCCCATCGCACGCATATCTCAGACATGAACTCGGCGCCGGCAGGGGCCTCTTCGTCCAAGATCTCATCGTCCAGGCGACCTCCGTAATAGCCCACTGCCGAGGCGCTAATCAAAATCTTCGCCTTGCCTGAAGCGGCGATTGCATCGACGAGATTGCGGGTGGTGAGAATGCGGCTGTCTAAGATGGATTTGCGCGCTGAATCGGTCCAGATGGAGAATATAGAGGCGCCAGCGAGATTGATTGTCGCATCGCTTTGCGCAAGCATTTGTTGCCATTGACCGGATTGTTTCGGATCGCCTTCGATAAGGGTTGCCCATGGGACCGATGTCTTCGCCCTCTCCGGAAAACGGGTGAGTATCCAAACTTCATGTCCCGAGTCGGAAAGTCTTCTGGTGACATATTTCCCGACGAAGCCGGTTCCACCGGTAACGAATATTTTCATGCGGCCTCCCCTGCTCCATGGACGATTCCTCTATTGACTCTCACTCACTGGGCTTTTTGTTTTCCATGGAACCGAAGACAAATCTGGAGATAAGACTTTCGATATCTATCGGCGGCTGAGTATCCCGTATAATTCCACCATCTTGAAGATAATTATCCGAGGCCCCCGGTGTGATCGATACATACTTTTCCCCTATGATACCCATGGTTTTTATGCTGGCGATCGAATCTTCTTCGAGCTTGACATTTTTGTTTATGCTCATGATGACTTCGGCGCGGCCGTCCTTGAGCATGACCTTGTCTACTTCTCCTATGGGAACCCCTGCCATGGTTACCTCGGCCTTGGTTTTCAATCCGGAGACCGTCGGAAACAGGGCGATCACGTCATAGCGGTTTTTGCCGAAGCTGAAGTGCCCCAGTCTAAAAGAAAGGTACCCCAGGCAGAACAGCCCCACTATAAGGAAAAGGCCGACGCTGAACTCCAATCGTTTATGTTCGGGTCCCATTTTCAAATTTCCTTCCTGCCCGCTTGTCAAAGCAGGATAGAGGTAATTACATAGTCGCCTATGAGCACCGCGATCGACGAAATGACTACGGCCTCTGTGGTCGCCCGCCCCACCTGCTCCGGCCCGAAGCTGCCCTCATCCACTCCGGCATAAAATCCCTTGTATGTGCATACCCAAACGATAAGCAGCGAGAAGCAGACGGACTTGACAAGTCCCATGTAGAGATCGCTCCAGTCTATACTGGAAATAAGTCCGTCCCAAAACGACCCCTCGTTGACTCCTAACAGCTTCACCCCGATTACATACCCGCCGAGGATCCCCAGAGCATCGCAAAACGATGTGAGCAGCGGCAGACAAATCACGCTTGCAATGAATCTGGGGGTAATAAGATAGGAATAAGGGTCGATCGCCATGCACTCAAGGGCGTCTATCTGCTCTTCGATCCTCATTATCCCTATTTCAGCGGCCATCGCCGATCCCGCCCTGCCCGTCACCATAAGCGCCGAGAGCACGGGTCCGAGTTCGCGTATCAGAGACAGTCCGACGGCTGATCCAAGCCAGCCTTCGGATCCAAACCTTGTCAGTGTGTGATAGCCCTGCAAAGCGAGCACCATCCCGGTAAAAGCCGCAGTAAAGCCGATGACGGCAAATGACTTGGTCCCGATGAACTGGATCTGTTTGACCGTGGGCCAGAATTTTCCCGGCGGCCGGATGATTCCGCGAATCGTGCAGAAAAAAAACACTCCCAGGCGGCCGGCGGAAATTACCTGCCTAAGTGAGTAGGCGCCCAGGGACCGGACAGGATTTACCATTGGAGCGCTCCCGCAGGAAACAGTCTCAAATTGACCTCCGCGCCTCGCCGAGCAGCCGGTCATAATAGGCATCGACATGCACTTTGAGCGGGTCGGCCTCCCTGGCCAGGAACTGCATCACGCGCGGGTCTTTACTGGCCAGAATTTCTTTGGGCCGGCCGGCGGCCATGACCCGGCCGTTGTCCATCACAACGATGCGATCCGCTATTTTGAAGGCGCTTTCCAGTTCATGGGTGACCACTACAATAGTCATTTCATAGACCTCGCGCAGCTTCAGGATCAACCTGTCCAAACCGGCCGCCGTAATGGGATCCAGACCTGAAGAAGGTTCGTCCACAAACAGCACCTCGGGATCCATTATCAGGGCCCTTGCCAGTCCCGCCCTTTTCTTCATCCCTCCGCTTATCTGCGAGGGCATGTAGTCGCAAAATTCGGCAAGTCCGACCAGGTTTAGTTTCATGAGGGCCATGATTCGGATGGTCTCAAAGGCCAGATTGGTATGGACCCTAAGGGGGATGGCAATATTTCCGCTCAGCGAAAGGGAATTGAACAAGGCCCCGCTTTGGAAAAGAACCCCAATCTTTCGCCTGTATTGCATTAGCATGGTCTCGGAAAACGAGCCCAAATCCTGACCGTCCACGGTGATCTGCCCGGCCGCCGTCCTTTTTAGGCCGATGAGATGGCGAAAGACAGTCGTCTTGCCCGAGCCGCTTACCCCCATGATGACCGTGATTTGATGCTTGGGAATGGCAAAACTGATGTCGAAGATCACCTGGCGGCTGTTGTAAAAACTGTTCAGGCCGCGTATCTCTATTATATTCTCGGTTATATTCTCCGCGGTCATGCGCTGTAAGGTTCCCGGTCTGTCGTGCGATAAGGCTGACTCACGGGGCGCAGCAATAGGGACCCTTGCCCGAGTCGATTCCATCCATGATCAAGGGTTGGGATTATATAAGACATTGCGTAAAATATAAATCCTAATTCGCCGGGCAGAATCACCGGCAACAAAGGATGTGATGAAACCCGGCAATGAAATTATTTCTTTCACAGCGGGCCGGTTGTGTGGGATACTTCCGTCTTAAACACACCGGCAGGGCTAATCGATGAAAACGCTCGACTCACCCGTTATAAAGGCCATCTGTGACAGGCGAAGCATTCGCAGTTTTGAGGATGCCCCCGTTTCCCGTGATTCTCTCATGGCCGCCCTCACTGCCGCATCATGGGCCCCTTCCGGCCTTAACAACCAACCCTGGCGCTTCGCCGTAATCTGGGAAAGGGAATCCAAAGAGGCGCTGGCCGCCCTCACCAGATACTCTACTGTTCTCAAGTCGGCAGCCGTTCTCGTTGTGGTTTTCCTGGACAAAGAGACCTCATACGACTACACAAAAGATTGCCAGGCTGTGGGGGCGTGCCTGCAAAACCTGCTTCTGTCGCTGCACTCATTGGATCTTGGAGCATGTTGGATAGGAGAAATCCTCAAAAACAGTAATCGTGTCACCCAAATCCTGGGGCTTCCCGAGCGGCTGGAGCTCATGGCCGTAGTGGCTGTGGGGCATCCGGCCCACCGCAGCCAAAAATCGCACAGGCGGCCAGTCGAAGAATTGCTCCTAATGGAAAAATAGGTGGAAATTCATGAACTTACAAGTTAAGAAATTGAGGAATTCGGCAAGGATGGCGGCCATGTTCATTTGTCTTGTGACACTTTGCGCCTGTAGCCACTCGAACGCGCCTCCGCCCAACCCCGTCAGCCAGCCCCAGCCCGGGGCCGCCTATGGCCCGCAGCCCACACCCGGCGCCGGTCCCGTCACTCCCGGAGCCAAATATTTTGAATTCAACGACGTACCCTTTCCTTCCGCAATGAATGTGCAGTCGAAGAGTTCCTACGTCTTCCAGTCAGGCCTGACCAAAGTAGGGTTCTTTACGTTGCGCGGCAGAGTGGATTCTAATTCACTGGTGAACTACTTTGCGGGTGCGCTCCCTCGAGAAGGCTGGAAGTTGAAAGGTCAGTTCAGATATGGCCGCGCGCTTTTGATTTTCGATAAACCTGACAAGGTCTGTGCGATCTTGATTAAGGAAGCAACATATTACACCTATGTCGAAATTTACGTGTCGCCGGTTGCCGGCGGTTAGCTTTTCAGGGCGTCATGTTAGAAGGAAAATCAATTCTTTTGGGTGTCAGCGGCGGAATCGCCGCCTATAAGTCAGCCGAACTGGTGCGCCTTTTTGTAAAACAGGGCGCCTCCGTTCATGTGGTCATGACCGCAAACGCGCAGCGGTTCGTAACACCTTTGACTTTCCAGGCGCTTTCCAGCAATGTGGTGGGAACCGACCTGTTCAGCATGGAGTCGGAGTCGAGGATAAGCCATATCCAGAAAGCGCGTATGGCGGACCTGATCGTGCTCGCCCCGGCTACAGCTAATCTTATGGCGAAAATGGCCGCCGGAATTGCCGACGACTACCTGACTACCATACTGCTTGCCACAACCGCTCC
>DASPQK010000183.1:0-12368 GCA_035624985.1 Syntrophobacteraceae bacterium | reverse complement strand
CCCGGCCGCCCGCCTGGCCTGCTTGGCCAGGATTTTGGCGACGACCCCCATCATACTCTCCTTCGCTGGTGCAGGACAACCAGGGCGACAGCCCCTATTACAATCACCCAGACCCATGGAAAGCCGCTCGGTTTCGGGGCTTCCTTCGCGGCAATGTCCTCAGCTAGAGCGATCCCGGCGGCGTCCTGGGGCATATAACCGGGATCCGGCTTTACTCCCTGTTGCTCCAACGACTTGGCTGACTCATCCAGTTTCGCCACCTTTGCTTTCAATTCGGAATTCTCGGCAGAAAGCCGATCCAATTCGCTCCTGAACTGCCGCATCCCGGGGTCGTCCCTGTGATTGTAATACATTGCGGCATATTGAGCGTCATATATGTGGTCGAGCATAAACCACAAAATCATGGCGTCCCAGATGCCGAAGCTGCCGTAGCTCTGGTAGACATAACCGGGTGCAGACCATCCATAGTGATTGTAGAATACCGTCCGCCTCCCGTAGTAGTCCGATCCGAAGCCGTAGCCCGCCCGGGATCGAGCCGCGTCGATGGTAGCGGTTTCCCTGGCCGATGCCGTGTAGGCGCCCGGCTTGGAGCTCATTTGAAATTTACCCTGCTGCGCCTTGTAATCTTCGTACGCCTTGGCGCTTTCCTGTTTTGAGAAGCTTCTGTTCATCTGTTGCTGCAGAGGTGTCATTTTGGGCTGCACGGGCCCTGCGGGTCCGCCCCTGCCTTGTGAAGGAGTTGCCGTATTGCCGTATCCCGACGGCGGGGCTGAAACAGCCCCGGGAGACCCGACGCCGGTATTTCCGTATCCGGAAGGATTCCTGTCAGTCTCTGGTTTGGTCCCCGTATTTCCGTAGCCGCTCGAAGGAGGAAGAGCTTGCTTTGGAGGCCGCGGAGGTACGGGCATGGAAGGAACCCTGCTCGACCCCCCACCCTGAGGCCTTTTAGCAGCGCACAGATCGGAGCCCAGGAAAAGTAAGCCGCCCAGCAAAACACCGAATACCGCGCACAACACTTTAGAGTGCATGTCCTGTCTTTCTTTTGGAGTAACCCTACACAACCATCGGCATGATCAGGCTGAAATACCCCGGATCTTCAGGGGCCAGGAAGATGCCTCCGTGAAACTGATCTACCCACTCGAACCTGATGGTCGAGCTTTCCATTACTGAAATACTGTCCATAACGTATTTGATGTTGAACGCCACACTGAATTCTTCGCCGTCGTACTCGATGTCTATAATATCGTTTGCGTTGCCGAGCTCGGGGTTTCCGGATTCGAGCTCCAGACAATTTTTGGTGATGTTAAATTTGACATGCCTGTAGGTCAAATCCGTGACGAGTGCAACCCGTTTGAGGGCCGGATAGAGAATCTCGGTCGCAACCAGGATTCCATGGGGCCTCTCGACCGGAATTATCATTTCATATTCAGGAAACTCGGCATCAAGCAGCAGAGTGCTCAGAAATGTAGTCGGAGTCCGCACCACCAGCGATTTTTCATCCACCCCGATGGATGCCTCGGTCTCCTTTTCGAGTAACCGATGTATTTCCTGGACCGCCTTTCGGGGCACGATAACTTCCCTTGTCATTTCAACTCCCGGAAATGCCCCTGTGGGAACCTCGTAATATGCAAGCCTGTGTCCGTCGGATGATACAAACCGGAACTCGTTTTCTTCGGTAGAATGCCACAGAAGTCCCGGAGCGGAAAATGTTTCTTCTTCCAGGGGAATGCTGTAGAGTGTCTTTTGGAGCGCACGCCTGAAAATATTGGCGTCACAGCTTGTAAGCGGTAAATCCTGATAAAAATTTATATTGGGGAAATCTTCGGCGGCAATGGTTGAAAGCTCGAATCGCGACCGTCCGGCTGTGACAAGCAGCCTGCCTCGTAAAGAGTCAAGGTCGAAAGATATCCTGTCCTGGGGGATTTCGCGAACTATTTCCAGGAGTTTTCGAGCCGAAGCCGTGGTTTTCCCCTCAGTATCTACCTGCGCTCCCATTTTTGTCCAAAGACTCAGCTCCAGGTCGGTTGCCGAAAACTCTACGGTCCCATCCCCAGCCGCCGAAATCAGGCAGTTATTCAGAATAGGCATTGTGGTTTTTTTTTCGGTAGCGCTCTGGATTTTTTGAAGGACTTGGGCAAGGCTTGCTTTTTCCACCTGGAATTTCATGGTTCCCTCGATTTAGTGTTTTTATTGTTTTTATTTTTTTACTCATATAAAGTCCATAATATTAGTAAGGGGTGCAAAATTTGTCAAAAAGTTTGTTAAGCAGTGGAAATTTCATGTGATACGAGTTAACAATCTGTTGACGATTTTTGTGAAAAATGTCGCGGCGACATCCGGATAGATTGCTTTTATACATTTTTTGAACAATCCGTCAACACTGGCTTTGCGGAAACTGGCAGGGTTTTGAAGAATTGAAGGTTTTGTTGGATTTCAGCGGCGCAGCATACAATTTAATTCTAAACGGCATCCAACCTGAGATTGTCGATTTGCTTTCTCGCAAGTCACTCAAAGACCGTGAATTTAAAAGAGGGAGGCTTGGATTTTACGATGACGGCGTGATTGGTGCCGGGCGGCCGCGAATCTGGTGTCATGCCGTATCGGTTGGAGAGATGACGGGCGCAATACCTACGTTGACAGAGCTAAGGAGACGGATGCCCAGCAGCACTGTGTTGATGACTGCGGGCACTCCTCAAGGGGTAAAATTTGCCCGTGCTCAAATGCCGACAGAGATTGCCGTCCTTCCTTTTCCGCTGGATTTTTCCCAGTGTGTCTCAAGAGCCGTAAAGACTGTGGAGCCGGACCTGTTCGTCAATTTTGAGTCGGAATTCTGGCCTAACTTTTTCCGGCAACTCCGCAGCCGAAACATTCCTGCCGTTTTGCTGAACGGCCGCATTTCAGGGTCTTCCGAACGGTTCTACAGGCTCTTTTCACCTCTTTTCAAACCGGTTTTTGAACAGTTTACTTATATGGCAATGCACTCGAAAGAGGATATGGATAGGGCTCTGCGGCTTGGAACTGCACCGGGTAAAGTTATGACCCTGGGCAGTTCAAAATATGATGGGCTCGCGGGGAAAGCCACTCCGGGGAAAGCAGCTTATTGGAAAAAGCTGTTACGGATAGAAAATGGGCCGGTCCTTATGGGAGGCAGCCTCCGCAGGTCGGAAACAATTGAACTGATGCGGGTGTTTGTACGGCTTCGCGAATACTCGCCGGACCTTATGGCGATTTTTGCTCCCCGCCACATGAAGAACATTCCTAAAATGTGCGACTGGCTCACAAAGAAAAATGTAAGATATAACCTGCTCACGGACATCGAAGGCGGCTGTCGGACCAGGACCGCGCCGGTGGTGCTGGTTGACAGGATCGGTGTGCTTGGCGACCTTTATTCGGCTGGTGATCTTATCTTCTGCGGCGGCACTTTCGAGCCCGTTGGGGGTCATAATATTTTGGAGCCGGCCGCATGGTCCAAAGCTGTTTTTTACGGTCCTTACTTGAAAAAAGTGCTGCATGAACATAGAATCCTGCACGATTTTGGCGGCGGTTTCAGGATGCTCGACCTCGAAGACCTTTTTTCCAACTGGAAAAAGTGGCTGGGGGATATGAAAAGCCTTCGAAAAAATGGCGAAGCGGCATTCAGGGCGTTACATTCTTTTAAGGGAGTTGTTGCCAGGCAGGTGGATCTGATTTTGCAATCTTTGCCGAAAGCGGGCTGAGACGGAGAGCCGCAGTAAAAACCGCGCCAGGCTCACCGGCCGCCCGGGATCGAGGTTCGGGGACCCCATTTATCAAGTTCTGCCTGCCATTGAGATTTGTCGGGCAAGATGATCGACACCGAAAGGAAACCGTGTGGCAAGAGAATACAGGCCAAACGCAAGAGAATCCGCAGTGATATCGAAACTGGATCATCAGAAAGAATCCCAGCGGTATCACGCCATGATTCAGCTTCGTCACAATATTGATGAACTGGCTGACAGGATATCGATGAAGCTGATGGAAGAGCATCTGATAGAAACCACCAGTAAGGTAGACTTGGAGGACCAGATTCGGTTTGCCCTTCAAAAGATACTGGATTCCGAGGAGTTCGAAATCCAGTACCAGGTTGCCAACCTTCGGACCCTCGTCCCCCGTCCCAATTTCGTCAGTCTGTTCGTTACTGCCTATGTTGTTGAAAAGCTTATAGACCACAAATGTGTTGTGGACATTTTTGGGACGGATGAGGAAATTTACGCCAGCGTTAACAGGCAGGTAAACCGGTTCATTCAGACCGATTAAAGATTTCAAATGCAGATTTGAGGAGAAAAACAAGATGAATGGCGTCGAAATGAAGGGTCCGCCAAATTTTATCCGCAACATAATTGCCGATGACGTGAAGAAAGGAAAAAACGGGGGCAAAGTCCTGACGCGGTTTCCACCGGAACCCAACGGTTACCTGCACATCGGGCACGCCAAATCCATATGCCTCAACTTTGGGCTTGCCGACGAATTCAATGGGCTTTGTAATTTCCGGTTCGATGACACCAACCCCGGCAAGGAGGAAATGGAGTACGTCGATTCGATCATCAGTGACGTCCGGTGGCTCGGGTTCGACTGGGAGGACCGGTTCTTCCATGCATCAGACTACTTTGAGCAACTCTACAAATGGGCAGTTGACCTTATAATGGCGGGCAATGCCTATGTAGACAGCCTGAGCGCGGATGAAATAAAGGAATACCGGGGTACACTTACAGTACCCGGAAAAAACAGCCCGTACAGGGACAGGCCGATTGCTGAAAACCTTGACCTTTTTCAGAGGATGCGGGCCGGCGAGTTTGCTGACGGCGAGTTGGTGCTTCGAGCAAAAATCGACATGGCCTCCCCAAACCTCAACCTGCGAGACCCGGTGATGTACCGCATCCGTCATATGTCGCACTGGCGAACGGGCGATAAATGGTGCATATACCCAATGTATGACTTCACCCACGGCCAGTCGGACGCACTGGAAGGCATCACACATTCCATCTGCACGTTGGAGTATGAAGACCACAGGGCGCTCTACGACTGGTTTCTGGATAACATTGACGCCCCATGCCATCCGCAGCAGATAGAATTTGCGCGGCTCAATCTCAGCTACACGGTCATGAGCAAGCGAAAGCTCCTACAGCTGGTTCAAGAAAACTATGTGAGTGGTTGGGACGACCCCAGAATGCCCACCCTGGCGGCTATGAGGCGGCGTGGATACACGCCCGAAGCGATTCGAAACTTCTGCGAAAAGATCGGCGTGGGCAAACGCGACAGCCTCGTTGACTTTAGCCTCCTGGAATACTGCGTCCGGGAGCATCTCAACCTGAAAGCGCAGCGTGTGATGGCGGTACTGAGACCTCTTAAAGTGGTTATCGAAAACTACCCTGAAGACCAGGTCGAGCAACTCGACGCGATAAACAACCCGGAAGATGCCTCAGCAGGCGTCCGCAAAATACCTTTTTCCAGGGTAATTTATATCGAGCGCGACGACTTCATGGAGAACCCCCCTAAACAGTTCTTCCGGCTTGCTCCGGGCCGTGAGGTGAGACTTCGCTACGCCTATTTCATAAAATGCGTCGATGTTATAAAGGATGATAAGGGAGAGGTGATCGAGTTGCGCTGCACTTATGATCCAGCCACTAGAGGGGGGGATACGCCCCCGGACGGCCGCAAGGTCAAAGCGACGCTGCACTGGGTTTCCGCCGCCAGGGCGATAGAAGCCCAGGTCCTGCTATACGGCACACTGCTCAATCGGGCCGACCCCTCGGAGGAAAAAGAAGGATTGACCTTTAAGGATTTTATCAACCCTGATTCTCTTGAAGTGATTGAAGCCGCCAGACTGGAGCCTGGCCTGGCCGGAGCGCCCGTCTGCAGCACGTATCAGTTTGAGAGGTTGGGATACTTTTGCGTTGATCGGGATTCCACGCCGGACAAAATGGTATTCAACCGCACGGTTACGTTGCGCGATACCTGGGCAAAGGTGGCCAAACGCGGTTAACAGTGAAGACGGCGGACATCAGACCCTCAAACCGCAAACGATGACAGGAATGGCTCACCAATAGTAGGTCCCCCTCCTTTTCCTTCGCCTGCTCGTGAGCCATCCAAGGGACCAGCCGGTGAGCAGGACGGCTACTGTAGCCACGACCCACCGGACATCGCGGGCGAGCTTGAGGCTTTCGTTTTCCTGAACGAGGGTTTGTATCTGCTCCTGTGCGCTGGAGAGGCTTGTCGACGCGGAATCGTACTCCGACTTGAGCTTTAGATAGTTTGCCGAACCGCCCTTGAGTTCCTCGTAAGCCGAATTGAGTTTGGTGAGTTTGTCGGTCAGTTCTTGTCCTTTTTGTGATAGGGCCGTATTCTGCTGGTCGAGTTCGTCCAGTCGGGTCTTAAGGGCCTCATTTTCCGCTCCGAGATCTCTTGCCATTGACGAATTTGGCGGCCATGGGCTCAAAAACCTCGAAGCGATCCACCCTTCTTCTATTTTACCGTCTGGTTTTTGGAAACGCACTTTGGTATATGAGCGCGGGTTTGCCAGTGCCACGGCTGACCCCCGTGGAACCATCAGCAGGGTTTTTCCGCTGGCTGAGGGAGTGGCGCGAAGTGGGAGGTCTTCGACGTCGGTAGTGTATGCTCTTACGGCCAGTGCGGCCTCGGTCGTCATCAGCATCCATACGACAGCCGCCAATGCCAGCGAGGATTTCAATCTATTCATTTTCTTTTCCCCCACAGCCTGATAATTATATCGATACCTGTTTGCAAACAAATGGAAAGCATTATAGATTCGCCTTCTGCGTCGGGCAAGAATAAAACCGTGCACCGTGAACTATGAACCGTGAATCTAAAAACCGGTTGCTGTTTTTCACGTTCACTGTTCACGGACCACGGATCACGGTAAAGGGTGATATGCACAAACTTCCTGAGCTGATTGACACTCACGCCCATCTGGATTTTCCTGAATTCGTCGGCATAGTCCCGTCGGTAATCGAACGGGCGCTGCAACAGGCAGGGGTCAGCACGATCGTGACGATCGGCATCGATATCGAGACGAGCAGGAAAGCATCTCAAATAGCCGCGCGATATGGCGGGATTTACTCCTCGGCGGGGGTCCATCCGCATGCCTCTTTTAATATGAATGACGGCGATCTCCATGAACTTGAGATGATTTTGGCCGACGGGAAGGTGGTTGCCGTTGGTGAAATAGGGCTGGACTACTTCCGCGATCGACAACCACGCCCGATCCAGAAAGGGTGTATGAAGCGTCAGCTCGAAATGGCCGTAAAGACAGCCAAGCCGGTGATTTTTCATATTCGTAACGCATGGGATGATTTCTTTAAAATTGTGCCTCCATTTTCCTCCTCCCTGCCCCCTTGCGTCATGCACTGTTTTTCAGGAGACTGGAAAGTTGCACGCAGGTGTCTGGACCTCGGATTTTATCTCTCTATTCCCGGCGTAGTAACCTTCCCCAAAGCCGATTCGCTCCAAGACGTGGTAAAGCATGCGCCATTGGACAGGCTGCTTGTTGAGACCGACTCTCCCTTTCTGGCTCCGGTCCCCTACAGGGGCAAAATCAATGAACCCGCTTTCGTCCTCCATACGGCAAAAAAAATCGCCGAGTGCAGGAAAGAACCTTTTGAAGAAGTGGCCGCTCGCACTACGCAAAATGCGCGGGCGGTCTTTGGGATAAAAACATGAAAAGCCCGAAAAAAATGCATCCTCGTATCTTTCACCACGCTCCTTTAAGATCATTGTTGCTATCTTCAGCACGATTTGGTATTGCGTTAGTTCAAAACATATTTATAATAATTCCAATCAAACGATTATTCGAGGTTAACGATGTTAATTAGACTCGATTTTTAATGGAAGCAAATCTCTACGACGGAGGGTTTCGCCAATGGCAAGAAAGATTATCGAAATTGCATCCGAGATCGTGCAAACTCAGGTTTCTTTAGCTCCTATGTCGGCTGCTGAGATTACGACTTCACTTCGGCAAGTTTTTGCTACTCTCCTGGAACTGCAAAAGGCAGAATCCGGCGAAATTGAACTGCCCCTGACACAGGAACAGACCGCTGCACAGGAGAAGGTCCCTGGAGCAATCACACCCGAAAACTCCATTCAGAACGACAAGGTAATATGTCTTGAATGCGGTGCCGAGATGAAGCAATTAACTCAGAAGCACCTGACATCCCATGGGATGGGTTCAAAAGAGTACAAGAAGAAATACGGGTTTTCAATGCGAACTCCTTTGGCCGCAAAATCGTTAACCAAGGCGCGAAGTAAGGCCGCAAAAAAGAGAGGTTTGCCCGCAAATCTGGTGAAAGCCATAGAAGCCAGAAGACAGATCAAGGCGCAAAGCGCTTCACCTGCCCCAGTCTCGCAGGAAAAGCCTGCCGTGAGAAGACGCCGCCGGCAGCCGAGCGAATAAATCGGTTTCCGCCGCTGTTACGAAAAGTTCTATTCTTGTAGGAGCGGGCCATGCCCGCAATGAGCTCGATGTGTCGCGGGACCGCTCCTACCCGAAGGGGATGCCTTTTCTTGGTTCCCAAGTGCCCCCAAGGAGTTTGAACAACCGCCTTTTCAGTCAAGGGTCGCATCCTCGGCTTGAACCATAGCCTGGCAGTGTTCTGTTGCTCGAACGGTGCCAAAAACAGAGCGCCCGCCAGACAAAGAAATCGGTGATCACACCAAGATAGAAGCCCGCAACCAGGTCGCTGAAGAAATGATATTGGGTCAGCAGCAGGGACAGTGCAAGGATAAAGAGCAATCCTGAGCATACGGAACGCAACCGGGGAAAGTACCGGCTGACTCCTAGAAGCAAGGCAGTGAAAACGGCCATGTGCCCTGATGGAAAAGCTGAAAAATCTCCCCCGCCGTGGAACCAGTGAAAACCGAATTGCTCGGGATGCAAGAGCCAGTAGCGTGTATTCGTCTTCCCGAACAGGTCTTTCAACAGATGTTTTAGGATAAACGCCAATGGGACAGAACAGCCTATCTGCTCCAGCAAATCTGAAATCCACTTTTTAACCGGTTTTAGCGACAGGTAAAGGCGCCCGGTCCAACTCGCGCCGGTCACGCCGCACACCAGCCAGAACAGAATATCGGGTATATTGGATATCTGCACCCAGAGCAAGGGACCCAAGCCAATCTTTTCAACCAATCTCGCAAGCCTTACGTCAAAGTAAAGGCAGCCGACGATGATCAGAACGGTGCAAAGCACAAAGTTGCCAAAGACTTTTTTCCATCTCATGCGAAAAACTCATCCGCTAAGTTGACCGGAGTCCGGTTGTCGGCGCTGCATAGTCTCTCAAGCAGCGGCAAAATATCCCCTTTTGGTTTTAATGTCGAATGGTTCTCCAATCAAACCATGACGAACCAGGGCAAAAGTGTTATAAGGCTGTCCACGGAGGCATTCAATGGGAAACCGGCCAAATTGGCTTTTTGGACTGCTTATCGGATGTCTGGGCGTCGGCTGTCTTCTCGCCTTTACCGTGCCTGCCGTCTCACAGGCTTCCGGTATCGTCATCGCCGAACCCGGTTATAATTTTGGGCAACTCTCCGAAACGGTCCGGATGTCGCATGATTTCATTGTGAAAAACACCGGGAAAACCACCCTCAATATACGAGATGTTCAGCCGACCTGAGGCTGCACCATCGCCCGGTTTGACAGGGCGGTCCCTCCGGGTGCGGAGGGCAAAATCACCTTGGAGTTAAGTCTTACAGGTTTCCAGGGACATGTTAAAAAGACGGCGTCTGTCTTGAGCGATGATCCGGCATGCCCTCGTATGGTTGTGCAGGTGGAAGGGACCGTCAAGCCTCTTATAGAGGTCCTGCCTGAAAAGGTGGTTTATTTTCAAGGGATTGCCGATGGCATGGCTGAAAAAAGCATCGACCTCATTACCACTTCGAAGATGTTTCATATCCGGAGTGTGGATGACAATCTCGCAAACCGGGTCTCATACAAGGTTGAAACCGTAGAGGAAGGACGACACTACAGGCTCAGAGTCTCAAACAGCACGTTACGGGGAAGCTACAGAGGGTCCATTACGCTTTATACCGACTTTGCCGAAAAACCTGAGCTGACAGTCTGGGTGAACGGGTTCATAGAAGGAGAGATTGGAACCAGGCCAAGAGTTCTCGTTGTGGGGCGTTTGTCACCCGATCAGGGGGTCATTACGGCAAAGGTGCTGGTCCTCCATAACAAAAACAAAGCCTTCAGGATAGCAAAATGCGCCTATGATGAAAGGGTCATTTCCATAAGACAGGAGCCGCTTCCAGATGGAGCCGGATATAGCCTGGAGGTTACCCCCAAAATGGAGAATATCCCGTCCGGCAGCCGGATTCGGACTGTACTGACGGTTGAAACCGATGTGGCTGCCGAAGAGAAGCAGGAGGTTGAAGTGCAGGCGATCAACCTGACGGAGGCCCATGAGTGACTGGAAGATTTTTCTATTGAAGCTCCAGGTGATCTCATTTATAATCGCCCGAAAATTTTCGAGGCTATGCGGGATTAACGCAGATTGCGGTCCCGGCGGGATCTTTCGCAATTTGATTTTATAAATTCTTCAGGGAGTTTTGCCTTCGGGGGAGACTCCCTTTTTTACGTGGACTCGGATAGGTGACCGCAGATGTTGTCTAAAGCCGGGGAAAAGATCCTTTTGTCCTTCCTTCTGGCCGCTTTTCTAGGTGGCATTGTATTTTGCGGCGCTTCTGCCAGGGCGAATCAGAGGCAGACTCTCCCCCCGGGGCCCGAAAGACGCACGGCGCTGGTTATCGGCAACACTGCCTATGCGACCGGATTTCTTCGCAATCCCGTCAACGACGCCCGGGCTGTGGCAAAAGTGCTTGAGGAGCTTTCCTTTGAGGTTACTCTGAGGGAAAACCTCGACCAGAAACAGATGAAACGTGAGATACAGGCTTTCGGGGAAAAGCTCCAGGAGGGCGGAGTAGGACTTTTCTACTTCGCCGGGCACGGGATCCAGACAAATGGGCGTAACTACCTCATCCCTGTGGGCGCGGCGATTGAGCACGAAAAACAGGTCGAATACGAGGCGGTAGATATGGGCGCAGTACTTAGCGAAATGGACTTCGCCCATGCCCGAATGAATATCGTTATCATCGACGCGTGCAGGGACAACCCTTTTGCCCGAAGTTTCCGCTCCATGTCGCAGGGTCTTGCCTCCATGGACGCTCCCACCGGCACCCTGATCGCATACGCTACCGCACCGGGATCTGTGGCAAATGACGGACCGGGAGAAAACGGCGTCTATACGGGTGAACTCATTAAGGCCATGGTTCAGCCCGGGCTAAAGATCGAAGACGTTTTCAAACAGGTGCGCTCGGCGGTGCGTGAGGCAACCGGAGGCAGGCAGGTCCCATGGGAATCTTCTTCTTTGGAAGGAGATTTTTATTTCCTTCGCCCTGGACCGCAGCTTCCGGTGCAGGCAACCTCGACTCCGCCGAGGCCGGGCCCCGCCGCCGAATTGGAGCGTTCGGCCGCCGGACCTGCTGAAGAACAGGCGGCGCGCGGCGAAAGGCCCGTAAGGACCCTCAAGACCTGGAAAGAGCCTGTTACGGGGCTGGTGTTCGTATGGGTGCCCGGCGGATGCTTTCTCATGGGAAGCCCCAAAAGTGAGAAGGATCGCTCCGAAGACGAAGGGCCGGTGCACGAAGTCTGCCTCGACGGCTTTTGGATGGGCCAAACAGCTGTCATCAATGCCCAGTTCAGGCAATTCCAGAAAGACCACGACAGCAGGGACGTGGCGGGTCATTCGCTCAACGGAGATGGTCAGCCTGCGGTATTCGTAAGTTGGGTGGACGCCAATAACTTCTCACAATGGCTTGCAGGCCAGAACGGCGGACAGTATAATTTCCGGCTGCCGACTGAAGCTGAGTTTGAATATGCATGCCGGGCCGGTTCCGAAGCCTCCCGGTACTGGGGCGACGATCTCGGCAGGGCCTGTATCTACGAAAACGTTGCAGATTACACTGCCGAAAGGCAATTCGCGATCAGGCCGGTCCACGAATGCGATGATGGTTACGCGGCGACAGCGCCGGTGGGCTCCTTTCGGCCAAACGCTTTCGGTCTGTTCGATATGCTGGGCAACGTGATGGAATGGTGTTCGGACGTTTATGGCGTGGATTCCTACGTGCGTCACGATAGGAACAATCCCCAGTATAACAATGAGAGCATGGGACAGAGCCGGGTGATTCGGGGCGGCTGCTGGCGCGGCTCGACCGCTTCCGTCAGGTGCGCCGCTCGCGGAAGCGGCCTGCCAAACAGCACCAGAGACGATCTGGGATTCAGGATCGTGCGAGAACCATGAGGGCCGTGAATCGTGATCCGGCAAAGCGAGCCCGTACAGCAATTC
>DASPQK010000182.1:0-20030 GCA_035624985.1 Syntrophobacteraceae bacterium | reverse complement strand
AGGCGCAGTGTCCAGCGTGCTCGGCCTTCCGGCGGATCAGAACAGGCAAGAGCCGTAATGTGCGCTGCCGTCAACCCCTCCAGCTTGGGAGGCTTCCCTGACCGTGGTTTTTCCTCCAAGCTTTTGATGGATTTCTCGTGGGAAAAGCGTTTACGTACTTTGTGTACCGTCTGGACGCATACCTGTAAGGCTTCTGCAATCTCGCGGTCCTTTTTCCCGGCGTCGGCAAGCAATAGTATGCGGGCACGTGTGACCTTCCGGGCTAATTTGCGCCCGCTCTCAACCAGACGTTTAAGCTCCTTACGCTCCTAATCCGAAAGCTTTATATGGAATTGTTTGTTCATAGCCGTTGCCCCCCTCCGGGAGGACAACGATAACATGCGATAACTAAGTTGACAAGGTACTAGCTCATGCATAGTCCAGGCCTAATGCCAATCTTGATCAGGACTCACGCATCAGAGGACTCGAGTGTCCCTATGCGGCCTGGAACCCCCGGCCGAGGCAGGACCCCGCAGTGAGAAAAAAATTGCACCACGTAGGCTTACCGAAAACTCACTTTTCACATCCACATTCGCCGGCAGAACATATAGGAAACCCAAAACCAGGCGCACAAGGAAAAGGGCACTTATTCCCACAAGAACCGCAGTTATCGATATCGGTCTGCAAATTAGCACACACTCCACTACAGTTCGTAAGACCTTGGTGGCAGCACATTCCACCACTGTCCACAAAACCGTTCAGGCAGCCAGAGCCGTACACCGTTACCATGAACCCTGCAGGCTGCAGTGGGTTGCCGCTTCCATCGTAGAAAGTTACAATCAGATGGCCGCTGCTGTCGGCGTTTTCAACGGGGACGGCAAACCCTCTGCTTGGCGTTATATTGGTGATGAAGCCCCCTGAGATATAGGTCACATTAGTGATGGTGCACTCATATTTAATCGATGTCCCCAGATAGCTACAGCTCAGGTTGGAATTCCCGCATGTACTCGTTCCCTCGGTGTTGAAGCAACCGTATGCGAGCAATGGGGCAGGTCCCGGAGGTCCTGAGGGCCCTGGAGGTCCTGAGGGTCCTGGAGATCCATTGACCCCTGGCGATCCCGAGGGTCCCGGAGGTCCTGAGGGCCCCGGCGGTCCCGAGGGTCCTGGAGATCCATTGGTTCCATTGACCCCTGGCCATCCCGAGGGTCCCGGAGGTCCTGAGGGCCCCGGCGGTCCTGACACCCCCGGCGATCCTGAGGGTCCTGGAGGTCCTGAGGGTCCTGGCGGTCCTGAGACCCCTGGCGATCCCGAGGGTCCTGGAGGTCCTGAGGGTCCCGGAGGTCCTGAGGGCCCCGAAGGTCCTGAGTGCCCCGGAGGCCCTGACACCCCCGGCGATCCTGAGGGTCCTGGAGGTCCTGAGGGCCCCGGCGGTCCTGACACCCCCGGCGATCCTGAGGGTCCCGAGGGTCCTGACAGACCGGTAGGTCCTTGGACTCCCTGAATGCCCTGTTTACCTTGCGGGCCGGTCGCTCCTGTGGCGCCGGTATGCCCGGTTGCTCCTGTCGCCCCCTTGGCGCCCGGAGTGCCGCCCTCGCTCCATAACGCATAAGGTGCGGGCATCAACGCATCCCGCGAACCAAATATAGTGACATTACCTCCGATTACAGCGGAAACCTGGACCCATAACTGTTTATTGAAATCGCCCGCAGGGAGCAGTGTATTTTTTCCCAGATTGACTTTGATTAGGGTTGTCCCGGAATTTGCCGGGACCGACTGCTCCTCGGACCATAACTCATGTCCAGCTTCCGGATCGTCCCAGATGCTGAAGGTAACCGTTACGGTCTTTGGGGCACCTGTGGTAAGCCCCGTAACCTGCTTCTGATAGGGAATTTGGTTAACGACGGGCTCCGCCCACGCGATTCCCGCAAATAACAAGACAAACAGGCCCGATACTGCGAACGCTCTTTTCACTGTACCACCCCAGTAATAAACAAGGTTCCCGGCAACAGCCGCACCCGGGCCCCTGTTAAAGAAAAATTCCACCGGTAACCCAGAGCCGGGCGCAACACCGCAACGCATGGCAAGCTGAAAAACATACAGTTCTGGAGCATAGCCGGCGCGGCCGTTGGTAAGGTTCGATTCGGCCACCCAACGTAATGCATGATGCCGACAAAGCCGCAAAAGTCAAGGGGGATTTTAGGGGGTAGGAACACGGGTAGAAAGCCTGCCCTAATGCCTGATGAGACAGTGATGTTTCAGGGTGTCGGCGACATCAAATAAAGCAAGTAATTAGCCTTTACGGGACTTGCCCGTTCCCATCTCCGGCTTGAACGACACACCAGCATTGATGCCGGAAGAACGCAATGGCGGTTACGATCCAGTCGTCTTCATGGCGATCCGGAGACTACTTCCGGATTTTCACTCCTCGGGTCTCCCCGCCCGAGAAGTTGCTGCGGCTTGTCGATATACCAAAAGACAGTTTCACGGATGTCGGCTCCGCCTTTGGCCTGAAGAGTTATAGTGCTATTGGCGGTTTGCTTGATTTGATGCGAAAGCCCCTGGCGTCAGACCAGGGACTGAGTGAGTGTCGCCGCCGTATCCAAACAGGTCGAACAACTGGTCAAACGAAGACCACTGCATTGCGGTCATTGCGGAGGGGCAAGTCTTTACAGGTCAAGTCTTTACAGGTCACAAATGCCGATCTTTTCGAATGACCGTTCGCCGATCATTCCCCCTGCAGGTAATGGAACCCTCCTTCAAATGGGTTTGATGCTGAAGGTCTCGGTCACCGGAGTTCCAGGCTGAAATCCGGAGTGAGGTCAGCCGGATTGGGCGGCCCGCTTGCGGTCTCCCCGGCGGCGGAACTCCTGCGGTCGGCCTGAACCGGCGAGGAACCGGACATGCCTGCGGCCAGGTCATAGGCGTAGAGCCAGCCGCCTGAGGCCACGTAGACCATTCCGTTGACAACTGCCGGGGAGGATGCGATGCCCCCTGCCGTGGCTGCCATCCAAAGCTGAACGCCGTAGCCGGCGTCGAAGGCATAAAGATTCTTGTCACCTGCCACGTAGACCACCCCGTTGGCAACTGCCGGGGAGGAGTAGATGGACCCATCGGTTGGAGCGTTCCAAAGCTGGGCGCCGGTGCTCGCGCTGAAGGCGTAAAGCTTGCCGTCCTCAGATCCCACGTAGACCACGCCGTTGGCCACTGCCGGGGAGGAGTAGATGGAGGCTCCGGTTGCGGCGGTCCAAAGCTTGAGGCCGAAGATTGCATTGAAGGCATAAAGATTGCCGTCCAACGATCCCACGTAGGCAACCCCGTCGGCAACTGCGGGGGAGGAGGCGACCCCGCCCCCGGTGGCGAGTGGGGGGATATAATATGGGGCGCCGGTGCTCGCGTCGAAGACATAAAGATTGTGGTCATCGGATCCGACGCAGACCACGCCGTTGGCCACTGCCGGGGAGGAGTGGATGAAGCCCTTGGTGGCGGTTTTCCAAAGCTGTGCGCCGGTGCTCGCGTTGAACGCGTAAAGATCGTTGTCACCCGATCCCACGTAAACCACGCCGTTGGCCACTGCCGGGGAGGAGTGGATGAAGCCCCCGGTGGCGGCTTTCCAAAGCTGTGCGCCGGAGCTCGCGTTGAACGCGTAGAGATTGTTGTCACCTGATCCCACGTAGACCACGCCGTTGGCCACTGCGGGGGAGGATTCGATGCCCCCTCCTGTTGCAGCCGTCCAAAGCTCAGCGCCGGTGCTCGCGTTGAACGCGTGAAGATTGTAGTCCCAGGATCCCACGTAGACCACGCCGTTGGCCACTGCCGGGGAGGAGATGATGTTATTTCCGGTGACGGCGGTCCAGACCTGGCCAAGGCCGGAGACGTTGGAGGCATCGAGGACGTTTTCAAAGGGATTGTAGCCGCTGTGCCGCGGGCCGTAATGGAACTGTGCCCAGTCGGTACGCACCGTAAAAGCGGCATGGGCCGTAAGACCGCTGGAGCGCCCGACCGCGGTGATCCAGTGCGGGCCGGGAAGAGACCCAGTGGGAATGACGAGGTTCTGACTGAAAGACCCGCCTGCGGCCGTGGAAGCAAGCACCATGTCCTGGGTGTCAAAGTAGACGTCCACCGCTTCGTCGATGCCGAAGTGATAGCCGGCCACCGCAACCTGGCTGGTTGGGGGACCTGCCGCCAACGAGAGAACGGCGGATGGGGAGGGCGCAGTGACGGTGAATGTTGCGGCAGCCGTTAGTCCGCTCGTCTGGCCCGCTGCCTTGACTTTGTAATAGCCAAGCGGAGCCCCGGCGGGGACCAGAAAGCCCTGGGTAAAACCGCCTGAGGAATTTGTCGCTGCAAGGGCTACCAGAGTGTCGCCGAAAGAGATGTTGACAGTTTCAAGATTCCCGAAAGAGGTCCCGGTAACGGTCACCAGCGCGTGTGCCGGGTCGGATGCGGGGCCAAGAGAGATGCTCGGAGGGTCTTTGGCGGAAAAGACCGAGCGAGCGGACAGGCCGCTTTTCTTACCTGTGGCCACGACCGGGTATGCCCCGGCAGCCAGCGATTTGGGCACGGTGAAGCTGAGCGAAAAACTGCCGGAAGTGTTTGCGATGGCCTTTCCCATAAGGGCGCCGTCAAAAGAGACACTCACCGTTTCGCTGGTGCCGAAGCGGGCGCCCTTCACGATCACCCTGGCGCCGGAATAGCCGGTCCCCGGAGAGAGGGAAATGACGGGTGACTTTGCAGCCCATGCGGGCACAGCCGCAAACAGGACCGCCAGAACGATACAGGTTGCAGTAGTTCGGAGAGGCTTCATACTCACGCTCCCTTCTTTGAGGTTGACTCAAATAATGCGCGCAGTATTGAGGTGTGCGCCATGCATCCAAAACGCATTTGGAAGTGGACCCTGCACGAAATAATTCCTTCAACACGCAAAAGAGAATGGTCAAGAGCAGGCTGGCCGCCAAATACCGGGGTCAGCACCCGTTACCAACGGAAAGACTCCTGTTTGTTAACGGTAATGCATCAACTTCTGCGTTCGGCATCCAAGTTGAATGTCGGAATAGAATTTTTGCCTGAAAAACCTCTGGTGCACTCCGGACCCTCAAGCAGCATACAACTTACCGAGTAGAATATCGAAACGAAACGTGAGTGGGAATGGTTTTTGCCATCCTTGGACACGCCCCATCCTTGCAGTTAGTCAGCGCTTAACCACGCCCCACTGATACGGCGACCGACAGGGAAATAGAATGCGATAATAGCCGATGGTACACAGTTGTGCAGCTAAGAATACTGAGCAGAAGAACAGCACAAATTACGTTTCCATAGATGTTCATATTCTACAATTTTAAGGGGGTCATACCATTTATTCGTTGCTTTAGTGCTCAAGGAAATAGTCGATGGTCAATACTACTCGAACTCTCTTGTTTATGTCTGAAGATGGCTGGTAATAATAATGCCCTCCGCCTTCAGCCTGACCTGCGGCCCTATCTCTGTCGTTGATTGAGAAAAGTCCCTGGCGGGCTTTTCTGATAGCGCCAATTTTGCTACCACTGTCTTGTGCAAACTGATTAGCGGCAGCCCTTGCATTTTTGGTCGCCTCGGCCATCATTTCAGGTTTTATCGCGCTGAGCTGCGTAAACATGTAATTCAGACCTTCGTAGCCTCTGGATTCTGAAATAACCATGCCTGCGCTGATAAGTTCATCTGTCATTTGGCTCACCTGCTGGACCCTATCAACATCATTCGAACGCAAAATAATAGTTGCATCTGCGACGTAGCGCAGACCATCCTTCCCCATTGGGCCATAGAAAGCAGCCTGTCTGTCGGTTACCGCCAGATATTGGTTTACAATTTCTTCGGGTTTGAAACCCTTTTCGATCAAGAATTGCACTACCTTCTTCCGTGTCTGCTCGGACGATTGACTAACTTCGCTCAGATCGTTTCCAGCGGTCTTTACTTTGATCGGCCACACGGCAAGATCGGCTTTAACATCACGCTCGGCGAACCCTTTGACCGTGACATAACGTTCGCTTTTGCGTATTTCCGCAAGGGAGCGCCCCAATATCGCCGCTCCTATCACCAATCCGAGAAAAATACCCAACGCAAGCAAAATGGATGAATTTCTATCCGTCGGCATTTTAATGCTCCGCAGTAAATAGTTAGTAAGGCGGGAATATTGCACCTGGTCTTAGATTTTACGAGTTATCTGTTCCTTGTCAACGAACAATCCGCAGCAAAAATGCCTATGGAAAATACACGTGACAACCCACAACAAGACGAATTGGGCTGTTTTGTTGTTGGCGGTCTTCTTCGCCACTTGGTCCATACCTGCCGGGGTCATGAGAACGGCAATGTTGTTGCTGACGACCCCGGGTGCGTTTTCCGTTAACGAGACTGACGCCGCGCTTACATTGTCCGGCAGATCGGGTTTGCCGGCATATTTATCCGGAGGCTGCAATGTCCGAGGCGCAGGCGTGGATTCCATATCTTCTGAGCTTTTCATAAAAGGTGGACCGGGCAATTCCAAGCAAAAGAGCGGCTCGCCGCTTGTTTCCATTAGTGCAATTGAGCGCCTTTTGTATTGCGGTCCTCTCGAGTTGCTCAAGGCCGTTTGGCGCCCTGTCCGCCACATGCAATTGAAACGGTGAGGTAGACGTACAGGGTGGATCTTTTTCACTTAGGAGCGGATTCCAGGTGGTGATCGAACTTTTGATGCGCTCGGAAAAATGAGGCGGTATGTCCTTCCAGGTGATAAAAGGCTGTGAAGCCAGGCAAACCGCTCCATCTATCACGTTGAGCAGTTCCCGAACATTGCCGGGCCAGTCGTATTGATTGAGGTAAAATCGCACTTCCTCGTCCATGCCTTTTATCGATTTTCCCGCTTTTGCGGCCGCGAGGGGCAAAAAGTGGTTGATGAGCAGGTCGACGTCACCCGGCCTGTCCCTAAGGGGTGGGAGCTTCACCGATATGCCTTCGAGCCGGTAGTAGAGGTCTTTGCGAAATTCTCCCCTTCTGACCTCAGCCCTCAAATCTATATTGGTGGCGGCAATCACCCTTACATCAACTTTCCTGGGGTTCCGGGCGCCGATCTTCTGGATCTCCCCGTCCTGGAGGACTCTCAGCAGTTTGGCCTCCATAAAGGGGCTCATTTCGCCTATCTCGTCCAGGAAAATGGTGCCGCCGTCGGCCTGCTCAAATTTTCCTACTCTTCCGCCTTTACGCGCGCCAGTAAAGGTACCGTCTTCGTAACCAAAAAGCTCGCTTTCCAGCAGCGATTCCGGAATGCAGGCGCAGTTTATGCTCACCAAAGGCCCGTTGTGCCGGCGACTGGCGAAATGGATTGCATGAGCGAAGATTTCCTTGCCGCACCCGCTTTCCGCCAGCAACATCACGGGGCTTTCGCCGTATGCCGCTTTTCGGGCCAACTCCTTGGCCTGCACCAGCGATTCGCTTGCCCCTATAATGTCATCGAAAGTGAACCGGGCTTTCCGGCCCACCCTGCCGGATTCGGAGTCGAAAGTGCGCAGAAAGGTCCTTGCCTCCTCCATGTTGCGAAACACGCTCTTTGCGACTGCCCCCTCGATTCGTCCTTCGCTGACAATAGGGAGCGCCATAACCGGAACGGAGGCATCATTAACTTTCCACAGCTCCCCTATCTGCGCCACCCCGGTGCGGGCGACCCTGTGCAGGATGCAATCGCTGCGGACCTTTTTCATCGGTTCTCCTATGACGACGGTCCTGTCGACGCCCATCCTGAGGGCGGTCTCTTCGCTCATGTAGGTAATGAGGCCTTCCGGATTAACTGCGGCTACGTATTCGTGCGCCGTGTTGAGGATTTTTTCGAGGAGACGATTGTGTTCCTTCAGGTGCTCCAGTTCCGTGGTCAGCGCTTCCAGCTCGGCCCACTCCTGGTAGCATTCGACGGCACCACAGATCTCTTTTTCTTCGTTAAATACAGGAGCGGCGGAAGCCAGAAACGATTCGTTCGAAAGCGAGATATGATATCTTTGAGGTTCGGCATCGGCCAGGACGTTTTCTATGCGGCTTTGAGGAACCACGAGATTGAGGGGGCGGCCTTCGGCATCGAGCTTTGAAGTGCCAAAGAGCCGGCAGGCCGGTCCATTGATGGCTGCTATAATGCCTCGCCGGTCCACAAAGGCCATTGCCGATGGCGAAACGTCCATAATCTGTCTGATTGTGCCGAGGGCGCTCTTCATAGTCCATTACCTCCGTGTCCGGGCGGGATAGGCTCAAGGCGGGACTGTGTTAACGAACATGCTGAGAACAGCGTGTTAAGCAGAGTATAGAACAGCACAGCCTTAACAGGAAAGAAAATATGCTGCGGGAATGGCGCCCGCCCCGCAGTGTTGTCGATTTTGCGGCAATTTTTCTTAAAAATTTTTTAAGCTTCCTCCGGGAGCAGCAGTTTCCGTCCCGCCACGAGTCTCATGATCTGATTGGTTCCCGTGTATATCTGAGTGAGCTTGGCGTCACGCATCATTCGCTCCACGGGGTAGTCTTTCATATAACCGTAGCCGCCCATCATTTGAACGGCGTCCGTTGTGACCCGCATGGCTGCGTCGGAAGCATTGAACTTGGCCATTGCCGCAAAGACGCCTGCCAGATCGGATTCAGTATCAAAGAGATGGGCGGCTTTATACGTAAGCAACCGTGAGGACTCGATAGCAGCCGCCATTTCGGCCGCCATGAACTGGAGAGGCACGAGGGCGGCTATGGGTTTTCCGAACTGCACCCTTTGACGTGCATAGGCTATCGCATGATCGAGGGCGCTCTGGGCGATGCCTACGGCCTGGGCCGCGCAAAAGAGCCTGCTCTTTGCCAGTGTCCTCATCAGATTGACAAATCCATCGCCTTCTTCTCCCACAAGGTTTTCGGCCGGCACCTCCATGTCGTCGAAAAACAGCTCGGAATTGATTGATCCCCGCATTCCCATCTTGTTTTCGTTCTTGCCGTATACGAGGCCCGGAAAGCCCTTCTCAGCCACGAACGCGCTGAGTCCGCGAGCTTTTTTGGAAGGGTCCGTATAAGCATAAAGCACAAAAAAGTCCGCAACGGACCCATCGGTTATGAAGCATTTCTGCCCGTTGATGATGTACTTGTCTCCCTTACGTACAGCCCGGGTCCTCAAGGAAAGGATATCAGAGCCCGCTGAGGGTTCGGTAGCGGCAATGGCCGTCAACTGGCTTGATTGTCCTGAAAGGCGGGTCAAGTATTTCTCCTTGAGAGCTTCGCTCGCTCCATGGATGATCGGCAGCATTCCGTCAGCCTGGGCAATGAGCACCAGCGCCGAAGCAGCGCACGCTTTGGCAATCTCCTCGATGACCATGGAAAACATCTTGTAACTCAGCTCCACGCCGCCGTACCGGGCCGGAAGAAGAGCGTTCAGCAGGCCGTTTTGAGCGAAAGCCCTAACCGAGTAGTCAGGAAAGCCTGCGGTTTCATCCAGTTCGGCAGCCCTTGGCGCGATTTCCCTTGCCGCGATCCGGCGGGTGGTTTCCAAGACCATACGGCCGACGTCATCGAGTTCGAACATGTTTGCATCCTTTGCTAGAAGGCCGTTGCCTGCAATGCGCCTTCACGATAATCGAGACTTTCGTAGGGCAGGTATTCACGGCCGAACAATTCCCGTGCGATGACAATTTTACACGCCTGCGCGGTGCCGTCCGCTATTTCCACGCCCACCACGTCCCGAAGACGCTGCTCCAGCGGAAATTCCTGGGTATAGCCGTAGTGTCCGTGCAGGAGGAGGCAGTCGCGAATGGCATCTACTGAAAATCTGGGTCCCATCCACTTAACCATGGCCGCCTCCTTGGAATGAGGCAGGCCCTGGTCTCTGAGCCAGAGGGCCTTGTAGCAGAGCAACCGGGCCGATTCCAGGATGCCTGAATGTTCGGCTATGGTGAAGGAGACTGCCTCGAACCTTGCCAGGGGTTTTCCGAACGCCGACCTTTCCCGGGTGTATTTAATCGTTTCCTCGACCGAAATTTCGGCTGCCCCAAGACACAGAAGAGCCAGGTACACTCGGCTGACATCAAAGCCCTTCATCATCAGTTTGAAGCCGTCCCCCTCCAGGCCGAGCCGATAGTCCTCGGAGACCACAACATCGTCCAAAGAGATGGATCCGCGCACCAGGGATTTGGCTCCCATATCCTCATAGTATTGCTTGCTCACCCCGGGAGCTTCGGCATTCACAACAAATGCGCTCACTCCGTGTGGTCCGGCGGCGGGATCTGTTTTTGCGTACACCACGATGAAGTCTGCAACATTCGTCAATGTGACCCCGGATTTTTCGCCGTTTAAAATGTAGTTTTTCCCCTGCCTGACGGCCCTGGTTTTCATAGCCCCGGCATCGGTGCCGCAATGCGGCTCGGTTACGGCAAACGCAGGCACCAGGTCCCCCTGCATCATGGGATCGAGAAACTCCTTTCCGGCCCGGGCCGTTCCATACTGGAGCATATGGCCGCAAAGCTCCCCGACAACGAGCGCCACCCCGATATTCGGGTCTCCCCTTCCAATCTCCTCGGCGGCAACGCCCATCGTCACACAATCGGCATTCAGGCCTCCATGCTCGGCATCAACGCGCATTCCGATCAGTCCCAGCCCGCCAAGCTTTTTCCAGAGCGATCGAGGAAAGGTCTTTTCCCTGTCCCACTTGCTGTAGTTGGGCAGCAGTTCCCTTTGAGCAAACGACCTCACCGTGCGGGCCAGCGCTCTTTGTTCTTCGTTTAAGTCAAATTGCATGGTCTGAACCCTTTCAAGGTTTTTCCAGCAAGCCGGCCCGGGCATCTTCGATGGCCTGCGACTTGACCCTGTAGTGCATTTTCTTCCCCGTAGCCGTCGTGGGGAGGGTTTCTACAAAGCGGTAGTACCTTGGTCTTTTGAACCTCGCCAGCATAGGGTGGTCCGAACAGAACGCGTCCAGTTCGCGAGCGGTGACCGAGGAGTCTTTGGGGACCACGTATGCCACGACGATCTCTCCCCATTTCTCGTCAGGCATTCCAACCACAATGTTCTCACCGACCTTTGGATGCTGGTTTATTGCCTCCTCCACCTGGACCGGCTGGATGTTTTCTCCGCCCGAGATGATCATATCGTCCTTGCGTCCCGCCACGGTGACGAACTCCCCTTCGTCCCAGGTGCCCAGGTCGCCGACATAGAGCCATCCTTTGTAGTATCTGGCCGCGGTGTCGTCCGGCCTATTGAAGTAGTCATACGAACATTTGACCGCCGATTTTACGATGATCTCCCCTATTTCGCGGTTGTCTTTGGCCGCAAAATCGTCAGGCTCCGCCAGGCGATCCGGATACACTTTCACGACGGCTATGTCGTCGTCGGTACAGGATCGTCCCGCAGATCCGGCTTTTTCCGGCAGATCGTAGGGCCGCAGAAAAGAATTCCAGAAAGCCTCGGTAGAACCGTACCCGTTAAAAATATTGGGAGTCAGAACCTTTTGAAACTGTATGCAACTGTTTCGCTCGAGAGGAGCGCCCATTGTTACGATGCCTTTGAGTTTGCCCAGGTCGCGAGGCTTCTTTAGCTGTTCGTCATGCAGGCCCTTCAATGTCGCCGGTGCGCCGATCAGAAAGGTCAACCCGTAGTTTTCCACGTAATCCAAGACGGTGGCGGGATCGAAAGACCTCAGGACGACCAGTTCTCCTCCTACATAAAGAGTCGGACAGGGTCCCCCTGAATATAATCCGCCCCGGTGAAACCACGGAGTCATATTCATTGTCCTGTCCCGGGGGGAGAGCGGGAAGTGCATGATCACATCGTGAGCGCTGAAGATCTCGTTGAGGTTGTTCAGAGGCACTCCTTTGGGGATACCGGTGGTGCCTGAGGTGTAAAGCCTGGTGGTCTCATCGTAGACGGTTGAAGGCCGATCGATTTCAGGCGGGGTCTCCGGCCTCGATCCCGTGTACTCGGAATAGGAAACAGCACCTGCAAAAGGCTTGTGTGTTCCCATGACGTCGACCATGACCACTCTGCCGGGCTTGTGCTTAGCGGTATTGAGGGCTTTTTCCGCCTTATCGCTTTGCTCGGCGTCGTAGAAGTATGCCATGGGCCTGCTGTCATCCAGGATGTAGGCTATTTCGCCGTATGAGAGGCGGAAATTGACCGGACAGTTGACCGCGCCGATCTTTTGAGGGGCAAGGTAAAGAAAGACGAATTCGGCGCAATTGAGCAGTTCATAAATGACCACGTCGTATTTACGTATACCGTCCGCCAATAGAGCGTGCGCCAATTTGTTGGACTCCTTCTCGATGTCTGCGTAGCTCCAGGATAGTCCCCTTATCGGACATGTGAGGCCGCTCTTTTTCGCGTATCGGTGTGAGTTGCGTAAAAAGCCCTGGAGATAAGTGAATTCATTCTCGAAAAGAGTGCGAAATCTTTCGTAATCATAACCCGGCGCACGGTTTGTCATATCTGTGTCCCTTTCTTATCCTGAATCGCCCTGTTCAGAAATAAAGGTGGAAAATCCCGCAACCCCAACGTACAACTTTAACCAGAGCAACGTATATGCCATTGATTGCCCTGGCTTTTGATCCAGACCGCTCCGGGGGCAAACGTCAGGATGATCAACAGCCGAGGGCGCAATCGGGTTCCTATCGATTATTGATGCATGCCCCCACATTCGGGTTCCAAGCGCCGAGCATGTACATTTTTTGGACATGTCCGTTTCACGTACATGTCCGTCAGTCATACATGAATTAGCACTGGGTGGGTGGAGTTGATTGGCAGCCGGTTGGGCGGGAAAAATTTAGTTGGGGTGAAGATTTGTCCAAATAGAACATATGGTCGAGAAACAGCAAAACAACGGGTATGATTAAAGAACGATGATCAGCATTGACCTCCAGTTCCTTGGCCAATCCTGCATAAATCCTTTGTTTTGACTGCCGGCATCCGTCATGTCTTCATATCCGTCTAAGAAGACCCGGAAGAAAGTCAGGATCGAGACCTACCGGCCTTTTCCTCCCGTCATTCCGTACACTGGGTCTATCAAATGCGCATGCGCCTCAGCCGGACCTTTTTCCTTTTCAGGTCCGAAAGTGAACTGATAAGCAATGTATGAATAAAAGCTGGTAGGTCCAATCAGGTCGGTACCTGCGGAGAGAAGAATGTGGTGATTTTCGGTTATATTGATTATGGAGCCGATATTAAATCCGAAATGGCGTTCATCTCCGGTATCCACTGGACTGCCGTCAAAAAGCTCCCCACCGATAGTCAGATGCTCGTTTAAGTCACGCTGAAGGAGCCAACCAAAGAACCAAAGATTTTGCCTCCCTGGACCGGGATTATTCAGGTAGCCACCTCCGCCATATGTCAACCACGGTCCCCATCCTTTCTGAAGCCAAAGTGGAACAAATACCTGCGCTCCACCAAGTCCTAACCCCTTTGATTCCGCACCCGTAGGGAGTTCAAGAAGAGGGAAGGTCCCAACCATGAACTTTGACTCTTCATCATTATAAAAACGCCACTTGAATCCCAGTTCCGTATCGCCATATCCATAATGAGGCGGCAGTCCTGATGTTTTGACATATTCCAAAGGAGCAATAAGGTGGAGCTGAAGGTTGGGGACTGCCCCATAGTTGATTTCAACGTGCGGAGCGGTGATGCTCACTCCGCCATGCTCTTCCAGCGATATACTTGCGACATATATCTCCCAATGTTGATATTCGACAGGTTCGGGGTCGTCTGTAAGGTAGGGAGGCCCTGCCTGAACAAAAGAAGTGGAAAAGAGAAAAACAGCGAAAAGGATCAAAAGTGCCAATGCCGCGACAATGCGCACGCGTTTCCTCCGATTCTTAGGTGAAAAATGCTCAGGGAACATAGGTAAAACAGCGACCCGGAGAAAGCAATGGTTGTCGTTGTATGCAACAAATCGGTCAATAGTGACTCCAGATGTGGCCCACCGGAAGTTCATTTACAGCTTGCCCTTATTGATTTCACGGAAGATTACCGTAAGAAACAAAAACTTTAACATTTTCCGGATGGGAGCATTACGAGTTACGGCGCCCGTATGTTTAGCCGGCTTCGGTCGAAAACGCTTTCCTAAAGGGATCGAACGCACGATCATGCGTGCGGCTGGAGATTGCGCAGCGGAGGCCGGGCATAGGATTGCGCGCTGCCTTGGCTGCCGTGCGCCGGAACGGTTCATGCGGGTGCGGCTGATGAATTTATCGTCCGACTCGATGACGCCGCTGCCGGTTGGGCAGCGTCAAAGACGAAGGGACCTGTAACCGATGCGGCGACGGCGGTTTTTTAGACAGGCGGCGAATTTTGGGGTGATTTCTTCGGCCTGAACCTTTTTGGGTTTCATCGGGTGCAAGGGACCGCCACGTAAATCACGGCGCAGCAAGGAGCCCGCAGCAGTTGGGCTGTTTTCCCGGTCCGACCCTGCGAGAGACCCCGCAACGCTGTTGAAAGAACCAATGCAGTCGTGCATGATGGCCAAGCAGCGTTTGTGAACATTTTGCATAGACCTGTGGTGCGGGTTGTGTTTGCTTTGTTATGGCTGTTGGCCTTGAGCGGGTAAATGCAACCCGTCCTGTGGCTAATATTCAACATAGACCAACTGGCACCTGGTTGGGCGGGAAAAATTTAGTTGGGGCTGAAGATTTGTCTTGACAATTCATCTAGATGACTAGATGATAGTATCAGTTCCGAGTCCCTGCAAGACCCAAGGGAGGCGCAGCCTATGATCATTATCGGAGAAAAAATTAACGGCACTAGAAAACAGGTCGGCAGCGCAATTGCCAATCGCGATGCGGATTTTATCCGCGACCTGGCGTTGCGCCAGTTTGAGGGCGGCGCTTCCTATCTGGATGTCAACGCCGGGGGTTTGCCCGGACGGGAACCCGAAGATATGGCCTGGCTGGTTCAAACCGTACAGGAAGCGGTCCCTGATGCAACCCTCTGTCTTGACAGCCCCAACCATGCTGCCCTGCGAGCCGGTATTGAAAGGACCGACAAGACCCCTATGCTCAACTCCCTTAGCGGAGAAAAGTTCCGTGTCGACGGGGTTTTGCCCCTCGCCTGTAAATTCGGCACGGAGCTGATCGTCCTGCCCCTGGACGACAACGGTATTCCTCAAACCAGCAACGGACGGCTGGATATTTTCCGAAGACTGGCGGAGATGACGCGGAACGGAGGTCTGCCCGACGAAAAGCTTTACGTGGACCCCCTCGTGATGGCGATTTCAACCGGTACGGACAATGGAAACATTACTTTGGAGACCTGCCGGAAGATCAAAGAAGAATTCCCAAAGGTTCACCTGACCTGCGGGCTTTCCAACATTTCCTTCGGCATGCCGCTTCGATCTATACTGAACCAGGCCTTTCTGGTGCTGGCGATACAGGCGGGTATGGACAGCGCGATCATCAATCCTGAAGAACGCGAGTTGAGGGGCATCCTGATGGCTGCCGAGACGGTGCTGGGAAAAGACCGTCACTGCCTCAACTTCAATCGAGCTTTCCGGGCCGGCAAAATCGGGCCTAAACGGGATTAACGATCGAGCTTCCTTTATGTTTTGGGGACCGATGGCCAACTCAACAAAGAAAGGTGCACTATGCAGGATCTTGTGAACGCGGTAGTGGAAATGATGGAAGATGAAGCCATGGCTTTGACAAAGAAGTACGTGGCAAAGGGAGTGCCGCCCGTTCAGATCATCGATGCCTACAAGGAGGCTCTGCGCATCATCGGGAAACGATTTGAGGAATGCACTTACTTCGTCCCCGAACTGGTTCTGGCCGGTGAGATGATGAAGGCGGCTACGGAACTGATCAGGCCGATGATGACGGAGAGTGCATCAAACCTTGGAACGCCAAGGATCGGCAAGCTTCTTCTCGGGACGGTTGAAGGGGATATCCATGATATCGGCAAGGACATGGTTCACATGCTCATGGATATCAACGGATTTGAAGTCCTGGATCTGGGTGTTGACGTCCCTGCTCAGCGGTTCTGGGAGGAATACACGAAGTTCCAGCCGGAGATCATAGGAATGAGCGGCTTGCTCACTCTGGCGTTTGAGTCCATGAAGCAGGTTGTGGATTTGCTCAAGGACAGGGGCGCCCGCGACAATGTCAAGGTGATAATAGGCGGCGGCCAGATGGACGAACAGGCCTGCAAGTACGTGGGAGCCGACGCCTTTGCTACCGATGTGGTGGCCGGAGTCAATATCTGCAAAGGATGGGTGGGCCAGCTGCACGATGGGACCACGTAACCTATAAGGAGAGCGAGCCATGATTGAAGGATGGGAAAATATGTCCTGGAGCCAAAAACAGGAGGCCTTTCTGACCAAATGGGCCTCCGGGGAAGGAATTCCGTTTGTCAGCGATGAGGCAAACGCTGCCTACCGGTATCGTGCCGGACTTATAAAGGATGCCGTCACGCTCAAGAAAACTCCTGAAAGAGTGCCGATTGTCCCGGTGGCCGTTTTCGCGCCCATCTCGCTCTATGCCTGTTCGCCAAAACAGGCCATGTATGACCCCCATGTCCTTGGAAAAGTCTGTCTGGACTACACGAGGGACTACGATCCCGATGCGACGGTCATCCCGCCCATGGTGATGCACGGCCCGGTGCTCGAGGTGCTGGACTATACGCTCTATAAATGGCCTGGTCGCGGGATTAGGGATGAACAGGGCTACCAGTTCGTTGAAAAGGAATACATGAAGGCGGAGGATTACGACCATTTTATTGCGGATCCTACGGACTACTGGCTGCGCGTCTGGCTTCCGCGGACCCACGGTGCGCTGAAAGGTTTTGCACAGATGCCCCCACTCTATGCCAGCGTGGAACTGGCGATGGTGGCGCCCTGGCTTTGTGCTTTGGGCGCGCCTCCAGTCCAGGAATCGTTAAAAGCTCTTACGGAGGCCGGCAGGATCAGTTTTGAATGGATTCAGGCATTGGGGCCTTATATGGGTCAGATGTTGGCCTCAGGTTATCCGATGCTTGCCGGCGCAGCCACCAAGGCTCCATTCGATACTCTGGGCGACTCCTTCCGCGGCACCACCGGGTTGATGATGGACATGTACAGAAGACCCGACAAAGTTCTGCAAGCCGTGGAAAGGCTGGTTCCCTTGATGATAAGCATGGGTGTGGGCGGGGCCGTGGCTAATAACAACCCCATCGTTTTCATCCCGTTGCACAAGGGCGCCGACGGTTTCATGTCCAACGAGCAGTTTAAAAAGTTCTACTGGCCGACTCTCAAAAAGGTAATAGTCGGTTTGGCTGAAAACGGGTGTATGCCTTGCTGTTTCGTGGAGGGGGCGTATAACCAGCGGCTTGAGTTTCTGACCGAACTGCCGGACGGGATGTGTGCTTTTATCTTTGATAGAACCGATATGGGCCGGGCCAGGGAAGTGCTGGGCGGCAAGTCATGTATCGGCGGAGGCTTTCCGGTTTCCCTGATTATCACCGGCAGTGCCGGCGAGGTGGAAGAAGAGACGAAGAAACTGTTGGACGTTGCGGCAGGCGATGGAGGATATGTCCTGAGCATCGGGTGCGCCATGGACGAGGCCAGGGAACACACGCTAAAAGCCTTTATTCAGGCCGGCAAGAAATACGGCAGGTATTAGCAGCCATGCCTGATCGGATAAATAAGGACAGTTTCGAACCGGCCTACGCTCAGTTGGCTGCCATCCTTCGGAGGCAGATCGCAGGGGGAGTCTATCCGCCGGGCGGAAGAATCCCTCCCGAGTCTTCCATCAGCAGGCAATACGGACTTTCCATAATGACCGTGCGGCAAGCGATAGGGGTGCTCACCGAGCAGGGTCTGATCGAGCGTATTCAAGGCTCCGGCACATTTGTCAAACCTGTCACGCTGGCAGGATCGCGATTTGATCTGGACTCCATCAAGGAAATCTTCCAGGCTTCGGAGCGAACCCGGGTAAAGGTCCTGCGGATCAGTCTGGTAAGGACGGATGAGAAAACGGCTCAAAAGCTTGGCTTGTCCGCCGGCGCCAGAGTGATTCTCATCCGTCGTATTTTGCTGCGTGATAATGAAGCTGTTATGTCTCACGAAGGCAGGATCCGTTGTGACCCCAACCGCCCGGTTGTCGAGGCCGAATTGAATATTGGGCCGCTCTCCGATCTTTTTAACGGGCACGGCGGCGGCCTGGCTAAGAAGGGCGAGCTGACCGTTCTGCCGACCGTGCTCGATCATGAGGAGGCGCGTCTATTGAACCAGCCGGCCGGCACGCCTGTTTTTCGCCTGGAATATCTGGTGTATGACTTCCACGATACTCCTTTCGGGTGGGGCTGGTTCACGGCTGCACCCGGAACGCTGACTCTGAAGGCAAAACTCGGGTTGTGGGATCAATCTTAGAACGCGGAGGGATGTCGTGCCGAAAAAAACTATCAGGCCGAAGGCACGGAAGATGGCGGAGTTGGCGACGCTGGTGGCTGAGCTTCGGGAAGAAGAGGCTTTGGATGCCCTCAAGAGTTCCCTGGCCGCCGGCGTATCTCCCGCCGATCTGTTGAACGCCTGTCAGAAAGGCATGCGCATGGTGGGGTCCATGCATGAGAATGGCCATTATTACATCGCCGGACTGATAATGGCGGGCGAGATAATGCGTCAGGCAGTGGAGATTTTCGGGCCCGTCATGGCCGAGAAGGGTCGCGCCAAGACTTTCGGGCGGATATTGCTTGGAACCATTGAGGGAGACATTCACGATATTGGAAAGAACCTTTTCAGAGATCTTCTGGAATGCCACGGTTTCACTGTTTTGGACCTGGGGGTCGACGTACCCCCGGCCGAGTTTGTCGCCGCGGAATCCGACTTCAGGCCTCACCTGATCGCCGCCTCGGCTCTTATTACCGACAGCTTTGCTCATCTTCGGGAACTTGTCCAGCAGTTCGAGGATGCGGCCCTGCGCGGGGCAGCGAGCCGGCCCTTCATCCTGATCGGAGGTGGCCAGGTGGACGAGCGCGTCTTTCGCATGTGCGGCGCGGATCAGTGGGGGGAAGACGCCTTTGCGGGTATTCGAATTTGCCAGAGATTCATGACGGAGAGCAAGAAAAGGGGCCGAAGCGTGTCATAACGATGTTGAACTGAGTTCAACCGACCGGGCGGTTGTTGATCCGGTGGATGCGAAGGCCAGATGGGAAATGAACCTTTTGCTGAAGTCAGGATGGGAGCCCAGATCCAGGACCTGAATGACAGAGGCAAGATGCTCCATATCTTTCAGTATGTTATGGTTCAGCACCGCGAGGGAAGCGCCGGAGAGCGATGAATTCCCCACCGGCGTGATTTGCCCGGTGTACTCCGGGGGCAATAATCCGATGCATTTCAGTTTTTCAGGGTTCAAATGATAGCCGAAAGAACCGGCTACGATTATACGTTGCAGGTCCGCCACGGAGCGGCCGGCTTCGCCCAGCAGTGTGAGAATTCCTGTTATGGCTGCGCTCTTGGCCAATTGCACCTGCCTTATGTCCCGCTGGCTAAGATAAACGTTATCCGTCAGGTAATAGCGGTCCCCTTTCAACCTGTCGGTCAGCCCGGCTCTGTGATCGAATGTTCCGCTCGAGGCTATGACCCCGGAGGAAACCAGCGCTGCGACAAGATCGACCAGGCCGCTCCCGCAAATGCCGATAGGGGGCAGGCCGTTTATAGTCGTGAATCGGGGCGACATGTCATCATCGAGTTCGACCGAATCTATAGCGCCGGGTACGGCTCTGCAACCGCACAAAATATTCATGCCTTCCAAGGCCGGCCCCAGGGCGCAAGATGTTGCCAGCAGCCGATCCGGCCCATCGATCAGCACTATTTCTCCGTTCGTGCCGATGTCGATGAAAAGCGTGCACGTGGGACAGGACCGATAATCGATAGCTGTGAGACCTCCGACAATATCCGCGCCGACATAGGCCGCAGCGCCGGGCAAAAGGATGAGCCGCCCTCCCGGGGCCATGGAAAAGCCGGAACACTCTGCTTCGATCACGAGGGGCTTTAAAAAAACCGGGCGATAAGGCGCCAGGGACAGGGACAGCGGATATACTCCCGCCAGGATATGGAGCATAGCGGTGTTGCCGGCCGCAACCGCGAG
>DASPQK010000181.1:0-4376 GCA_035624985.1 Syntrophobacteraceae bacterium | reverse complement strand
GACCTGCTCTATCAATCTGCATTTCGCTATGCCAGGTCTCTCAAGCACGAACGGAATCTCCGAAATCAAAAGGTTAAAAAATGACACGGGCTGCAATTTCTCAAATCAGTTTTGCTGATCTGGAATTTCTCGCCCAGGGCATAAGCCTCGATCCGACGTTGCAAGCCATCTCTGGCTTCATCGACAAGCATGGTCACCTGGTAGACAAGGTGCGCCGTGATCTTCAGCGTGGTCTGAAGAATCCCAAGACCGGTCGGAACGGGCTGACAGCACAGCAGGTGATACGCTCCCTGACCCTGATGCGGGTCAAGAACTGGGATTACCGCGAATTGCGCGAACGGATCGCGGATGGGTATACCTTGCGGCGATTCACTCGTTTCTACAGCGATCGGGTTCCCAAGCATGATGCTTTCAATCGGGCCTTTAACCGACTCACTCCGGCAACCCTTGAAGCCATCAACGATATTGTCGTCAAAGCCGCTGTTGACCTGGGCTTGGAAAACGGCAAGAAGCTGCGCGTGGATACGACCGTGGTTGAAACAAACGTCCACCACCCAACCGATAGCACCTTGCTGTGGGATACAGTACGAGTCATTACGCGCCTGGTCAGACACCTCGGCGATCTGCTTCCGGACGGCGTCCCGGGATTTACTATCCGCACTCGCAGCGCGCGGCGCCGGATGCAAGAAATTCAGCGAATGACGCCAAGAGAGCGACAGGAACAATTGAACCGGAAATATCGCCAGCTTATCGGCACCACATGTCAGGTAGTAGAAAATGCGCGTGTAGTTCTCAAGAAAACAGAAAGGATCCGTAGCATCGATCTGATGACCGACATTGCCATCGATGCTGTTCGTAAAGAAATCAATCACTACTGCGGCCTTGCAGACCGGGTCATCGATCAAGCCCACCGTCGAGTGCTCGATGGAGAGCAGGTTCCAAACGAACAGAAGCTCTTTTCTATTTTCGAAACGCACACCGACCTGATCAAGCGAGGCAAGATTCTGAAACCCGTCGAATTCGGCCACAAGGTTTTCATTGCGGAAAGTGGACAGGGGCTCATTACTCAATATCGTGTACTCGATGGTAATCCAACGGATGCCGACCACGTGGAATCGTCCTTGGAGTATCATCAGGAAACATTCGGCCAATCGCCAAGTATATACAGCGCCGATCGTGGCTTTTTCAGTCCGGACAACATCGAGAAGTGCAAAGACAGCGGCGTCGAACTCGTATGCATTCCCCAGCGTGGCGGCAAAAGGAAGCCGGACCAGGAGGCATTTGAGAAAAGCGCCGCTTTCAAAAACGCTCAAAAGTTCCGTGCCGGCATCGAGGGTCGTATCTCCGTTCTCTTTCGTGGTCGCGGCATGAAGCGATGTCTTGCAGAGGGTCGAGAGCATTTCGAACTTCTGGTGGGAGCCGCCGTGCTTGCGAATAACCTCTTGGTAATTGCGCGCCTTCTCATCGAGAAGCAGAACCGCCGTCGAAAACGGGCCGCATAGACCTCGTCCTGATTCGATAGTCAACCTATCAGGGGAGAAGCATGTTTTCAGCACTGACACTCTCTCACTTTATTGCATTCAATCGCGTCTTATTAACCCAGAATCAATTGTTTACAGTGCAATGAGGGCATCATAGGTCCATGAAATCCAAGAATCACGCGCCTTTTCTCACGTTTCGCGACAGAAACTAACTAAAAGAACGCAGCACATAGGGTGTGCGTATTGATCTCGTACTTGTTCTGGAAATTGAGTGTGAAACGAGGTTCTTATAGCCTATGGGAAGGCGGCAGTCAATATTAGCCGGGGACGGTACCGGCCCCAAAATGAGGGTCAAGCAAACATTGTCTGGGCAGGAAATCGGGCACCAGCGGTTCAGGTAAATCAACACAGAATCGGAACGTCGATCAAATCTCCTGCAACAATTAAATACTCCATTCTTATTGCCTTTAGGCAACTGAATCCTTGAAAATAAAGCTGTGTCGATCTCTCGCATTCTCGAATGGATTACGCTGGGTACAGCTTTTTTGATGCCTTTGCTGTTCTGGCCGCCCTCCCCGCAACCATTCTCGACGGCGAAGGAATGGCTCCTGGCAATCTGGGTGCTGGCCGGCTTTGCCATTGGGGGCGCAGGGGGGCTGATGCGAAAGAAGCTGCCAGCCAGAGCCCTCATTGCGATGGCGATATGGATCCTTGCCCTGTCGTTATCCGCAGGTACGGGCGATGAATCTTCAATCCGTGAGCTTGTTCGGTATCTCCTTCCCTGTGCCGGTTTTTTGCTGTTGCTGTGGATGGAAATGCGGCCACAAAGATTTGTCCTGACCTTGACCTGCAGCGGGACTCTGGTGGCTTTGGTTGCTCTTCTGCAATTTGCCCAACTCGATCCCTTTATGCTGCTGAACCTTACGGGATCGTTGCAGGGCAGTTCGAGAATACGGATCTTTTCCACATTGGGGAATCCAAATTTCGTGGCCGCAGTGTTGACAGCAATCTTGCCGCTCACGCTTTGCGGCATGCAAAGCGGAGAAGGCGCTTTCCCAAGAACCCGGCGAGTTGTTCAGATCTGTGCGGTATTGATTCAGGCGGAGGCCATTGTTACAACCGGCTCGCGCGCCCCGATTCTCGGTTTCGCGGCCGCAGGAATCTGGCTTCTGTTCCGTAAGGCGCAATTCCGGGTTCCATACATCCTTCTGGGTCTGGCAGTCAGCGCAATTCTGATTTCATTTTCGCCGGGCCGCACCCTCGAAAAAACAGTTGCCGGCCGATTTTATATCTGGCGGATCGCCGAGGCACACATAGCCGAAGTCCCACTCGCCGGTTATGGGCCGGGGGCGTTCCCGTTGCAATTTGTCCAATGGGAAACGGACTACATCCAAAAAAATGGGAAGAATGCGGACCGATCGTTATCAGGATTCCAGGACCACGCGCATAACGACTATATGGAAATCTTTGTGGACTACGGAATTCTGGGCCTTTTAGCCTTCTTCATCTTCATCGGCTTATTAACAAGGCCGCTATTGCGTCATGGAAGCCAGCCGCCCCTGGAAAACGGGATTGCGGCATCCATCATCGCCTTGCTGGCAATTGCGGTGGTAGATTTTCCGCTTCATCGTCCCACAGAACTGTATCTGTTCTGGACTCAGCTTGCACTTTTATATATATTAGAAGAAAGGCTCTTGCTTTTGCGCAGCTGATTTTTTTCATAACCATTTTTCACAGGAGATCAAAGGGATGAATACCAATGGCAGAATTGCTCTTTTGGTCGTTACGGGAATCATGCTTCTCTGGGGAGTGACGCATGCCTCCCTCAGCAAATATCGACAAAAAGAGCAAGCCATCTGGGATGCTTGCAATGCGGCCAAGAGCAAATTGACGCCGCAGGAACAGAAGAATCTCCAATGCGGCACCCCGGAAATAAGCCTGGTGTCGCCGGTCGTGATCAAGCCCGGAGAAACTGCTGAAGTGGTGATTAAAGGCAAATTTCCTGCCGGCACAAACTTCGTGTTCGAGTCTGATAGAATCGAGGTCCTGAAGGAAACCTCCAATGCCAACTCCTATCGTGCCACCATCCAAGCGGCTTCCGGAGGCGGCCCAGAGACGTTGTCGATAGAGGCGCGAGTCCCCCTCTGCTGCAATGGAGCTCGTCTGTCCGGGGCCATAAGTGTGACAGGTAATTTCGAGTGGGAATTGAAGGCTGCCAACGGCTGGACTGTCATGGCGCATTCGATAGCCACTTCCCCCGGGGGGAAGCCAAGCACGGAACTGCCCTATTTGCTGGAATTCTTCCGTGGGACCGAAAAGGCGCCCTTTGCAAAACGCAACGCCACACTGAACCCCTCGAATTCTGAGCCGCCCAGCTATTATTTCTCGATTAGCAGCCAGGATGCGTCGAGCATGGATTCCCAGCAGGAGCTCCAGGCCCTTATGAAAAGAATAATGGATCCAAAACTCTCCCAAGCCGAACGAGAAAAGCTGAATAAAAGGATCAAAGAACTATCGGACCAAATGGCCGCAGAAATGAAGAAAATGACCGATCCCGAATATTTTAAAAAGCTCCAGATTCAAGAGCAGGAGTTTGGCTGCACGGCGATCAATCTTCAATTGCAGGAAGGCGCCCCGAAGGGGAACATGAGTTGCGGCGAAAAGGTGGGCCGGAACATAGCGCTCACTGGCACTATAAAACTGGTGACAAAGTAGGAACTGCGCTGCACACGTCATCGGCAGGATCAATCACGGTGCCGCAACTTCTCAATCGCTCGAAATTCGTGTCCGAGGTTGCCTGAAACCCAAACAATCTGAGCGAAAACGGGACACCCAGGGAGCGGGCGCCCACTCCGCATCCAAAGGCAGGAAACGAATGAGGATGGGGTAATGATC
>DASPQK010000180.1:0-2928 GCA_035624985.1 Syntrophobacteraceae bacterium | reverse complement strand
GCTCTCCCCACTAGGCGCAAAGCCGCCGGTTATGGTTGATTTTCCTTATTTAAGCGCCTATGGGGGCGCTGCCCGGCTCGGAATCCGGTTCTTCCTGCACTCTCTGCTTTGGCCTTCCTTTCATACCGCTTCTTTACCTCCACTCTTGCTCTAAATTGATTTTTGTGCCAGTCTAATCTTTTACGAATTTATTTGGTTCGTCCCGAAATCCCCTCCCGTTCCTAACCGGAGGATAGTATCAGGAACTCTGCGCCATCATGTGGCGCCGGATTGGAGAAATCGGCGGCAGGAATAATAAGAATCATACCGAACGGGAAGCTGCCGAAATCCGCCATATGCGCCCAAGACCGGAAACTGAAGCAATCGCCATGCGCGCCGTCATGGAATACGAGGCTGCGGAGGGCCGCCAGGTCTATGATGTCCATGAAAAGAACCTCGGCTACGACATTACCAGCCTGGGTATTAACTCCGGAGAATTGCGGCTGATTGAAGTGAAGGGCTTGGCCGGAGCAAAGGGGCCTCTCATGCTCACACCGAACGAGCGCCGCGTGGCCGAGGACCGGCGCGACTGCTACTGGCTGTACGTTGTAACGAACTGCGGCTCTGCACCTGTCATGCAGGACCCGGTTAAAGACCCTGCCCGGTTTCCCTGGCACGAGGTCACAAAAGTAGCGCATTATCGATTGGATGTGGACGCGGTGACGCAGCCGATGATGGTTTATGAAGGACAAGATCCGTTTGGAGCACCTGGAAAATGATGACCTTCAGGGGAAGCAGACTTCAAGACATCAGGCTGCCTCTTCCCACCGTATGGCTGTTGGAATCCTTGGCGGAAAACAAGGGACGCCAGCAGCTTTTTGAAAGACAGTCCCCGCAGCTCCTAACGACTCTCAGGGAGATGGCGCTAATCGAAAGCACGGAATCGTCCAATCGCATCGAAGGAGTGACGGTGGAAAGAAGCCGGCTGCGTCCTTTGGTCCTGGGCAACGCCAGGCCTCGGAACCGGTCCGAAGATGAGATCGTCGGCTACCGGCTGGCGCTTAATTGGATACACAAGGAACATCGCAAAATCCTCATTACCCCGGAAACCTGCCTCCGGTTACACGCCATGGCTCAGGGAGGCGCCGGCGGTGATCCAGGACAGTGGAAAACCAAGCAAAATGACATCATCGAGATTTTTCCAGATGGCCGTCGCGAGGTGCGCTTTCGACCTCTACCTCCGGAAGGGGTTCCCGATGCGATGGCCGAACTTTGTCTGGCTTATCGCCATGCTATTGATCAGTTGCGGGTCACACCACTTCTGGCGTCCGCCTGCCTGATTCTGGATTTCCTCTGCATCCATCCCTTTCGGGACGGCAACGGGCGAATCTCGCGCCTGCTGACTTTGCTCGCTTTCTATCATCACGGTTACTTGGTCGGGCGTTACGTCAGCCATGAAAGGATAGTGGAACAGACCAAGGAGGACTATTACGAGGCGCTGAAGGCCAGTTCCGCCGGCTGGCAAGACAACAGGCACGACATCATGCCCTGGGTCAACTATCTATTATCGGCCTGGCGTCTTGCATACAGGGAATTCGAGGAACGGGCGTCTCCTCCGCGGCCTCCACGCGGTTCTAAGACCGAACTGGTCGAATATGCCCTGCAAAACCTTGTGGGCGCCTTTGGCATTGCGGACGTGGAACGGCTATGCCCTAACGTCAGTCGCGACACCATCCGCCTGGTCATGAACCGTTGGCGGGAAAAGGGAAAGCTTGAAATCCTGGGTAAAGGACGGGATGCGAAATGGCGGCGCTTGGACAAATAGGGGAATACAACATTAATGTGGGAATAAATATGGGAATAAATCCGATAACCGAGCACGCTGACTATCGCGAGCCAGGTCATCAATGATGGCGGCCAGATAGGGTAAAGAGGCACTTCAAAACGAGGCTGTAACGAGATGTGCGATTTGTCGGAATGGCGCAACCGTTGAAGGTTTTGCGACCATTGTCTTGGAAAAAGAGCCTACTACTTTGGTTTTCAAAAAAGTCCCTGCCATGATCTGCGAAAACTGTGGTGAAGAATACATCTCTGCGGAGGTTGACAATGCGCTCCTTCGCCGCGCCCGGGAAGAATTGGAGCGTGGAGTAGTCTTGGAGATGTTGAATTTCGCAGCATGAACGCTTGCAAAAAAATCGCGCGCCTGATTTACTAGGTCTGGAGAACCGTTTTTGGCCCTCTACCCGTCAGGCAGAGATGTCAAGGCCCTCCTCGATGTAATAGTTTTGGCAGTACGCAGGTGACCGGGATGCAGGCTAATGCTGTTATCCAATATGTGATCACGGCGCACGCGGCCCTTCAGATGAACCGTAGACGCATACCTTTGGAGCAGGTCCGTAATGTCCTTGACGGACCGGAACAGAGATTTGCCGTCCGTGAAGGTCGTGATGTACTTCAGTCCCGAATACAGGTCGAATGAACACTTTACCTAGTTCGAGTTTTCGTTGATGTAGACCGCGCAAACCCGCCGAGGTCATAACCGTTTACCGCACCGGCAGGATTGAGAAATACTGGAGGCAGGTTCTATGAAAGTGACCTATGATCCGAAGACCGATACGCTGAGCGTCATTTTTAAAGAGGGAATTTCCATCGCGGAAAGCGACGAAGATAAACCTGGTATAATCCTCGATTACGACGCCGAGGGCAATCTCGTTTCGCTTGAAATCCTCGATGCGTCAGCCCGAGTAAGTGAAACTCGCAGAATCGAATTAGAAATGACCGCTTGAGCCGGGAGAATAAAAGGCAAAAGGCTATGGACGCCTGGAGGCGCCTGGACCCCGCCGGCCCCATGCAGTCAATATAATCTAACTGCCGATTCAAAGGCCGGGCAGGTTGGAGGAGAAGCAGCCCAACCCATACTATGGCAAGCGTCAAAAGAAAGTTGACACG
>DASPQK010000179.1:0-8903 GCA_035624985.1 Syntrophobacteraceae bacterium | reverse complement strand
TACCGCTCCGGCCACGATATCTATCAGCAGGGCCCTCAATGCGGGTTCGGGCGGCATTCTGGGAAAGCTGCTCGAAAGAGATGACATTGTCGGGTTGGGAGAGACTTACTGGCATGCGGTGCTCCAGTCGCCGGACGCTTTTGTCCCGATGTTTCAAAGCGCCATAGATCGCGGCAAGCCCTTGGAAGGCCACACCGCCGGGGCAAGGGGAAAGAAACTGGCGGCCTATGCCGCTGCGGGCATCTCTTCCTGTCATGAGCCTGTTACCGTGGAGGAGGCCGTAGACCTTTTACGGCTCGGGTTCTACGTGATGCTGCGGGAGGGAAGCGTCAGAAAAGATCTTGAACAGCTTTCGAAGGTCGGGCGGGCCGGCGTGGATTTAAGAAGACTCATCCTGGCCACCGACGCTGTAGAGCCGGAGGAATTCATAGAGAAGGGTCATCTTGAAGCCGTCGTGCAAAAGGCCATCGCCAACGGGTTCGATCCGGTGAGCGCCCTTCGGATGACTACTCTCAACGTGGCTGAACATTTCGGTCTCGACAGCGCCATAGGCGGAATTGCGCCGGGCAGGTGCGCCGACATTCTCGTGCTTCCCGACGTGAGGACAATTTCACCCGAAATCGTCATCAGCAACGGCCGCGTCGTTCTGAGGGACGGCAGGCTTTTGGAAAGTCCCCGTAGACATCGCTTCTCCGATAAGTGCTTGCAAACCGTTAGGCTCAAAAATGTCTTGAAACCGTCCGATTTTGAAATTCGCGTTCCCGGCGCGTGCAGTGGTCCGGTCACTGTGCGTGTCATCGAGATGGCGGGCGGCTTGGTGACAAGAGAACTCCATGCTGATGTTTCTCCCGTCAGTGGAAAGATCGAACCGGACTTGCGCAACGACATCGTGAAAGTGGCGGCCATCGATCGCAGCAACGATCCCGGTCGCTCGTGTGTCGGGCTGATAAAAGGGTTTGGGATCAGGAAAGGGTCCTTTGCGTGCAGCGCTGCTTGGGACTCATGGGACATTATAGTGGTGGGCGCCGACGAAAAAGATATGGCTCTGGCCGTCAATCGAATTCGTGAATTGCAGGGCGGCCTGATCGTCTGTGAAGATGGAAAGATAACAGCCGAACTGCCGCTTCCGGTTTTTGGGATACTCTCGGACCTGGACATGCCGCCGCTTGCTCAAAGGCTAAAATCCGTGAGGCGGGCGGCGTGCGGCCTCGGCATTCCTTTCGCGGACCCCGTGCTGAAGCTGTGCACCCTGACCACGGCGGCAATTCCCTTCCTTAGAATCTGCGAGGAGGGCCTGGTAAATCTAAAGGACGGCAAAACGCTCACCCTCGAGGTGCATTGATTTGCGAGTCGCGGGCAACGCCACCCAAGCGGGAACAGGTATACGGGCGCCGGTCTTGACCCATGGCGCAGAACGGAGACTTTTTTGACTGTGAACGCTCAGGAAAACTTTTTCACGGATAAAACGGCGCTTGTAACCGGCAGCTCCAGGGGGATAGGCCGCGCTATAGCCCTGGGTTTTGCGCGGGCAGGCTCCAACGTCGTCGTAAATCATTCCAAAGCCGAAGGCGGCTCTAAGAGAAAAGCCGATGAGGTTTGCCGCGAAATTGAGGCCCGGGGGCGCAGGGCCCTTGCAGTGCCGGCGGATATCGGCGTGAAATCGTCGGTCAATGAAATGATCGAAGCGGTTTGCGACTGGAGCGGACGGCTTGATTTTCTCGTCCTCAACGCGGCCAGGGCACCCTTCAAGCCGATAGAAAAACTGTTGGAAAGAGAAATCCGGCAACTCGTCGAAATTAACTACATGGGCAATATCTTCTGCATTCAGAAGGCCTTGCGTCTCCTGGAGGCGGCGGAGGGAAAAATCATTTTCATATCAAGCCTGGGCAGCCGTTTCTATAACCCTTCCTACCCGCTTGGAAGCATGAAAGCAGCCATGGAGACGGTGGTGAGGGACTGCGCCCAGAGTCTGGCGCCCAGACGCATTTGCGTCAACGCTGTCTGCGGTGGAATGGTCAAGACGGACTCATTCAAGGTGCTGCGGCAGCACATGGAAGAGATCGAGCACATTCCCGATGAACTTTGCGTAAGTCCGGACGCCTTGGCCGATGTGGTCATTTTTCTTTGCAGCCCTGCTGCTCGCGGGATATGCGGTCAGACTATCGTTGTTGACAACGGCTTGAGCAATAGTCTATATCGCCCGGCATGGGGCAGCAAACCGGAAATCAGGAAAAGAGGTTGACGCATAATGAACCAAAATCTCATTGCCGAACAAAAGGTCCTGGAAGAAGTAAGAAAAGCGGTCTCGGAAGGTATCGACATCGATCCGGCCAGAATTGAGCCGGAAAGTTCGCTTATGAAGGACCTTGGCGCCGAATCGCTCGATTTTTTAGATATAAATTACCGCCTGGAGCAGACTTTCGGGATCAAAATGGCCCGCCGCTCGGTTCTCGATCACATGGAAGAACTCTTCGGCGAAGAAACCGCAGTCGATTCCGAGGGCAGGCTGACTGAAAAAGCCGCCAGGATATTGTCAATGCGCTACGATGGGTCGGGGAGCGTGATCAGCGCCGGCATGGATATGGATGATCTGCCTGCAATGGTTACGGTCGGCTCGATTGCCGAAATGGTGATGAATCTTCTCGATACGCTGCCCGAGAACTGCACCGGCTGTGGGGCGCAGAGCTGGACACTGAAGGAGGAAACCCTTATAGAGTGCGGATCGTGCGGTGAGCCTGCGGCATTTACAAACGGCGATGACCTCATAGAAGCTTGGCTCAAACAAATCCAGGAAAGCAAGAAGATATTTTGAATATGCCGGCAAAAAAGCGGGTGGTCGTCACGGGTTATGGAATGATCACCCCGATCGGAAAAGATAGCCGGGAAACCTTTGCAAATGCTCGAAAGGGGGTCTCCGGCATTGGTCTGTTGAGTTCTTTCGATACAAAGGGCTTGCCCTGCCGTATCGGTGGACAGGTGGACGATTTCTGGCTGAGCGATTTTTCGGCTTCCCCCGCTTGCGCGACTAAAAGGATTCAGGGGATTGAAAAATGTTCCTCGCGCGGCCTCAAGCTCATGATTTCGGCGGTATCCGAAGCGGCGGGATCGGCATGCCTGGATTCGATCGAGAACAGGGATAGAATCGGTGTAAGTATTGGATATCATGGAGAAAATCCCTCAATCGAAGACCTGCTCCTCTTATATCGCTATGGCCAAAACGGCGTTTGGGACATCTGCGGCCTCAGCAAAAACGGCGTCTATTCCTTCTTCAATTTTTTTCGCAGAAAACCCGACGTGGCTTCTTCGATCCTGTCGATTCTGTTCAATTGCCGGGGCAGCAGTTTTACCATGGTTTCCGCTTGCGCCGCAGGAGCCCAGGCGATCGGCGAGGCTCTGGGGCTTATCAGGGAAGGCAAAGCGGAGGTGATGATTGCAGGCGGGTGCGAAGCCAGTCTCGACTTTATGGGTTTTCTCGGCTTTGTGATGATCCGTGCGCTCGCGGAAAGATACTCCTCTCCCGAGAAGGCGTCCAGGCCGTTTGACCGGAAAAGAAACGGTTTCGTAATGTCGGAAGGGGCTGGAGCGCTCGTGCTCGAAAGCCTGGATCACGCCCTTGAGCGAAATGCCCCCGTTTTTGCCGAAGTGCTGGGATACGGTTCCTCGGCCGATGCGTTTCGGATAACCGACGTTCATCCTAAAGGCGACGGCGCGGCCTTTGCCATGCAGCGGGCCATCTCCGACGCGCAGCTTACTTCTGACGATATTGAATATGTTAATGCTCACGGGACCTCGACAATCCAGAATGACCAGGTGGAAACCCTTGCCATCAAAAGAGTTTTGGGGGAGAGGGCGACAAAAATCCCGGTCAGCTCAAACAAGTCGATGATAGGCCACCCCATCGCGGCCTCAGGCGCAATTGAGGCTTGCCTCACCATAATGGGCATGAATGATTCGGTTTTGCTGCCAACGATCAATTACGAGTTTTTCGATCCAAGATGCGATCTGGACTACGTTCCAAATAAAGCCCGCCAACTGGAACACCGGATTGCGCTGTCAAATTCGTTTGGGTTCGGCGGACAGAACGCATGTCTATGCCTTGGTAAATTTCTCCCATGAAAGCGATTTCCCATTGCCCTTCATCTTCTTCTGCCGACAAGGTGGCGATAACCGGGCTGGGAGGGGTTTGCTCGCTTGGAAATTCAATTGGGGAAATCGCTCGGAGGTTTATGTCGGGAGAATCCGGCAAAAAGCAAATTACGGATTTCGACACCGGAGAGTTCAGCCCGTTGGCCGCTCAGGCGAAAAATCCTCCCGTGATCAAGACCGATATTCATCCTGAGCTTGCCAGGTCCATGGGAAAGCATCTTTCGCTTCTGCTCGCATCCGCCGGGGAAGCTTTTTGCCGGGCCGGAATCGGTTCCGGTATGTTCGATCCTCAGGATATCGGCTTTTTTGCGGGTATGGGGATGGTCGACTATCACGTCGAAGACCTGCTTGGGGCCGTGCTCAAATCGATGAACCCGGACGGCGGCCTGGATTATGACAGGTTCTTTGCCGTAGGCTACCGGGAAATTTATCCTTTGTGGCCCCTGGGGATGCTTAATAATGTAGCTTTTTGTCAGGTGTCCATCCACTTCGGTCTGCAAGGGGAGAACTGCGTTTTCTCGCCGCATGGTGACGCCGGGATTCAGGCTGTCGCCGAAGCGGTAAATGTCTTGGTGGATGGGAAGGCAAAAGTGGCGCTGGCGGGGGGCGTAAGTGAGGAAATATCGCCGCTTAGTCTCGCTAGAGCCAGGTTGCATGGATTAATCGGATCGCCTGAGAAAAAAGAACTCCTCGATCCCGCATCTGAGATTTTCCTCGGAGAATGCGGGGCGATGCTCGTCCTGGAGCCGCTTTCGAGCGCCCTGGAAAGAGGGGCTCACATACTGGGCCGGATCTCTGGTTTCGGGTTTGCATACGGCAAAGACCGGGAGAGAGGTTTTGCCTCCCGGCAGGCCATATGCTTGGCAATCGGGGGAGCGCTTTGTCATGCCGGCCTGGATCCCGGCGGGATCGGTTTGGTGATGACAGCGGGCTTGAGTCGAAACGAGCTGGAAGCGGTAGGGGAGATTTTCGGTGGTGACGTGGAACCGCCAATTATGATGACTACGGCCAAAACTATGGGCGAAATGTTTGCGGCCGGACCTGTCCTGAGCGCCGCGATTGGCTTGACCATTCCGGACGCTCGGTCCTCGGTCCTGAGTCCCCGCTCCTACGCCTTGCGGCCTATCCTTGTAAACGGGATCAGTTATGAAGGCCGGTGCGCATCCATGATCGTTGAGAAAACCTCCGGTGAAACCCTATGAGACTTCTTCTCTATGACCGAATATCGGCCCTGCAGCCTGGTGAATCCATAACGGGGATAAAGACTTTCTGCCTTTCCGAAGAGTATTTCCGGCGGCATTTCACCAAGGAAGCACTCATCCCGGGCGTAATGTTCGTCGAGGCGATGGCTCAGCTCCTGGGCTGGCTGATTATTTTCACACACCAGTTCCGGCTCTCGGCTGTAATGTCGCTTATCGAGGACGTCAAAATGGCGCCTGACCTCAGGCCGGGTTTTTCTGCGGAGATTTCCGGACGCCTTATCTCCACCTCCGTGAGCGATTCGCTTGGTTCAGCCCGGATGTCTATCGATGGCCGCCAAATAGCTTCAATGGGCAGAATCATTTATGTACATTCTCCCATGGCGGATCAGGATGCTTTGCGCAGGATGTTTCGCTACTATGTTGGTTCGAACTGGACTGAAAAAGGCTTAAATGGCTGACCGGAGGGTAGTGATAACGGGTCTTGGACTCGCAACCGCCCTCGGGCTGGAGGTCGAAGAGAACTGGAGCAAGGCGCTGTCCGGCGTCTCGGGAGTGTCTAAAGTCGAGGTCTCGTGGGCGGAGAAATCTCCCGTGCAGGCTGCCGGACAGGTTTCAGCCAAAGACTGGCGCCGGATTTGCGCCGAGTTTCCTGAAGAAGCCGCCTCACAAGGGGAGCGCAGGACTCTTTTCGCTCTTTGGGCCGCAAGAAAGACATGGAGCGACGCCGGGTTGGAGCAACACCGGGGTGACCGTTCGAAGTTTGGCGTGGCAATAGGTTCGGGCCTTGGAATCAACCGGCTGGAAGACATCTGCAATTGGCTCGGTGCAGACAAAAAATTCGATTCTGCGGTGTTTGCAGCCCAGCTGGGCCGTGTTCACCGCGAGTCGATTATCCGAAACAATTCGAGCGGACCGGCGAGCCTTATCGCCGCTGGATTCGGTCTTAAAGGAAGTAATTCAACGGTGACCACGGCTTGCGCATCTGCGACGCAGGCCCTTGGGACGGCTTACAGGGCCGTCAAAAGAGGGGATGCGAACCTGGTTATTGCTGGAGGCGCAGATTCAATGATAAACCCCGTGGGGCTTGTCTTTTTCGTGCTGCTCGGCTCGGCCGCTATATCGAAAAGCGAGCCCGAGGGCCTTTGCCGTCCCTTCGACCGAAAGAGGTCCGGTCTGGTAATGGGTGAAGGGGCCGGTATGGCCGCCCTGGAGGAAGAGTCTCACGCCCTGGCTCGAGGGGCGAGGATTTACGCTGAAGTTGCAGGATACGGCTCCAGTATGGATGCGTGGCGTCTTACTGCTCCTCATCCAGGGGGACAGGGAGCCTCGATTTCAATGTCGCGGGCGCTGGCCGACTCGGGAATCACACCTGAGCGAATCGACTATATAAATGCTCACGGTACATCGACCAGGCTCAACGACCAGGCTGAAACCGTTGCTATCAAGAAGGTTTTTGGACAGTATTCAAGTCAACTGGCGATAAGTTCCAGCAAGTCGCTGATCGGTCACCTGATGGCTGGTTCGGGAGGGCCGGAATTCGTATTCACGGTGCTCTCGGTTGCCAGGGATGAAATCCATCCGACGATAAATCTGTCCAATCCGGACCCCAAATGCGATCTGGATTACGTCCCGAATGTCATGCGGCAAAGAGTGGTTCGCGCGGCTATGTCCAACTCGTTCGGTTTTGGCGGTCAGAACGCTGCAATCGTGGTAAGAAAGTATTCCAGGCAATGATACGCATCCTGCAAGGCATCGACATCGTAGCGGTTTCGAAAATTAAGAGCATCATGCTCTCACGGCCGGAATTCGCCTCGGAAATCTTTACCGACAGTGAGCGTGAATATTGTTTTTCCAGGCCGAACCCATACGTTCATTTGGCCGGACGATTTGCCGCCAAGGAAGCCTTCCTGAAGGCGCTTGGAACGGGATTGTCAGGTGGAGGGATAGACCGTGCTCTGAGCGAAGTGGAAATAGTAGCGGAAAAGTCCGGCAGACCTGCTCTACGACTTAGCGGCTGGACGGAAAAAATCGGACGCCGCAAAAAAGTCTACGATTGCGCCGTGTCGATTTCTCATTCCGGGGATTTTGCCATCGCCTCCGTGATTCTTGCAGCACGAATACCTGACGAGAAATAATGCAGGGAGCAAGCCCATGAGATACCTTCTTGTTGACCGCATAATGGCCTTCGATCCCGGGAATAAAATAACCGGCTTGAAAAATGTCGCCATGAGCGAGGACTTTTTGGAATTTCATTTTCCCAAAAACCCGATCATGCCGGGTATAATGCTCCTTGAAGCACTCGTCCAGCTCAGCGGCTGGCTTGAAGCGGCATCCTCCGATTTCCGGAAATGGTTTCTGGTTTCAAGGATATTGAAGTGCAGTTTCTATGGCTTCGTTCTTCCCGGCGATCAGGTGGAATTAAACGTAAGTGTGGCTCCAGCGCCCTCGCAGGGCCTTAAAGTCTACAGCGGGTCAGCCAGAGTCAACGGGAAAAGGAAGATCAAGGCTGAGTTTCAAGGGGAGCTGATCGCCCTGGACACAATCGAGGAAATCGAGGAGCAGAAAGGGTTTTTTCAAATCCTTACGAGGGGAAATTCAGCAATTTAGGGATTACGAGAGCAATGTCTTTACGAAGGCGCGTCGTAGTGACCGGAATGGGCTTGGTCACGCCTCTGGGAAATGGAGTCGAAGCTAACTGGAAGGGAGTGCTGGCCGGCAGAACGGGGATCGAATGCCATGAGCAGGCTGGACGGCCTGAATATCTCCGGTTCTTCGGACAGGTCAGGGGACTGGAGCGCTTAGATGGTGTTCCGGCCGGCTTGGCCGGCCAGGTGCGTTTCTTGAACAGGGGATCGGTGCTGGGTTTTGAAGCTGCAAAGCAGGCAATAGAGGGATCGAATATCGATCTGGCGGCCATCCCCAGGGAGCGCAGGTCTTTGTTCCTTGCTTCCGGCGACCTTACAATGGTCGGGTGCGCGTTCATGCACCCTGCCTTCAAAGAAGCCACAAAGCACGCCCGGAAAGGTGTGGATTTCTCCGTTCTCAACAAAGCGGTCATGAACAAAGTAAATCCATTTTTCCTGCTCGAATCCATAAGCAACAACCTTTTTAGCTTTCTGTCGGCCGTATTTGAGTTTATGGGTCCAAATACAAGCATTGCAAGCCTTTCGCCATGCGGCGCTCACACGATCGAACTCGCCTCCCGCAAGATCAGCACAGGCGAGGCGGATGTTGCGCTTGCCGTGGGGTGTGGATGCTGGATCAGGGAAATCCCAATGTTTGAGATGCAGGGGCTGGGAATCCTGTCTAAGTGCAGCCACGGAGCAGCTTCGTTCAAACCGCTAGACCGGGCGAGGGACGGGTTCATTCCCGCAGAGGGGGCCGCTGCCATATTGATTGAGGACAACGAACAGGCGCAGGCTCGTGGCGCCCGGATTCTCGCCGAAATAAAAGGGCACGGCAATTGCCTTGAATTCCCCCGGGGGAAAGGCTTGAGCGTTCCGGAGCAGATTTCGAAAAATTCTATTCTAGCTGCTCTGGAGGAGGGGGGCATCG
>DASPQK010000178.1:0-19008 GCA_035624985.1 Syntrophobacteraceae bacterium | reverse complement strand
ACCCCGCAACTCACCGGATGCTTCGCGTCAACAAGGCCTTCGCGGACATGCTGGGCTACTCGATAGACGAGCTCTGCGGGATGACTTTCGTTGAGATCACCCATCCGGAGGACCGCGAGCGAGACCTGGCGGGCTATGACTTTGTCCGAGATGGTAGTACCGACAAGTGGCAGATAGAGAAGCGGTACGTCCGCAAAGACGGCTCGATCATGTGGGCCGATGTCTCGGGCAGCATCATTCGTTATGAGGACGGCCGGCCTAACCGCACTATCGCGGTGATTCAGGACATCACAGAACGCAAAAGGGCGGAAGATGAACTGCGAAAGTCGCGTGATGAGTTGGAGTCGCGTGTGCGTGAGCGCACCGCCGAACTTGTCAAAGCCAACGAGGAATTGCAAAAGCAGGCCGAACTTCTCAATTTGTCGCACGATGCTATTTTCGTAGTGGATTCTGCCGACTTGGTCAGTTTCTGGAACAAAAGGGCAGAGGATTTGTATGGCTTCACCAGGGAGCAAGCTATCGGAAATGTCGCCTATGAACTTCTCCAGACAGTATTTCCGGAATCTTTGAAACAAGTCGTAAAGGAGGTTACCGACAAAGGCCGGTGGGCCGGAGAGCTGACACATACTACTTCCAGCGGGGAAGAGTTGGTTGTCGAGAGCCGGTGGGCTTTGCGGCGGGGAGAGGACGGCAGGCCAACGGGATTCCTCGTGGTGAACCGGGATATTACCGCCAGGAAAGTTCTCGAAAAGAAATTCAGCAAGGTTGACCGTGCGTTCAGGACGCTTAGCGAGTGCAACCAGGCCATGGTGCGCCAGACAGATGAAATGGAACTGCTTCGGCAAGTCTGCCGGATTGTGGTGGATGTCGGCGGGTACCGCATGGCCTGGGTGGGGTTTGCGGAAAATGATCAAAACAAATCTGTCCTTCCTGTTGCATCCGCCGGATACGACGAGGGTTACCTGGAACAGGCAAAAATTACATGGGCGGATACCGATAGGGGCAGAGGACCGACCGGCACCGCCATCCGCGCCGGGAAAATGATTATTTTACAAAACTCTCTTTTAAATCCTGCTTACGAACCCTGGCGCCCGGATGCGATCATGAGAGGCTATGCTTCTTCCATCTCGCTGCCCCTCATTGTCGAAAGAAATGTCATAGGGGCGCTTGGAATATATGCTTCCGAGCCTGATGCTTTCGACGAAAGGGAATCTAGCCTGCTGGCCGACCTGGCCGAAAACCTTGCTTATGGGATCTCATCAATCCGGACGGCAGAACAGCGCAGGCGGTCTGAAGAGGAGCTTAGAGTCTATGCGTCGCGGCTTGAGGTAATAAATGAGGAATTGCAGGATTTTGCTTTTGTCGCCGCCCACGATCTTCAGGAACCCCTGCGCAAGATTCAGACTTTCTGCGGCATGGCCATAAAAAGATGTGCCCCGGCTCTGGACACTGCCGGTAAGGAGTATCTTCACAGGGTCATAAATTCGGCGGAGCGGATGCGACAACTATTACGAGACTTGCTCGAATTCTCCAGGGTAGCCGGGAGACCCGAACCATTTGAGAAAATAGACCTCGTAAAAATAGTGCGGGAGGCTGCGGATGTTTTTGAAACTTTGGTCAAAGAAACAGGGAGCCGGATCGAAATCGAAAACATACCTGCCGTTGAGGCTGATGAAAGTCAGATGCTGCGGCTCTTCGAGAACTTGATTGACAACGCTTTGAAGTACCGCGGCGCTGGAACTCCTCACATCAAAGTTTACGGCAAGTCCGACAGGAAGGGGATATGTGAGATTTTTGTAGAAGACAACGGCATCGGGTTTCACGGGCAGTTTGCCGAGCTGATTTTCAAGCCGTTTCAGAGGCTGCATGGTCGCGGCGAGTATGAGGGGACTGGGATGGGGCTTGCCATATGCCGCAAAATCGTAGAGCACCACGGTGGAACCATCATGGCTGAGAGCGAACAGGGGAAAGGCTCGACATTCATAGTTCGGCTGCCCGTAAAACAGGTTAGGCCGGGGGGAGCCGTTGCCGGATAATGTCAGTTACACAAAGAATCCAGCCTTTCAACAAGCCCTCTAAAATCATCTGGCAAAGGCGCGTTAACCAAGACCGGCGCGCCGGTGACGGGGTGGGTGAATTCAAGCCGAATCGCGTGCAGCATCTGACGCTTTATCCCGACCAGCAGGTTCCTCATCGGGGCCGACTTGACATTTTTCGCCCGCCGCTTTCCTCCCCCATAGGTTTCGTCGCCAAGGACCGGATAGCCGATATGGCTTAGATGCACCCTGATTTGATGGGTCCTGCCCGTCTCGATCTCCACCCTCAGCAGCGAAGTCTCTCCCCAGCTTTTCTCGACCCGCCACCGTGTCAGGGCCTTGCGGCCCCTGTTTTCAAGTACCGCTATTTTCTTTCGATTTGTGGGATGTCTGCCGAGCAGCGAGCAAATCTCTCCTTCATCTTTTGCTGGGCTCCCGTAGACGAGAGCAAGGTATTGCTTCCTGACGCCCCTTTGCCTGAACTGCTTTACCAGGTTCAAATATGCCCGCTCGCTTTTCGCTATGGCAAGGGCTCCGGAGGTATCCTTATCCAGGCGGTGAACGATCCCGGGGCGAAGAGGGGAACCCTGGACGGCCAATCGGGGAGAATGAGCCAGCAGGCCGTGCACGAGCGTCCCTTCCTCGTGGCCGGCCCCTGGATGAACTACAAGACCCGTCGCTTTGTTCACGATGAGCAGGTCCGCATCCTCGAACAAAATCTCAAGGCGCATCGGCTCCGGCTTCAGGACATCATCCGGGACCTGTCCGGGGAGCCTTGCCACGATGAGATCCCCCGTGCGCGTTTCGTAGCTGGGTTTTGCGGCGACTCCATTTACCAGGACAAGACCTTGCCTGATCAGCTTCTTAAAATGGCTGCGCGAAAGCTCCGCAATCACCCTGCTCAAAAACAGGTCAAGCCTCTGCCCGCTTTGTTCCTTCGACACCGTAAAGGGATATTTGCGCTTTGAATTCTCGGGACCAAGCATTTTCCAACCCTGTGGTCTTGGAAATTCTACACTCATTGTCATCACAAGTCACGAGTCAGGACTCGCGGGCTCCCAGTTTAAACTTGCCGGCTTCGCTACTATGTGAGAAATGAGGTGGTGCTTCATGTAGAGGACGATATCCCAGGTTTTCAAGTTTGTCACAATATGGTAAGGGATGTCATGTTTCCCCGATGAATGACGAAGCGGGCAAGGTCAGTTCGATTATGACGCTGTCCGGGAGGACGGACGGTCCGGGAAAGCGCAAAGCAATGCCCGATGAACATCAGGAGGAATAGCGCTATGTCATTGAACTTTGGCGTCTATGCAGGAAAAGTATGCTCCGCAGGTGAGGCGATTGCTTCTATCGAGCCCGGGAGCCATGTTTTTGTGGGGACGGCCTGCGCAACCCCGCATGTACTCATGAGTGAACTGGAATCTCTCCCAAATCCCCCAAGCGATGTCACGATTCTTTCTTTTATCACCGATGGCGCTGTTCCCTTCGAGAACGGGAAGCCGGCGTCAAAATACCGGCACAAGTGCTTCTTTGTAGGGACGGAGATGCGGGATGCCGTCCAAGACGGGACGGCCGACTACATACCCATTTCTCTGGCCGAACTGCCAAAGCTGATTGAAAACGGTCGATTTCCGATAGAAGCGGCCCTGGTTCAGGTTTCGGCTCCAGACCCCAATGGCTATGTGAGCCTCGGTGTGTCGGTTGATATAACTCGGATTGCAGCGCGGCACTCCAGGCGAATCATTGCAGAGGTTAACCCGAACATGCCCTTTACCTTCGGCGACTCGGCAATCCATCTGAAACATATTGACAGGCTCGTGGTACGTGATGTCCCCGTTACCGAATACGTTCACCCCCCTGCCGACGATGTGGGTCGGCAGATCGCCGCCTATATCGCCGGCATTATTGAAGATGAATCGACCCTGCAAATAGGTTTGGGGCGCATTCCCAACGCGGCGTTGCCCTTCCTGCACGGCCACAGGGACCTGGGTGTGCACACCGATGTTATCACCGACGGCATCCTGGATCTCATAGAGAGCGGCATCATCACCGGCCGCAAGAAAACCCTGCACTGCGATAAGGTGGTCACCAGCTACTGCATGGGAACCAGGAGGCTCTACGATTACGTACACCTCAATCCGATGTTTGAATTCAGGCCTATCGAGTATGTCTGCGATTCCTTCATTGTTGCGCGCAATCACCGCTTTGTATCTATCTCCCAGGCATTTGCGGTCGATCTGACCGGGCAAATCTGCACGGACCAGCTGGGTGGGAAATTCTACGGCGGAGTGTCCACCCAGCCCGATTTCCTGCGAGGCGCGGCCCGTTCACCCGGAGGCAAGCCCATCATATGCCTGCGTTCCACGAGTGAAAACGGAGAGGAATCGCGCATCCGGCCTCAGCTTCTGCTCCAGGAGGGAGTGGGGATTTCCAGAGCCGATGTTCACTACGTGGTAACCGAGTACGGAATGGTATATCTTTTCGGAAAATCCATACGCGAACGGGCCTTGTCTCTTATTGAAATTGCAGCGCCCAAATTCCGTCCCTGGCTCCTGGAAGAGGCCAAACGCCTCGGTTACCTCCCCGCTTCGGTGATGCTCAGGTCGGAGAAGCCCTATCTCATAGAAGAAGAACGCACGGTGACGCTCAAAGGCGGCAGGACCGTCCGGCTCCGGCCAAGCCGGGCGAGCGACATGGACGCGCTTTTGGAACTCTTTCACGCGCTTTCCGCAGAAGACGTCTACACAAGGTTCTTCCAGCGCCTCAAGACCCTGACATGCTCTCAAACCCAACAGCTCTGCAACGTGAACTTCGACACGGAGGTCGCTTTCATAGCCGTTGCCGGCGAGCGCGAAAACGAGAAAATCGTTGGCAGCGCCTGCTATTTTCTCGATCCGTCCACCAATATTGCCGAGGTCGGGTTCATGGTTTCGCAGAAGTGGCAGGGGAGCGGTCTTGGCAAAGCACTGCAAAACCGGCTCAAAGAGCATGCCGTTTCTAAACACGTTCGCGGTTTCGTGTCGATCATCCTTAATTCCAATGCCAGGATGATCGCCCTGGCCAAGCAGGGAGGCGAAGACGTGGAAATGGTTCGCGACGGCCAGGTTACCGAAATAAAGGTCTATTTCGATCTGGGGCGATGAAATCGAATACGGACGCCAAAGGGAGGATTTCATCCTTGCCCTGGGTTTTCCCCCAGCGATTCTCTTTCGGCCTCGCTTACTAGGTCTTCTATGATTTTTATGCCCCGGCGCCAAAAGCCGGGATCGGCTAAATCCACCCCAAACGGCCGAAGCAGTTCTTTGGGCGCCACTTTGCCGCCCGATTCCAGGAACTCGAGGTACCTTGGGACAAAATTGGACCCCTCGTGCAGGTACTGATCGTAGAGGGCCAGCACAAGCAGTTCACCGAATGCGTAGGCGTATACGTATCCGGGAGAGTGAACAAAATGAGGAATATAGGACCACCAGACCTTATAGTGGTCGAGCAGCCGCACTGAGTCTCCGAACATCGCGCTCTGCGATTCTATCCACAGGGAGGAAATGAAGTCCGGGTCCAACTCGCCGCGTGTTCGCCTGGCGTTGTGCGCGGCATCTTCAAATCGATTCATCGCCACTTGGCGGAAAACGGTCGAGAAGGTATCTTCTATTTTCGAGCAGAGCAGTCCCAGGCGTTCAACGGGTGAGGCCGTCCTTTTGAGGATGAAGCTGAAGACTATCATCTCTCCGAAAACCGACGCGCTTTCGGCGGTAGTCAGGGGGGTATCGGAGTTGAAAAGCCCCTGTTTTCGCGCAAGATACTGGTGGATGCCGTGACCGAGTTCGTGAGCAAGAGTCATAATGTCCCGGCGGCTGCCGGTAAAATTGAGGAACACGTATGGGTGCAGGGAGGGGACGACAGGGTGCGCGAAGGCCCCGCTGCGTTTTCCGGGCAGAACCGAGGCGTGGATCCACCCCTCCTCGAAGAACCGAGAGGCTATCTTAGCCATTTCCGGGGAGAAATCCTCATAGGACAGGAGCACGATCCTTTTTGCCTCCTCCCATGAGGTCTTAACCTCGGAAACCGTTTGTATCGGGGCGTAGCGGTCGTAGTCGAAAAGCTCCTCATAACCTAGAAGCTTCCGCTTGAGGCGGTAGTAGCGTTCGACCAGGTCGTATCTTGAACAAACTGCATTCACCAGCGCGCCGACCATGGCGTCGTCCGCCTCATTGCTCAGGTTCCGGAAGCTTAGCCAGTGGGGATAGCGTCGCAGCCGGTCCTCTATCGACTTGTCGAGCAGGATGGTATTGAAAATGTGTGTCAATGGGATGAGGATGGACTGGAGACCCTGGTTCAGATCGTGCGCCGCGCCTTTACGGACTTCCCGGTCGGGGCTGTAGAGTCTGCTCAATACTTCGGATTCGGTCTCTTTTTTCTCGCCGTACCTCAACTGGCTAAGCATCTTTTCGAACAGGACCCCCCAGGCCGATGCTCCTGAAGGTTCCTTTTCGGCCAGGATGCGCTCCTCAGGTTCGCTTAACAGGTAGGGGCCGTAGCGACTGAGGGAGATGAGATAATGCGTGTATTTCGACAGTACGGGGTCGGAGGCGACCTGCTCGGCCCGCTCTCCCGGTTTTGTCCATTCGAGTTTGAAAAACAGGGTGTCGCGGCGTATTTCGCTGTGGAGTTCTTTACAGGATTGAAAAAATGCGCTTGCCGCCGGGTCGAGGGTCTGAGTCGAGAAATTCAGATATGCGTATGCGAGCAGTTTTTGTGCCCGTTCGTTTATTTCTTCCAGTCTCAAAACCGCCTCAAGCAAATCCTGCGGCCCCAGGCCAGCCACCTTGCCTTTGTACGACAAAAAATTCGAAACCCGCCCCTTGAGCCATTCAATGTCGGCTTCCACCTGAGAATCGCGGGGGCCTGAATAGAGATCGCCCAGGTCCCAGATGGCGCTTTGCTCCTTTGTATTCATTAAACAAAATCCCCATCCAAGAAGGTCCGGTCCGGCACGAATATTTTGCCTGGGTTCATAATGTTTAGCGGATCGAGGGCCTGTTTGATTCTTCGCATTGCGTCCAGCCCGCCGGCCCCTACTTCGAGTTCTATGAACGGCGATTTGGCAAGCCCTATGCCGTGTTCTCCCGAAATCGTGCCCTCCAGGCCAAGGACTATCGCAAAAAGCTCCTCGACTGCCTTTGCCGCCCGCGCCCGCTCGCTTTCATCCCTTCTGTCGAGCATGATATTCGTGTGGATGTTGCCGTCTCCGGCGTGACCGAAGCAGACTATCGTCAGAGCGTATTTATCGGCAAGCCCCCGTATGGACCTGATGAGCTGCGCAATCCTGGTGCGTGGGACCGTTACGTCTTCGTTTATTTTTCCGGGCCTTATCTGCCCCAGAGCAGGCGAAACTGACCTGCGCGCCCGCCACAGAAGCTCCCTTTCCTCTTCGGATTGCGCCGCCATAATCGCACCCGCGCCCGCTCTTCGGCAAATCGCCTCGATCCTGTCAACCTGGCCGTCCAGCACTACCTCGGGTCCGTCCACCTCGATCAGGACAAGCGCTTCGGCTTCAACCGGCAGCCCAATGCGAAGGTGATTTTCTACCACACGGATCGTTGCCTGGTCCATCAGTTCGATCGTGGATGGAATGATTCGGTCCAGTAATATCCCGCATATTGCGTTTACGGCGAAATCAAGGTCTGAAAATACGGCGGTCAGGGTGCGGACCGCTTCCGGCGCGGGGATAAGCCGGACGACAATCTTGGTGAAAATTCCCAGCGTGCCTTCAGACCCGGCCATAAGCCGGGTCATGTCATAGCCTACGACCCCCTTCATCGTGCGGGTCCCGGTTCGAATGATTTCACCGGTTGGAAGGACCATTTCCAGCCCGAGCAGATAGTCGCGCGTAACACCGTATTTAACGGCCCTCGGACCTCCGGCGCAAGTCGCAACGTTTCCACCCATTGAAGAAAAAGCGAGGCTTGCCGGGTCGGGCGGATAAAACAGGCCGTACTTTGCGGCAGCTTTTTGTAAGTCTTCGGTAATTACCCCCGGCTCGACAACCGCAGTCATGTTGGCCGCATCGATTTCAAGGACCCGTTTGAGCCGATTGGTGACTATCACCAACCCGCCCCGGGGGAGGCATGCGCCAACCATTCCGGATCCTGACCCCCTCGGGTAGACCGGGAAACGATGTGCATTGGCCAGTCGGACAAGAGCCGAAATCTCGGCGCCGTCTGCGGGAAACGCCACCCCTTCTGCAAAAAAACTCATTCTGCTGGCGTCGAAGCTGTAGCAGTACAGTTCTTCCGGCGACATCAAAAGGTTTTCATCGCCCACAACGGCCGCAATTTGCGCAAACGGCAAAGACATGGATGCAGTGACCCTTTCAGATAATCCTTTAAACGTAGAAGAATTTTACCTATAAACGTAGAAGAATTTTACCTATAAACGTAGGAGAATTTTACCTTTAAACATAGAAGAATTTTACCTTTAAACGTAGGAGAATTTTACCTGTGAACATTTAAAAATTTTACCGGAAAAACCACTCGAATCTGAGCTTTTCTGTACGCGCGAATTAGATTGAATAGAAAGTGATTGTCGAAAGCGGGAAAAAAAGGAGATAATTTATGGCTGTCAAACATATACCTGAAGGTTACCATACCGTTACGCCCCTTCTGTCGGTCGAGGGAGCGGCGCGGCTGATTGACTTTCTTAAGAAGGCGTTCGGGGCGACGGAAGTCTATCGATTTCCAGCGCCGGACGGCAGCGTTATGCATGCGGAACTGAAGATCGGCGATTCGGTTTTAATGCTGGGCGAGTGCAGGGACGCTCAATCCATGCCGGTATCGCTCTACCTCTACGTCACGGATGCCGACGCCACGTATCGAAAGGCCCTGGAGGCGGGCGGGGAGTCCGTTGAAAAACCGGCCGATCGGTTCTGGGGAGACCGTGTGGCCACCATAAGAGACTTTGCCGGTAACAAATGGATGATAGCCACTCACGTTGAAGACCTCAGCTCAGATGAACTTTCAAGGCGGGCACGGGACGCTGCGGCCGCTTGATCCTCCCGGCCCTCATGCCCGCCTTGCGCAGATGCGGGCGGCAAACACCGGGCAACCCTCCTCCCGTCCTTCTGCGCGGGAGGAGACCTTGTACACGGCTCCGGTCCTCTCACCCCTGCGAAGATGATTGAATCCGGCGGGACCGGATATTCTGAGCCTCCCTCCCGCAGCCGGCGCGCGAGGGGCGGCGAGACCCGTTCTCCTCAAATAGAGGACTTGAAAATTCGCCCGCATTACCTAGAATTGGTTGAATTGGATTGTGTTGCATGAGTGTATCCGACGCGCAAGGAGGAAATTATGGGGTTGATTGGGCATAGGACTTTCCGGAAAAGCAAATTCATGCTCTCTATTTTCATCGCATCGATTTTGTGTTCTTTCATCCAGCCTGCCATAGCGGGCACGGTGCAGATCTGCGAAGGGTCTGATCTTCCGCTGACTCTTCCATTCGGCGTTAACTCAGGAACATACGAACTGGTTAAAGGGCCGTTTTCCGTCGCCGCCTATTCGCAGCTGAGACTTTATGCCTCCATAAGCTCCGGTTCCTCGATTAATGTAAGCATCATGGCAACCGACAGTGCAGGGAAGAAGATTTACGGTATTCTGGACAGCTTTGAATTGAACGCCGAAGCTGCCTCAGGGTCTTCAGCCAGCAGGGCATATGAGTGTCCCGGACAGTACGTGGTGGTTGATTTCACTTCCACCGGGGCTTCTACTGTAAATACGGCTGTCTTTGGATTTAAGCCCTGATACCGGGAAAACCGTGATAGTACTGACAGGCCCTTCTTTCTTTCACCTCTCTGAGGCATTACCCTTAATGGGGGAGGGAGTCGAAAGAGTGGTGCAAGCATTTTGGACTAATTCCGGAGATAGGAACCCGGAGCTTCCATGCACTGGAAATTATCATTTTACCCGAAATATCCCTGGGTGATTGCCTTAATTCTGCTTATATCCATTGAGGCCGCGTATTCGAACGTCTCTGCCCTTACCCCCGAGGAAATCCTCACTATCAAGGCTTACGAGAAGGCAGCCCCATCCGTTGTAAACATAACGACCGAGGCATGCGAGAGCGACTTTTTCTTCTGCGCGTTGCCGTCGGTAACGGGTTCCGGTTCGGGAGTCATACTAGGCAGGGATGGGGTGATCGTAACGAACAGCCACGTCGTCTCCGGCGCCAGAAATATCCAGGTCACGCTCTCCGATGGAAGACGGCTCGAAGCCGCCATTATTGCTTCCGACCCTAGCGACGACCTGACGCTGATAAAGGTGGACATCGGAGACAGGCCCCTTAGAGCGATCTCGCTCGGAGACTCCAAGGGCCTTCAAGTCGGGCAAAAGGTGCTCGCCCTGGGAAACCCTTTCGGTTTGGGACAGACTCTTACATCGGGCGTTGTCAGCATGACCGGCCGGACCATCAGCGATCAGGGCAGAGTTCTCAGAGGTCTGATTCAGACAGATGCGCCCATAAATCCGGGCAACTCCGGAGGGGCGCTTATAAACCTGGATGGGGATCTGGTGGGGCTTTGCACCGCGATTCTAAGTCCCACAGGTTCGAGCATCCGTATCGGATTTGCTCTGCCCGTTGCGCGCATCAAAGCTGTGGCCCCCGAACTCATGCATCCCTGGCACAGGATCGCCGGGTGGATACTTGCAATATTGCTGACGGCGTGGCTTCTCAGGACCATTTACAGAAAACTGGACCGGCTGTATGATTAGGCGCCCTCGGCAGACTGCCTGTCGAATCCGAACCCGTAGCAAGGAGCCGCCAGTCATGATTCACGAGTCACGATTCGCGATGAGAATATTGTATCCGGCGCTGTTGGTGCTTTTGCTGGCTTATGTCCCACAGGCGTTCGCGCTTACCGAGGAAGAGAAAAACAATATCGACCTGTACCAGCATCTTGCCCCGGGAGTAGTGAACATAACCAGCACGATTATCGAGCACGATTTCTTCTTGAACGTCATTCCCCACAAAGGGACAGGGTCGGGCGCGATTATTGATTCGCGCGGCTACATTCTGACAAACAATCACGTGATCGGTGACGGAAGACTTGAAGTAACGCTGGCCGACGGAAAGAAGTACACGGCCAGGCTTATAGGCACCGATCCGGACACCGATCTGGCGGTTGTGAAAATAGAGGCTGCCAAAGAAAGCCTGACGGTTATTCCGATGGGCGATTCGGCAAATCTCAAGGTCGGTCAGAAAGCAATGGCTATCGGTAACCCGTTTGGGCTGGGTCAAACCCTCACGACCGGGGTGATCAGTTCCGTGGGACGAACGATGAAGGCGGAAAACGGCACCCTGGTCGAGGACATAATCCAGACGGACGCTTCCATAAATCCGGGCAACTCCGGCGGGCCCCTGCTGGATTCCTCCGGCAATCTGATCGGCATCGCCACGGCTATTTTCAGCCCGACCGGTGCAAGCGTCGGGATCGGCTTCGCCATTCCGGTCAACACGGCCAAGAAGATAGCCGCTGAGTTGATCGACAAGGGGTATTACAGTTATCCGTTCCTGGGCGCTACCCTGATGAGCCTTTTCCCGGACATTGCCGAAGCTCTGAGACTTCCGGTCAAGGCCGGCGCAATGGTGATCGAAACCACTCCGGGAGGACCCGCCGACAAAGGGGGACTGAGAGGAGGAAACAGGAAAGCTCAGATCGGCAACAATATCGTAAGGGTTGGCGGAGACGTGATAGTGAGTTTGAACGATCTCCCGGTCAAAGACGCCGATAGCGCTATCCGGGAAATCCGGAAACTGCACCCTGGCGACAGAATCAGTGTTGGGATTGTCCACTGGGACGGGACCGCTGAAAGGCTGATTGTGGCCCTGGGAGAAAAACCTCGAGGGGTGAGGGCCAGACAGCCCTGAAACGGTCCTCAATCGCACTGTTTGCCACAGACGGTATAAGGCTTTGAGCGGCGGAGTCAACAGTGAATGTTGGACAGTGAACGGAGAAGGATGAAAGGCATGGTAAGTTTGCTCACTCACCGCAGTCCCCGCCCTGTCACGATGGCTATCATGGACGGAGTAGGGTATCGCGGGGATGCGCTTGGAAATGCGGTTGCAGGCGCCTGCACACCCAATCTCGACTGGCTGCTCGCCAACTGTCCCTACCGGCTGCTGCGCGCGCACGGAACTGCGGTGGGCCTTCCTTCAGACCATGACATGGGCAATTCCGAAGTAGGGCACAATGCTCTGGGCGCCGGTCGCTTCTACCCGCAGGGAGCCAGGCTGGTCAATGAATCTATCGAATCGGGCAGGCTTTTCGAGGGACGCGCCTGGCGGCGTCTTGTCGGTTTTTGCTCACAACACGGGGGCGCAATGCATTTCATCGGCCTGCTTTCGGATGGAGATGTTCACAGCCATATCAGGCACCTGGAGGCAATGCTCGGACATCTCGCTTTCGAGGACAAACTGCCGAGGGCGCGCGTGCATATTTTGCTCGACGGACGAGACGTGGGCGAAACTTCCGCTCTGATTTACGTCGCCAGGTTGGAGTCCGTACTGCACGGGCTGCGGGAGCAGGCTCATGTCGATTACCGCATCGCAAGCGGCGGCGGGCGCATGAAGATCACCATGGATCGCTACGAAGCGGACTGGGGCATGGTCGAGCTGGGATGGAAGACCCATGTCGCAGCGCAAGGCAGAAAGTTCCCCTCTGCTGAAGCGGCCATCAAAGCATACCGTGAGGAAAAACCTGGCATTATAGATCAGGACCTCCCGCCGTTCATAATCGCGGATGAATCGGGGAACCCCGTTGGGCCAATCGGGGATGGTGAGTCGGTTGTGCTTTTCAACTTTCGCGGAGACAGGGCGATTGAGATAAGCCGGGCTTTTGAAGAGGACAACTTCCCTTACTTCAAACGGGAGCCGTGTCCAAAAGCTGCCTATGCGGGCATGATGGAATATGATACCGAACTGCACATTCCGAAGAATTACCTGGTTGAACCGCCACACATCGAGCACACCGTAGGCGAGTATCTGTCGATTTACAACAAACGGCAAATGGCTATAAGTGAGACCCAGAAGTATGGTCACATCACCTATTTCTGGAATGGGAACAGGTCTGGAAAGATTGACGAAAGGCTCGAAGAGTATATCGAGATCGCTTCGGACAGGGTGCCCTTCGAGGAGCGGCCTTGGATGAAAGCGGCTGAAATTACGGATAAGACGGTTGAGGCAATCCTTTCGGGGGGCTTTGACCTGATCAGGCTCAACTATCCAAACGGCGATATGGTAGGGCATACTGGAATCTACCAGGCGGCTGAAATAGCGGTGGAAACCGTCGATCTGTGCCTTGGCAGGCTCGTGGAAGCCACCCGCAGGGTTGGGGGAATCCTCATAGTAACTGCGGATCATGGCAACGCCGAAGAAATGTTCGAGATCGATGAAAAAACCAAAAGGCCCAAACTTTACCCGGACGGCAAGATCAGGGCAAAAACATCTCATACGTTGAATCCCGTCTGGTTCATCGTATATGATCCGAGGGGCAATGACTGCATCGAATTCGACCCGCAAATCAGGGAACCCGGTCTGACGAACGTGGCCCCGACCCTCATGCAACTGCTTGGCTTGAGGCCGCCCGAAATCTACGATCCGCCCCTGCTCCTTTTCAGAGAAGGATGCTAGTCGGTGAATTGGGATGCCGAGCTTTATTTGAGGTTTTCCGACGAACGGACCCGGCCCTCCGTGGATTTGACCGCGCGCATCGAAGTCGCCGATCCCCTGCGGGTCATCGACCTGGGCTGCGGTCCGGGGAACAGCACGGCCGTTCTTCACCGGCGCTGGCCAAAGGCGCATATCACCGGACTGGACTCCTCACCGGACATGATCGCCTCTGCTGCTCGGTCTTATCCGCGTCATAAGTGGCTCGTTGGAGATATTGCAGCGTGGAGCGCCGGGAATGGTTTTGATGTGGTTTTTTCAAACGCCGCCTTGCAGTGGGTGCCTGGACATGCAGTTCTTTTTCCCCGCCTTTTCGCTCAGGTAGCCTCCGGCGGCGCCCTGGCGGTCCAGATGCCCGCGATTTTCAACTCCGCCCCGCACCGGCAGATTTTTGAAACGGCCAACGATCCGCGCTGGCGCCGCCTCATGGGGCCGGCGCTCAACGCGCTGACCGGAGAAGCTCCGTCCTTTTACTACAATCTGCTTCGGCCCCTGGCTGCGCGGCTGGATATGTGGGAAACCGAGTACTACCACATCGTCGAAAGTCCTCAATCCATTGTTGAATGGTTTCGAGGCACAGGTATGCGTCCGTTTCTGGACGCCCTGGAAAATGAAGAACAAAGAAAAAGGTTTGAAGATCGGTTGCGTGAAAGATACACGCTGGCGTATCTTCCACAGGACGACGGACGAATCCTGTTTCCTTTCCGCAGGCTTTTTATAATTGCTTATCGGGCATAATACGAAGTTGCGTTCAGTAAAATCGAATGTAGAGTTTCCAACCGCAGAACCGCATAACCGATGAAGCTTTCTAAATTGGACATCCTGCGGTAGGATATTCGCACTTTTCCCACTTCTGCCTTCTAAATTCTACATTCTACATTCTACATTCTGAATTCGCCTTTCCTTTCCCCGCGTCTACCAAACATGCGGGATGAATCGATATTTCACCTGGGCCATGTAGGCATCGTAGCCTTCGAGCCGCTCCTTCAGCATTCGTTCCTCAAATACGGCTCTCACTGTAATCATGCCCACGAACACAGGTTCGAAAAGCACTCCGCACCAGGACCCCAGCAAAAGGGCCGTTCCCAGAAAGAATAGAAAGCCTGCGCTGTACATCGGGTGGCGCACATAACGATACGGTCCGGTTGTGACCACCGTTTGTCCCCGGTCTTCCTGGATGCGCACCGCCGCCGAAAGGTAAGGGTTTTCGCGGAAAGTTATGTAGAAAAGGTAGAAAGAGAAAAGCAGGATGCCGGCCCCCGCCCCTTGAAGCCACGCCGGCATCCTGGACAGGCGGAATCGAACTGCGTCAAGCGGCATTAAAGCCAGCCAGGCAAGAAAAATCACGTTTATCGCTGCCAGGAAAATCTTATCCCAGGTTTGTTGACCGCGCCTGAACCGCATGCGTTCTTCAAGCAAACCGGGGTTGCGCCTGAGCAGCCATAGAGTGAGGGCGATGCTGGAGACGGCGAAAAGCGCCAGGTATACCCAGGCGGCAAACCAGGCAGCGGTGCCGGCCGCGATGAACAGGACCAGGGCGATGACCGCAATGGAGATTATCAGCCACAAGAAAGCCCAGGATTTTATGCTCATGCGCTGCTTCCTGTTTTTGAATCGGGCGTAAACCACTTTGCCTGTTTTTTAATTTATCATGTCGAGAGGCCGTCAGAAATAGTTTCGATCATGGAGTCATCGGCAATGGCGACATTTTCCGAATTCGTTTGCGGGATGTAAGCTGGATGACAATGCTGTTGACGGGCTCTGTGACCTCTGCTATTGGTAAAGGCCTAAGAGAATCCATAAGCGCCTGAAATTTTGACTTTCGCTATGATTTGATTTGGAAATGGGCCAAGATCGCCTGATTGCCCGGCGTTAGCTGTGCGCCTCCACTGTGCAGGAGTCTTCCATATGCCGAGCAGAAAGGCTTCTATTGCCAAGATTACGGTCCCGCGACCGGCCGGGATTATAAAACGGGACAGATTGTTCCGGCTTATTGACCAGGGGAGCCGCCTGCCGGTCGAATGGATGGCGGCCCCTGCCGGCACCGGCAAGACCCTGCTGGCCGCAAGCTACATAGACAGCAGATCGCTGCGCTGTGTATGGTACCAGATTGACGAAGGAGACAGGGACCTTGCCAGCTTTTTTTACTATCTGGGACTTGCAGCGAAAAAAGCCGCCCCCCGATATCGAACCGCCCTTCCACTGCTAACCCCCGAATATCTTCAGGGCATCCCTGTTTTCACGAGACGTTACTTCGAAGAGTTCTTCCAAACAGAAGCTGGCAATCGGATTTGCCAAACCAGTGAGGAAAGTGCATGTGGATTTCTCGGTAATCAATAACGGCTGCGAACCGATAACAAAGACATTCCGGGCATATCTCCACGTTGACGGGACATCGAAAAGCAAGCAGTATGATTCCAATCTGTCCGTGAACGCTCAAGCGTCGGTAACCGATTATTCCGCAGGCAAATCGCCTGTCCGCGCAAACACGATAAAAGTGGTTCTGTACGCCGCAAATGCAATCGACATGATCACCAGGTCGGACAGCACATTCACCAGAAGCATCCCGGTATTCTACCGGGTCCAACCTATCCATCAACCGCATGCCCTGGCTTGATGAAGGTGGCGTCTGCGCCGATCCGACCACCCTCATCTCTGTTGGAACATACGGCAGGTCGCGCGATTGCAAGACCGTCTGCAATATTTTCTCATCTGTTACTTTTCTGTTACCTGATTTATGATAACCTGGCTTTGGCGGGACCGGGGCGGGAATCGACCGATGCCGTCCGTTAGAGAGCGCGTCGAGAATCCAATTTTTTCAAGTAGTGCGGAAAGCACCTGGGAGAAGGGAGACGAAATGAGATGAGGAAAATCAACACAGTTGTATTGGCCTTCGTTTCGCTGGCCGTGCTTTTGACCCCCGTCACCGCAACCGCTACGAGGATGATGCCCCTGCGTATAGTGGAGCCTCTGGCCTGCATGCCCGGAAGCTCAGGGTGCGAGCCCCTCATACCGTCTTATCAACTGCTGCGGGAGATAGTGGACAGAACCAACAGCATATACGCGCCGGCGGGAATCAAGTTCTGGCTCAAATCTGTGGAATACTACTACATCCCGAAGATCGTGTCGAGAGATCCCAATGATTCAATTACATTGACCTGGAGTCAATTCAAGAGCCACACTTCATCCAACTTAGAGGACACTATTTTTAACGTCTTTCCCAACATGCCGCAAAACGCATACGATGATACAAAAGACTCGAAAACGCTCTACGACTGGCTTAATAGCGTGACCGCATTCTGGGGGGACCCCGATGAGGTGCTGGTCTGGATTCTGAGCGGGGGCTACCAATCCCAAGGCCAATTTCCATGGGCCGGGCGCACCGCGTTCGTCACAGCATCAAACTGCTATAACGCTCCTGCCGGTCAGCCGCAGGCATATTTTGCGACCTCGCACCTCGCGCATGAACTCGGACATTTCTCGGGCCTGCTCCATCCGAACGACGGCTATCTGCCGCTTAATCCCAAAACCAATACTCAAATGACTTATGCCGACGACTGGGAATTTCTCTACTGCCAAAGTCCGCTTCATTTTTTCACCAGCCGCAGCGATTTCGTGGCTCACCCATGCTCGAATTCGAATCTCCTGTTCACCTATAACGCAATGGTCGAGTCGAGCAACCCGTTTGAACCTCCGTACGCAGATATTCTTAACGTCGATTATGGTATCGGTGAAACCGTCATGAAAGGACTGCTGGAGTCGACGGGCCAGCCTGACAACCCGCCGGAATCGTTTGATTTCGCCTACGATGTGATGGGCTATTACAGTGTTGCGGGACTGGATCTGAGAGTGCCTGCGTTTTTCAATTCGACCCAGTTACAGTGGCTCAGCCTATTTACAAACTATAATATGGCCTACGAGGGCGCCTCTCGGACGTCCAAGCTCACCTACAGCGGACAAATACCAAAAGGGGCCAGCGCAAGTTATCTCAACTCACTCAGGTTAAAAATCGGGACAGCCGACGAGGATTTCATTTGGTGGTCCAACGGAGACTGGACCTTTGCCCGGGAGACCATGCCAATCGCCTTTAAGAACTACACACCGGTGAGCGCGGATTTCGACAACGACGGAAAGGATGATATCATCTGGTACGACCCTACTAACGGTAAAACCAACTTCTGGTGGGGAAGAGCCGACCGGACGTTCGATAAGTCACCAACCACGGTGCTGCCCTCAGGCTGTCAGATAATTGCCGGCCGCTTTAAAGGAAAGTCGCACGGCGCCGCTTTCATGCTTTATAAACAGGGGGCCAACAACACCCATATCTACTGGTACAACGGCAACCGCACATTCACCTCCACTACCTACTCGATAAGCGGATACTACAAACCTTTTGCCGTAGATTTCGATGGTGACGGCAATACCGACATCTTTTGGTATAATCCTGGCTCCGGCACTGTCAACATCTGGTGGTCCAATGGAGACGGCACCTTCACCCACGCCGATCACGTCTCGACCGGGTTGATCAATTACACCCCCATAGTTGGGAATTTTAACGGGAACGCCGGGCAGGATATCTTCTGGTATCGCCCCGGGACGGGGCCGGCAAACGCCGACTATATCTCCTGGTCCAAACAGGGATCGCGCCAGTTTGTCAAGGTGGTCGCTCCGACGGACGTGACCGGCACCTACACGCCGCTGGCAGGAGATTTCAACGGCGACGGCAAATGGGACATCTACTGGAAGGACCAGGGCCACAGTACCGACTATATATGGGAGGGCAGTTCCACGGGAACATTTACCAGCATCGCGGAGTCCGCTTACGGAACGTTCGTGCCGGTGGCCGGTGACTTCGACGGCGACGGCAAAACGGATATTTTCTGGTACCGGGGACCATACTGAGGCATCCATGGCTCAAGATCGGGTCGCTTCGAGCCATAAGGACACATAAAAGCGCCAAAACCAAAACAGCCGTGGAACCGGTTCCACGGCTGTTTGCTCCCTTTGTTCGATCCCTTGACTTGAATCCTAAATCGAAAGGTTCGACAGATAGCTGTCCAGTTTCTGCTTCTGGTCGTCCCGTTTCTTATCCAGTGCGCGGACCTCGGATTGAATGCTCTCGATATCGGTCTCCTGGGCATTTAGCTTTTCAAGCAGTCTTGAGTAGTATTGGCTTGAACCGTTGACCGTGCTCATGTTTGATCGGATCCGGCCCTGCTCTTTATCAATTGCTTCAAGGGCCTTGCGCTTCTCCGCCAAC
>DASPQK010000177.1:0-25766 GCA_035624985.1 Syntrophobacteraceae bacterium | reverse complement strand
TCGGAGGCGCCGCTGAATTTTATCCCCTGTGCTTCGAGGTCCTTAACAAGATCGGGGTCTTCGACCCGATTGGCTGTGACGGTTCGGTTAGGCTCTTTGGAATCTTTCAGAATGCCCGTGACCCTATCGGAACCGATGGTTACGGACTCCAGTTTCCCGCTCCTTATCAGCTGCTTGAATTCGGAATAGGAGACCCGGTTTGTCTGCTGCTCGGTTATGAAGGTTTGAAACCACATGATTACAAGCAGGGCAACGATAAAGTACCAGATCGAGAAATGAACCTTGCGCTGATCCTGTTTGCGATCTCCATCTCCCGACGGCCTCCTCAAACGGTTCATGAGTTTATTTAGCGGATCTTTCTGTTCGATATTCGCCATTTTTGTCAGCCCCCTCTAACATTGCACGTGAAAAAGAGCATCCAGCCCAGCCGGGGATTGTTGCCGTAAGGAAAATCCGGACCCCGAATTCCTCCGGGACCAAACTCTTTAAAATATATTACACCTTCGAAGGTATGCAATCCGATATATATAATTAAACACGTGTGACCCAGGAGCGCGTGAGGTCACCGGAGCCGTCAGGGGCGCGGTTGAGCATATAATTTGCTTGCACTCGCTGTTTGTAATATTAATATATGCGCTCGCGGTCGCCAATAAATAAGGAGGAAGATTTTGATGAAAAGGGGCAGGCGTTTCGAGGGAGGGGTGATCTGTTTGTTGATTTTCATTCTTACGAGTTCTCCAGTCTTGACCAGCACGTCCGCTTTCAATATGGCCTTTGCGGCAACCAGACAAGCCATAGAACCCGAAGGCGCGCCCAGCGCGGCGAAGATCAGCGATCCGTACGAACACTCCAACAGAGCAATTTTCGAGTTTAACGACCGACTCTATTTCGGCGTGCTCAAGCCCGTAACCAGGGTGTATTCGTTTCTTTTTCCGCTTCAACTTCGCGAGGCGATCTACCGCGGGTTTCACAACCTGGTTTTCCCTTCGCGTTTCATCAATTTTATGCTCCAGGGCAAACCAGACAAGGCGGCAAATGAGGCGGCCCGTTTCCTCATAAATTCGACGATGGGCGCGGCCGGCTTGTTTGATGTTGCTCAAGCCGTGTTTAGGCTCGAAAATTATGAGGCGGATTTCGGTCAGACGCTCGCTCTTTGGGGCTTGAGGTCCGGTGATTTTCTGATGGTCCCGGTGCTGGGCCCGTCGGATCCCAGAGACCTTTTCGGCTACGCGGTAGATTCGGCAATGGATCCCCTGTATTGGGTTCCTGCCGTGTGGTGGGTGACTTTTTGCGCTCAAAGCGGGAAATTCACAAACTATACATCACTGCACGGCGGTGAATACGAGGAGCTAAAGAAGGCTTCGCTCGACCCGTATATTGCCGCCCGAGACGCTTATATCCAGTACAGAAAACACCTGATTTCAAAGTAGATTGTCATCAGGTGTTGGTTGTTGATTTTTAGCCCGGAGGTATTTACAATAGTTGGATTCGTGTACTATGAGGTCGGTATTTGGGGTTTGCCAGGGAATCGGTCTTTCGCCTTGCAAGACGTTTCCGAAAGTTGCTCCAATAACGTACCTGGCGTAAACTTCTCAATCAAGTGAAAGGAAATTTGTAATGGCGGAAGGTCGAGTAAAGTGGTTCAACGAGCAAAAGGGTTATGGCTTCATCGAAGTAAATGGCGGACCGGATATTTTCGTGCATTTCAGCGCCATTGAAGGCAAGGGTTTCAAGACCCTTAGCGAAGGTCAGGAAGTAGTCTTCGAGATCGAAAAGGGGCAGAAGGGACCGCAGGCTGTCAATGTCAGAAAAGTTTGAACCGATTGAGGCAAACCGAATTTGACTTTATTGAGTGAAGGCCGGGATCAAACCGGCCTTCCTGTTTTCTATCCCGGTTCGAAAAGTTCAGGCGGACTCCCCTTCGCCGCCGTCGCGCCGGGGCGGGACTTTATCCATCCTGCGCGACAAATGCCGCCCCTGCTTTTGTGCACTCTTCAAGGGCCGTGGGGTGGCGCAGTATGGCTTCTTTTTCATCTATCTGACGAAAGCACAGTTCTCCACCGTATTCCACGTCAATGGCGTCGAAAAAGTACCTTACGGTCAAAATGGGACAATCGAAGAGCCGTTTTCCTTTAGTCGCCCCCGCGCAAAGAAAAAATCCCTTCCTGCCCGCATCGGTTGACGGCGCCAGGCTGTCGGCGCGCTTTTTATACTTTTGCGCATACAGCGCCTGGCTGCGGTCCACGAGCAGTTTCAACTGGCCGCTCAACCCATAGAAAAATATGGGGCTTGCGACAACGATCCTCTCTGCCGATTCCAGAAGAGGATAGACATTCTCCATATCATCCTTCTGCACGCAAGCACCATGTTCGTCACAATATCCGCAGTTCTGGCAGCCCGAGATTTTGAGGTCCGTAATATAGATTTTTTTAAGTTCAATATTGGCGGCCGATAAAGCCCCGTCGATAAAACTATCCATCATGAGTTCGGTATTTCCCTTTTTCCTGGGCGATCCGAATATTGCCAACAAAAGCATCTCAACCTCCGTAAGTAGTGACCGGCAACCACTGGACAGTGAACAGCGAGGGACAACAGAGAGGGGAAAGTGAGGGTTTTTTCATTCACGATTCACTGCTCGCCAGTTCGGCTTTGATCTCTTCGAGCACTTTGCGCAATTGCGGCTGCGGGCAAGGTTGTCCCGACCATGATTTTAGAAACTTATCCCCGGCAAATCGTGGAATGAGGTGGAAATGAACGTGTTCTATAAGTTGTCCGGCCTCTCGATAATTGTTTTGAACCAAATTGATCCCGGAGCTTTTTGTAGCCTTTAAGACAGCCACGGCGATTTTTTGGGATGCGGTCAAACAGGCAAAAAGGTCCTTTTGTGAAATTTCAAACAAGGTGGAGTAGTGGGTCTTAGGAACTACCAGAGTGTGGCCCGGGTTGATCGGGTTTATATCCAGGAAACCGAGCACGCTGTCATCTTCGAACAGTTTCGCGCATGGAACTTCTGCCCTTATTATCTTGCAGAAAATACAGTCAACCATACCCGTCTCCTTGGGAGACAGCCAAAGGCAAAGCGAAAAGACAAGAAATATGGAAAGGGCCTTTGTGAGCCACGGGCGCTTTTTAATCCCGCGCATCGAGGGAACTTAGCCGAGCTTTAGATGCCGTATCCATCCGATTACATCTTCCCGTTCGCCGTACTGGATGCCCAGGATTTCATCGTAGAACTTCTTCGCCCACTCCCCCACTCCGCCATCAGAGATCATGTATTGCCGGTCACGGTAGCAGATTTCACCAACCGGCGAAATCACCGCTGCTGTGCCCGAGGCAAACATTTCCTTCATTTTGCCGGACCTTGCAGTCTCAATTACCTCATCAATTGAAATCTGACGCTCGATAACCCTGATCCCCCAGTACCCGGCCAGCTGGATCACCGAATCGCGGGTAACTCCAGGCAGAATCGAGCCTGCAAGGGGGGGCGTCACAAGTTCATCATCGATCCTGAAGAATATATTGCTTGTTCCCACTTCTTCCACATAGCGGCGCTCAACGGCATCCAGCCACAAAACCTGGGTGAAACCTTTTTCTTTGGCCAGCTGAGCCGGGTAGAGGCTCGAAGCATAGTTTGCCATCGTCTTGGCTTCGCCGACCCCCCCACGGACCGTCCGGACGTATTCCTCCGAAACATATATCTTTACCGGATTGAATCCTTCGGCGTAGTAAGCGGCCACCGGTCCGGTGATTATGAAATAGAGGTATTGGTCGGCGGCACGCACACCCAGGTGAGGTTCGTTAGCGATCATGGTCGGCCTGATGTAAAGGGAGGAGCCAATGCTGTGGGGGACCCATTCCCTATCCAGCTTGATGAGTTGTTCGACAGCGTACATTTGGAAGTCGAGGTCTATTTCGGGCATGCACATCCTTCGGGCCGAACGGTTAAATCGTTCCCAGTTTTGATACGGCCTGAAGAGGCATATCCTATCGTTTGGCCATCTGTATGCCTTCAGGCCTTCGAATACCCCCTGTCCGTAATGGAGCACCATGGCGGCCGGGTCCATCTCCAGCAGATGGTAAGGGACAATGCGGGCGTTGTTCCACCCCTTGCCTTTGGCAAAATCCATCATAAACATGTGGTCGCTGAAGACCCGTCCGAAAACCAGGTTCTTTTCATCTTGAGGTTTTGGACGCCTCTTTGCCGGGTCAATTGGGTGAACGGAAATGTCCATCTTCCTAGCCTCCGATTAAATTCCTCAATCTCTCAGTTCTCCGATATTTCTACTGGAGCACAAAATGGGGCGAACGCAAAAAGTAGCTTATCTGCTTGCTGTAGAGCTGGATAGCGCCGTGGCCTTCCGTTCCCGGGCTCAATTTGACCTCCTTTTCTTTATCCCCGTTTATGCCCTTTATAATTATGTTCTTTTCGATATAAAGCTTCAGAGCGTTGTCGAATATAATCTTGGATACGCATTCGGGCCTTTCGACCAGCCCCAGCTTCAGGGCTTTCTGACCTAAAGCGAGGATCTTCTTGATGAAGTCCTTATCCGAAAAGCCGTTTTTCTGAAGATAGCGCAAGCCTCGCAAGACCAGCCAATAGCCTTCGAAATAGTTCCGCAGCAGCCCGTGAAAAGCATGCGAGGCTCGAAGGCCCTGGTGAGCTAAAATGAATGACTGGTCACCTTCGCCGACGCGGTGCAGGAATCCCATGTTCTCAAAGATAAGCAGCACGTCTTCGACGAGCTTTTCGTCACTCAGTTCGTTGTCGTAGACGAATTCAAACTTGAAGAAGCGCTTCATGAAAGAGACGTCTTCAACCACCTGGCTGACGCTGAACCGGAAAGTCTGCTGCGCGAGGATCGAAGTCGAGACGTAGGCCGCAGGAAGCAGAAAATGGATTATATTGTTCTTGTAGTATTCGAGCGCCAGCCGCTTATTGTCCTCCAGAGTGAAGACCTCTTCCTCCAAATCGTCGTCTTCATCCTTGAGCTTTCCTATGAGCTTGCCCCGCTCCATGTTGCGCAGCGAATCCTGAAGGCCTGCGTCGAGGTTTTTCATGGTCTTGGCGGCGGCGACCCCGCGGGCTGCGGTGAAGCCGTAAAGGGTCCTCGCTATTTCCAGAAACTCGGCCTTGGAAACCCCGTGGCGCGGTTGGGCCAGAAGGGCGGAGGCCGCAAGCGCGTATGCGGTAACAATCGATTCCTGGTTAATATAATTTATGATCCGGTATGCAAAGTGGCGGTACATCGAATGCCGTTCTTTGGGGGCCATAGCGCGCAGATCGTGATTGCGGCGCTCAAGGTAGCGTTTGAGGGAAATGGGCTCGGCAAATTTAAGGTAGGCACGTCCGTATCGCTTGCGAAGGACTCGCCGGACGCTCACGAGTTGGCCGAGGTTTTCCTCTTCCTTGGCCCCGCCTGTAATCTCCTTCAGATAGGATTCCTCCTCGGGGATACGGTCGTAGCATATAGCTGTAGGCACGAAGACCAGATCGTCGCAAAACCCTTCTTCAACTGCCTGAATGAGGATGCCCAGCAGCCCAAGCTTTGGCAGAACGAGCTTACCGGTCCGGCTGCGTCCGCCTTCTATGAAGAATTCGATATTGTAGCCCAGTTGGAGCATCGTTTTGACATATAGCGCGAAGACCTCGGCGTATAGCTTCAGTCCCTGGAAGCTGCGGCGTATGAAGAAAGCGCCGCCCATTCGAAAAATCGGCCCCAGCGGCCAGAAGGCGAGGTTCCTTCCGGCGGCTATGAAAGGCGCGTAGAGGTTGTTCGTATAAAGAAGCTGGGAAAGCAGCAGGTAATCCATATGGCTCTTATGACATGGAATATATACAAGCGTATGATTGCGGGCTGCGCGTTTGACCTTCTGGAGGCTTTCCCAATCCACTTCGATGCCGTCGAATAAATTATTCCAAACCCAATTGAAAATCTTGGATGCGATCTGAATGAAAGTGACATTGTAAGTGGCGGCAATTTCTTCAAGGTAGCCGTCGGCCTCCAGCCGCACTCTCCACACTTCCTGCGAGGTGGTGCGGGCGCGCCGCTCCATGACGGTTTCGAGCCTTGGATGGTGCAGGATTATCTCTTTCATCTCCAGCTTGCTCTTCATGGTCGGACCGACCACTGCCCTTTTGATTTCATCGATCGAATCGATCAGGGTCCGGCGAAATTCAAAAATCTGCTTGCGTTTTCGCCAAAGGTCTTCGGACAACTCGGGCAAAATCTCCTGCATGTTCAGCGGCTCGCCGGTCTCCATTACCGCATAGGGATTGCCGCGGACAAAGGAAATCATTTTCCTCAAAAAACCGAAAGGTCTCTTCTGGCCCAGAAAAAACTCCAGCGCCGCCCATCTTTGACGCCCCTCCGGGCGCCTGTTGTAAAAGAGCACAAGAGGTACGATAAAAATAGGCCTGTCGGTTGTCTTTTGGATTTCCAGCAGGTGTTCCAGCGGATCGTTTCCAACAAGGACAGTGCTTCGATAATAGCCCCGCTTGCCGACAAGAGAAAACAAACCTGCATCGCCTGCCCTGATCTTTTCGCCGTAATAGCCCCCGGCGTAGGGGTCGGGGAAGCCGCCGTGCCGCAGCAGGTGGACGAGGTGGTAGACCAGGGTCTTTAACGCAGACCATCGGGGCTGCCAAAGGTAAGGGTGATGGTCGAACATGAATACGGGCGAGGGCAGACCCAATTGATGCAATCGCATGCTGACATATACGAAGTCGATCTGCGATGACTCTCTCATCGCGTAGACACATACTCCGCCCTTTGCTGCCAGCTCTTGAAGCGATTTCAGCTGGTCTTCGGGAACGGTGACATGGCGCACCATTCGCTCAAACCATTTCTGGAGGAAAAATCTGGGCTTCACATCGATAGAAAGGCCATAGGGGTCTCTGCGAAACATCGCCGAGACTCTGGCGCCTATCTGTTTGAGCGTGTCAATCACGGCCTGCCTGTCTTCCTTCCAACATGAACATTCAAACTTTGTAGGTTAACAAAAATAATGTTCAAAGGCCAAACTTTTCTATTGACCCGCTCACCGATTCACCTGCCTTTATGCCGTTCCAGGGGGCAAAGCGGGCAAGAAGGACAATGCCCGGAACTCCGCCCAAGACGCTCAAAGAAAAAAAGAGCGGCCATCCGAGCGCCTGGGCAGCAGCCCCCGTGGGCGCTCCCGCGACAATTGCCGCCACTGCCATAAAACTCGTCAGCAGCGCATACTGTGTCACCGTAAAACGCTTCTCGCAAAGGCTTATCATGAAGGCGAAAAGCGCAGCATCACCCATACCGCCGCATATGTTCTCAAGTCCGATTGAGGCGATCATAGCCGGATAGCTTTTTCCGATGAGGGCGAGAGCGGCGAATGAAAAGCCGGCTACGGCCTGTAGAAAACCGAAGACCCAAAGAGAGCGGTTTATGCCAATCCTGGATATTATGCCGCCTCCCGCAATAGCCCCGGCAACAGTGCTCAGCAGCCCGAAGACCTTGTAGGCTAAACCCACATCCGAACGGCTAAAGCCGATATTTAAAAGAAAAGGAGTAGCCATAGCCCCGGCTAAGACGCATCCCAGCTTGTAGACCATGATAAAGAGAAGCATCTCTACTGCCCCCGACCGCTTGAAATAGCCGGTCAGCGGCTTGACGACCGCCTCTTTAAGGCTTTTGGGAGAGACGACCTTTGTTTCAGGTTCGGGCGCTGCAAGAGTAAAAAACGAATTCCCCAGCATTATGGCGGCCATAAGGGTATAAACCATGCGCCATGAAACGTGATCGGACAAGATGAGCGCGAGCGCCCCGGATACAAGAAGGGCGGACCTGTAGCCAACGACGACCGTGGCGCCTCCGGCCCCAAGTTCCTTTTCGCGCAGCACATCAGCGCGGTAGCCGTCAATGGCGATATCCTGGCTGGCGCTCAAAAAAGCCGTAACCAGGGCCGCAAAACCCACGAGTGCGGGAAAAGCCGCAGGTGATGAGCGACCAAGTAAAAGGATCGCCGCTGCGAGCAGGACTTGAATCGACACGATCCATCCGCGCCTTTTGCCAAGCCAGGGTGGGCTGAACCGGTCCATGAGCGGCGCCCAGAAGACTTTGAGGGCATAGGGCAGGCCGACCAGGGAAAAGGCGCCTACAATGCTCAAGTCGACCTTTTCGGCAACGAGCCAGGCCTGGAGCGTCGAACGTGTGAGCGCAAGAGGAAGGCCCGAGGAAAAACTCAGCCCGATCAGGCACAAAAGACGCCTGTTGCCGTAAATTTTGAGCCAGTTGCTCATATTTGGACCTGTTTGTATTCCTTTTGTCTAACTAAAGACTTCGGCAATTTAGCTGATACGGAGGGCGGGGACAATCAAAATAAATGCTTAGATTTGAGATGAGGTCCAATTGGGTAAGAACAGTATTGAAGCATTCAGCCACGGCCTCATAGCCATTATCATCATGCTCCAATCGAGATGTAGTCACGCCAAAAAGGCCGCTACCGGAACTTCAGTCATCGTCAATCCCCGGCAACGGGGCAATACCTGATTACTTTGCGCCGTCCGGCAAGCTGGCTATAAAACCCTGTGATGGAGGCGCATCCTGAAATCGCAAAGACTGATCTCGCTAAGATTTCTCTCTTGCATGTCCGATCTGGAAATCGTAAGGTTCTTAGGGGATTCAGGCGCGCAACGGTAGTTTTTCGGGCAATAATCCGGTCAAAACGCGCAGTTTGAATGCGTATAACTCAGGTGTTGATGAATCGTTCCTGATCAGCGGCGGCACAGCTTGCGCGGGAAGGGGCTTCAGAAACATCAGAAACATTGGAAATGAATGCCGGCCGTACTTTGCAGAATTCTCGAGGAGAAGGCAATGTCTTCAAAGCTGCAAGGATACATTGGCGCGTCGCGAATGGGCGGTATAGGACGATCCTGGAGGATCGCGGCCCTGATTGCGTTCTTAGGGGCGGCCGGCCTGATCGCCGGATGGGGGACTTCCGTTCGGGCCCAAGGGCTTTCCAACACTCCCAATCAGAGTGCGTGGGTGACCGACGGGACGGTTAGGGCCATTGCGACAAATGGGACCACCACTTATATCGGCGGCTACTTCACCCACGTTGGACCATGGATCGGGAGCGGCGTACCCATAGACGAGTCCAGCGGATATCCCCTCGCGGTATTCCCCAAGGTGAATGGGCAAATCTTTGCCGTTGCCCCGGACGGTTTCGGCGGATGGTACATTGGGGGCAGTTTCACCAGAGTCGGGAATGCCAGCCGAAACAATATCGCCCATATTGACGCCGATGGCGCCGTCGATGCGTTTTGGCACCCCAATGCAGACGGCGATGTAAATGCCTGGGTAGGCACCCTTGCGGTGAGCGGCAAGACCCTTTATGTGGGAGGGACATTCTCCAGGATAGGAGGTCAAAATAGAAACAACCTGGCTGCTCTCGACGCCTCAACCGGAAAAGCAACTTCGTGGAACCCTAATGCTGCCGGCGGTCAATATGCTACCGGCGTATACGCCCTTGCCGTGGGCGGCAGCACTGTTTACGCGGGAGGGGCGTTCACCGCGATAGGGGGGCAAAATCGTAACAACATAGCCGCTCTGGATGCTTCAACCGGAAAAGCCACATCCTGGAACCCAGGTGCCAATGATTATGTAGACGCCCTTGTCGTGAGCAGCAGCACGATTTACGCGGGAGGAATCTTCAACAGCATAGGAGGGCAGAACCGAAACTGTATAGCCGCCCTCGACCCTTCAACCGGAAACGCCACATCCTGGAACCCCAATCCCATTGCCGCAGGCGCATCGGTAAATGCCCTTGCCGTGAGCGGCGGCACGGTTTACGCGGGAGGATTTTTCGGGAGCATAGGAGGGCAGAACCGAAACTGTATAGCCGCCCTCGATGCTTCAACCGGAAACGCCACATCCTGGAACCCGAACGCCAATGGCCGCGTTTTCACCATTGCCGTGAGCGGCGGCACGGTTTACGCGGGAGGATTTTTCACCAGCATAGGAGGGCAAAATCGGAACAACCTGGCTGCTCTGAGCGCCTCAACCGGAGAAGCCACCGCCTGGAACCCCAATGCCTTTGGCAGGGTGAACGCCCTTGCGGTTAGCGGCGGCACGGTTTACGCGGGAGGAAGGGTCGGCGGCATAGGAGGGGTAGCTCGAAACAACGCAGCCGCTCTCGACAGCTCGACGGGAAAAGCCACACTATGGAACCCAAATGCCAATGGCTATGTATGCGCCCTTGCAGTGAGCAGCAGCACGGTTTACGTGGGAGGAGATTTCAGCAGCATAGGAGGGCAGTACCGTAACTATATAGCCGCCCTCGATGCTTCAACGGGGAAAGCCACATCCTGGAACCCTGATGCCGGCCCTAGCGGTGCCTATGTGTTTTCTTTTGCCGTGAGCGGCAGCACTGTTTACGCGGGAGGACATTTCAACAGCGTAGGGGGGCAGAACCGAAACGGCATTGCCGCCCTCGATGCTTCAACCGGAAAAGCTACTTCCTGGAACCCTAGTCCCTCTACTAACGGCGGCGTTTTCACCCTTGCAGTGAGCGGCGGCACGGTTTACGCGGGAGGAATCTTCAGCAGCATAGGAGGGCAGTACCGAAACGGCATTGCCGCCCTCGATGCTTCAACCGGAAAAGCCACACCCTGGAACCCTAATCCCTTCCTGGCCGCATCGGTAAATGCCCTTGCAGTGAGCGGCGGCACGGTTTACGTCGGAGGAGATTTCAGGAGCATAGGAGGGCAGTACCGAAACTGTATAGCGGCACTCGATGCTTCCACCGGAAAAGCAACATCCTGGAATCCTGATGCTACCGGCGGCCGGCCTTACTATCCGGCTACCATGGTAAACGCCCTTGCCGTGAGAGGCAGCACTGTTTACGCGGGAGGAATCTTCAGCAGCATAGGAGGGCAGAACCGTAACTATATAGCCGCACTCGATGCTTCAACCGGAAAAGCAACACCCTGGAACCCCGACGCAAGCGACCCGGTATTTGCCCTTGCCGCGAGGGGCGGCAAGGTTTACGTGGGAGGAGATTTCACAGAAATTGGTGCTGAAAGCCGGTCGTATTTTGCCGAGTTCAGGTAACCTGCTCCATCTCGGCACGGCTGGGAGCAAACTGTAGAATACCCGCGAGCGTCATTGTCACCCCGGGGAGTCTACCACTGCAAATATACGATTCATTTGGGCGAACTCCATCCATTTGTCAGTCAGACCAAAAACACAGTATACCAGAAATGTTTATGATCCAGGGGCGTATGCTGTGAGATTTCCGCTTTCGTCAGTTATGTATAGCTTACCGTTAGCTACGATAGGGCTTTCCCAATGAATGCCGCCGATAGCGGTGCTTTTCCAAAGAACGGCCCCGGTTGTGGGATTTACGGCCGATATATTTCCGCTGCCCGCATAGTACAGGATCCCGTTTGCCACAATCGGGGAGGCGCCCCCGTTAGACTTCTTCCAAACCAGCCCCAGATTCGGGATGCCGTTCTTGCCAACGCTCAGCTTCATTCCCGAAATCCCATTGCCGTTGGCGACAAAAACCCAAGCGCTCTTATCCTTCGGGTTAACCCAAACAGCGGGCGCAGTCAGGATTTCTCCACCCTGGGGCACATTCAGCGAATGGATTTCGCCCCCGATATGCCCCGGTCCGTCGCTTCCGCTCAAATCATCAAGATTGAGCAACCGCAACAACCCGTCCTTCCCTCCCTGGACGGCCAGATGACGGACAGCGCTGTTTAGAGGAGTCGGTAAAATAGCCGGAGCTGTGCTGCCAAGGTCCGCATCCGCGTTTTGAAGCAACTGGTAGTCCACAGGGGTATAGCTGTCAAGAGGTTTGCCGTTTAACCCGCTTCCATCCGGACTGAGCGCCAGGACCGTATCACCCCAGAGAAACGCGACGGGATCGAAGGTCCCGTTTCCCGTTCCCATGAAAATCCTGTTCGTGTTGCTGTCATAGACTACACCGGAGCGTGCCCAGACTGCCGACTGGACATCAGCGCAATCCGGATTGCCCGGCTGTTCCACAAAGTGAACAGTCTGGTCGCTGCAAAGGCTGTTGAAGACCGTTTGTGAACCGTTGGCCAGGTTGATAGCCGTAATGTGGCCCTGGTAGTCGCCGAGATCACCGGGATAGCCGCCATTGGCAACATAAAGATAAACCGCTCCATTTGCAGCTTTCGCAATACTCAGGTTCGAAGAACCTTTTTCATCGAAGGGTTTCAACGACGCCACCTCAGGCCATCCGCCGCTACCGGATATTTCGAAACCGTCCCCGACACGATACTTATGGACGCGTCCGTCCAAGCCGTAGGCGTAGATGTATTTACGGTTGAAATCTATAGCCGGAGACGAGGTAGTGTAGCAGGGCGTGGAACCGAAGTTTATCCGACACGATCCCGGTGGATTTTGACGGGCCCAAACCTTGGCGCCGGTCTTCGCATTCAAGGCGAGCACGTGTCCGGGCTTTGTCGTGACGAATATCAGGTCTTTTGTGCCGGACGGTGTGCTCACATTGCTGAGATAGACCGGCGCCCCGTCAGCAACGGCAGGCAAGGCGACTTTAAAGATCATATGAAGATTTTTGACATTGCCGATATTGATAATCGTTTCAGAAGTGTTGTTGCCGCTGTGTTGCGGATTGGCATTGAACTGAAGCCAATCATATCCGTAAACAGGACTCTTCGACATCAATACCACTACAAATATCAGTGCAACCCCAATGCTGTAAGGCGCGTATTTCTCACTGGATATCGAATACATCAGTTCCTCCTTATATCAACTTCGCTCTCATTCCGGATTCGGCCGAATGGAGTTTGAGAAGTCGCAAACATCCACTGAAAATAATGTTATGTTTCTGAAAGAGAAAGTCAACGAGACCACAGCATACCGACCGGCGGTCCCGCCCCGAGCTTCCAGGTATTGCCCGCAAGCGGTCGCGCGAGTATGGATTCTTATCGGCGGCACAGCCCGCTCTTAAAAGAAGGAACTCTTCGTAACAGCACGCGGATAGGTATTAATGCAGAGGGAAAAACCTCATGGGAAGTCGCCTGACGATTTCGCTTGACTCGGGCCGATGAAACTTTATAATTGGCTCGGGTCGTTATGTCACAATTGATATAACGACCAAAAATCGGTCATCAACGCGTCTTAGATTTCAAAAAAGGAGTCGGCAGATGGATTTCAAATCGGTTGTCACAACGTGTCCGTATTGCGCCTGCGGCTGCGGGATGTTTTTAGAGGTTTTGGAAGGAAAAATCGTACGTACCATGCCCTCCAAGACAAGCCCAACCAACCGGGGAAAGCTGTGCATCAAGGGGTGGACCGTCCACGAGTTCATACAGCACCACGACCGGCTGAAAACGCCCCTGATCCGGGAGAACGGCGTTTTCCGGGAAGCCTCCTGGGATGAAGCAATGAGCTATGCGGCAGGACAACTTGGCAGGATCAGGGACACTTACGGGCCGGAGAGCATCGCCTTTTTCACCTCGGCCCGATGTATCAACGAGGAGAACTATATCCTTCAGAAGTTTGCCCGCACCGCCATCGGCACAAACAGTGTGGATCACTGCGCTCGGCTCTGACACGCCCCCACGGTGGCAGGTCTTGCCCTTGCATTTGGAAGCGGCGCCATGACGAACTCCTTCGACGAACTGGAAGACGCAAACTGCATATTCGCCATAGGGTCCAACACCACGGTGGCCCATCCCATCATTTCAACGCGGTTCATGAGGGCCAGGGCCAAGGGGAACACGCTGATAGTGGTGGACCCAAGGAAGACCCATATTGCCAGCCTTGCCAATATCCACGTCCAGCACCGGCTCGGGACCGATGTGGCGCTCCTCAACGGCATGATGCATGTCATTTACAAAAACGGCTGGCATAATCGCGCATTTGTCGAAGAACGCACGGAGGGCTTCGACGCTCTTAAGGAGATGATTGAGAAGTATCCCCCGGAGCGCGCCGCCGAGATTACCGGTGTCGACAAATCGCTCATCGAAAAGGTGGCGGAGATATACGCCAGGTCCGAGAGAAGCTCGATCGCATACGTCCTTGGCATCACCCAGCATTCGACGGGGGTGGACAACGTGAAGAGCCTTGCCAATCTGGCCATGCTCTGCGGCCAGATCGGGAGACCGTCTACAGGTGTAAACCCGCTCCGGGGCCAAAATAACGTGCAGGGAGCGTGCGACATGGGCGGCCTGCCCAACGTCTATTCCGGCTACCAGGCGGTCACCGTTCCCGAGAGCCGAAAGAAATTCGAAGCCGCGTGGGGAAAGGAGCTGCCTGCCAATGTCGGGTTGACTATCATGGAAATAATGCAGGGCTGCATCGACGGTAAAATCAAGGGGCTGGTAATCCTGGGAGAAAATCCCGTAATGAGCGATCCGGATACGAACCACGTGAAACACGCCCTGGAATCGGCAGAATTTTTCATGATCATAGACATCTTTCCCACGCCGACTACCAAATTGGCCCATTTGGTGCTGCCCGGAGCATCCTTTGCCGAATGTAACGGGACGTTTACAAATTCCGAGCGGCGGGTGCAGAGAGTGAGAAAAGCCATAGATCCCATTGCAGGTAAGACGAACTGGCAAATCATCCAGGAGCTTTCGACCCGTCTTGGTTACCCCATGCATTACGAGAGCGCGGAGGGGATTTTCAACGAGATGGCGAGGCTGACCCCTTCATACGGCGGGATAAGCTATCCAAGGATCGCGGCAGAGGGGCTGTGCTGGCCCTGCCCTACTGCGGAGCATCCGGGCACGCCCATCCTGCACATCGGCAAGTTCACAAGGGGACTCGGGCTCTTCCATGCAATCGAATACAAACCTCCGGCGGAAACGCCGGACGAGGAGTATCCGGTCTGGCTGACCACCGGGACCGAATACGCGCACTACCTTACAGCCTCCATGACACGGCGGTGCGCCAGCCTCCACCGCGAAATGCCCGAACTCATGGCGGACCTCAACCCGGAAGACGGAGAGCGGATGCAGGTCGCTCACGGCGACTACATCCGGGTCACCAGCCGCCGAGGGACCCTCGTGGCCAGGGTGCAGCTGACCACACGCGTCAAACCGGGAATGATATTCATGCCGCTTCATTTCGAGGAGGCCCCTGTCAATTTGCTTACCAACGCGGCTCTGGACCCTATAAGCAAGACCCCGGAATACAAGGTGTGCGCGGTAAAGCTGGAAAAGGTCGATCAGGGTCCGCATAGGATAGAGCAATGGGAACACGATGTGTGCGCCTATGAGGTGGAAGTTTGAAGCTGTTGACCACAGGGGAGGATGAGATCGCGGAGTAGTCGACAAGTTACGGGCAGGTCTTGCCAGGAAAAGAGGAACTTGACGGATAGCCGGGGAAACTAGACGCGCGGATACGCAAAGGGAAAAAGAGCGCAGTTGCCTTCGGGAGGGCGTACATCGCGCGACGCATTCGCTGCGCTCCCCCTCCCCTTCTACGTAGCGGCGGGGTTTACCGCCGCTCAATCTTGAACGCAACTCCGTATAAGAGGTTTTCATCCATTTCACATCGGCAACTGGATCGTGAAACCTGACCCCCTGCCTGGAGTGCTCCGGGCGGTAATGCTCAGCCCCAGGGGGAACGCAATTTCCGGTTCCGGCGAGCTGCCTTGCGGCTCATGGCTGAAAAGATTCTCCTGACGATGCCGGCATAGCCGGCGCAGGTCCAGGCAATCAGGCATTCCCAAGTGGGCGTCAGTGTTTCACTCCTGGCCTCCGTGCCGCAGCAGCAGTTCCGCCACGTTCGCGTGGCCTGCTATGCTCGCTTCGCGCAGAGGCGTAAAGCCGTCGTCGGACTTGGGATTGACCTCGGCCTCGCTGGCCAGCAGAAATTCCACCACATCCACGTAGCCGTTCACAGCCGCCAGGTGCAATGGCGTAGAGCCGTCGCTTGACTTGGAATTGACATTGGCTTTGTTTGCCAGCAGCAATTCCGCCACGTCCCTGTAGCCACTCTCCGCCGCCCAGTGCAAAGGCGTAGAGCCGTCGCTTGACTCGGCATTGACATCCGCCCTGCCCGCCAGCAGCAACTCCACCACATCTCTGGAGCCGCTCTCCGCCGCCAGGTGCAGAGGCGTCCGGCTTTTGTTGTCCCTGGCATTGACCTCGGCCCTGTTTTCCAGCAGCACTTCCGCCACATCCCAGAAACCATTGCCTGCCGCCAGGTGCAAAGGCGTCCGGCCTCCCTTGTCCGGGGCGCTGACCTCGGCGTTGTTTGCCAGGAGCAATTGCGCTATCTCCTTATGGCCGGCTGTTGCAGCTTTGTGCAAAGACGCACAGCCTCTTTCGTCCTTCGCATTGACGTCGGCTTTGTAGGCCAACAGCAATTCCGCCACGTCCTTGTAACCATTCTCAACCGCGAGGTACAAAGGCGTCTCGCCTATGTTGTACCTGGCATTTACGTCGGCTTTGTTCGCCAGCAGCAATTCCGCCACGTCCCTGTAGCCGTTCCTCGCCGCTACGTGCAAAGGTGTAAAGCCGATGTTGTCAGCGGAATTGACATCGGCCTTGTTAGACAGCAGCAATTCCACAATGTCCCGGTGTCCGTGAGCCGCATAGTGCAAAGGCGTGTGGCCGAATTTCTTCTTCGCATTAACATCGGCCTTGTAGTCCATCAGCAATTTCGCCACTTCCTTATGACCTTTCCACGCCGCAAAGTGCAATGGCGTCCGGCCTTGGTTGTCTTTGCTGAAAACCAGACCGGCATCGTTTTTCAGCATCGCCTTGACCTTTTCCAGGTCGCCGTGCTCGGCCGCCTCATGGATGGAATCCCGCTGTTTGCCTGTTCGAACCGAGTGTGCCTGTCGACGTGCAGGTCTTCGTGGTTCGCTGGAGCCGATTATCTTATCCCAGAAGCTCATCGTGTTTCTCCGGTCAGATGGTTGTTGTTGTTTTACAAGATCGCGCATCCGCCCCAAAATTCTCCCTGATGAGGCTACCTTAACACCTTCGTAAGCTATTTTCGACTCAAAGTCACTTCAACTATAACGACCGGGAGCCCCCCAATGCCTTGAATGCTTGCTCAACACGTGGAGCAGGCTTGATTTTTCGCAATCGTTGGTCTAAGTTTACTTTGCCTGGAATTCGACAAATCCGTAATCCACAATCCGCTTAGGGCATTTCTGCATTCTTGCTCTCCGATTCTTCCTTGGCCCATGTCGGTTCCGGCTGTGTGGCCGTTTATGCGAACCGGGAGCTTTTTGTTGAGAACCATTTTTTTTCTTCAAAAAAAGGAGAAAGCCGGCATGAGAAGATCGTTCTGTTTGTGCCTGATTATGGTGGCGGGGCTGATTCCAGTATGCATGTTGGGTACCCGGCCGGCGGTCGCCGCAGAGCCGATAGTCATTGGAGTGCCCACTTCGCTTGGGTTCGTGGAGGGCAAGGAAGCCCTTAAGACCGTCGAGATGGCTGTAAGTGAGATTAACGCAAAAGGCGGCGTTACTGTGGGCGGAGCAAAAAGAAAGCTCGAGGTGGCCCCTCTGGACATACGGGATGCGGCTCCCGGCGTACCTGTTCCGGAAGCTCTGCTCGGCATCGAGAAACTTATCCTGGAGAAAAAACCCGCAGCGATCGTGGTCGGCCCTTTCCGTTCCGAGGCATTGATCGCAGGGATGGATTTGATCTCCAAATACAAGGTCCCCACAATCGGCACTATCGCCATGTCGCCCGTTTCCGAAAAAAAGGTGAGGGAAGAGCCGGACAAATACAAGTATGTGTTCCGTGCCTGCCTTAACGCGCCTTACCTGGTCAAGTATCTGGCAGGCACAATGGAAGCCGTCCAGAAGCAGTTTGGCTTCACCAAGGTATATATAATGCACCAGGACGTGGCCTGGGCGAGGGCGACGGCCGACGGCGTCAGAACCAGCTATTTCGAAAAGGCCGGCTGGCAGGTTTTGGGGCAGGAGGCGTACCCCACGGGCACGTCGGATTTTTCTTCCGCTCTGCTCAAAGCCCGCTCGGAGGGCGCCCAGGTGATCATGCCGATCTTTGACATGCCCCAGGGCGGAACCCTGGTCAAACAGTGGAAATCCATGGCTGTCCCGGCCATGTTGGCCGGCTTCATATCGCCGCTGACCGGCACAGAGGCATGGAAGACCTTTGACGGAAAGATCGGAGGCGCCGTAGAGGCCGTCTACGAAATGGGCAGCGCCATCGCGAGCGACAAGATTCCGGCATCGGTCGAGTTCTATAACCGATACAAGAAGACTTACGGCGAGGAAATCCAGGCCGGACATGGACCGGCCCCTGCCTATGAAGCCGTCTACATCTTGGCGGAAGCCATCGAGCGCGCCGGCAGCCTGGATCCCGACGCAGTCACCGCCGAACTGACAAAAACGGACCGCATGGGCATCATGGGACGCGTTCGCTTTGACGAGGGACATCAGGCCGTATTTGGCTTCGACCCCAGGGAAACGGCGGTGGGAGCAGTATTTCAATGGACCGGGGACGGCAAACGGCGCATTGTTTTTCCGGGGTCATTGGCCGAGGGCAATATCGAACTGCCCGCGGGCTTGAAACCTGTAAAATAATGGCAGCCGGCATCCCGGAGGCAGGCGGTCGAATTGTCCGTTCCATGCCAAACTAATCCCGTGCTTCGCGGGACTCCAAACTGCCGTCGAGGTGAGCGCGTCGATGTTTCTTGGGACCGTGGTTTACGCCGTCTTTAACAGCACTGTTCTTGCGGTGATGGCGCTGGGGTTCAACCTGACTTTTGGAATCAGCGGGGTCGCCAACTTCGCCTATGGCGCCATGTACATCCTGGCCGCGTACCTTGCCTGGATGTTTATCCATTTCCTGAGATTTCCCTACTGGCTCTCCGTTTGTGTTTCCATATCCCTTACCATGGCGGTGGGAGCGCTTATGTACCGGTTCGTACTGCTGAGGGTGCGGGGACAGCCCCTCTCGGAGGTCATCGCCACCTTTGGGATCGGGCTGGCGGTACTCGAGCTGTTTCAATACCTGGGCTTTGTGGGCTACGAATATACCCTCCCGGTTATAATCGACAAAAGCCTCATTTTGGGCAGCATTGTAGTAGACGTTCAGCGAATCGTGATCACCGGGGTGGCCATGATTCTGCTAGCCGGTCTATGGGCTTTCACACATCACACACGCACCGGCCTGGCATTCCGCGGCATTGCCCAGGACGAACGGACCTCACTCACATTCGGCATCGATTCGGACAGGATGGGCATGCTTAGTGTTTCCCTGGGCTGCGGACTCGCGGCTCTCGCCGCCGCGGTCATCATCCCGCTGGGCAGCATCTCGCCTAGCGACGGCTACGATGTTTTGATGAAAGCCCTGGCGGTCTGCATCATAGGGGGGCTCGGAAGCACGGGAGGCGTAATCGTGGCCAGTTTTTTAATTGGCTTTGCGGAGCGCCTGACGGATACCTACGTGAGTTCCGCCTGGACCATGATCGTGAGCCTGGCTGCCATACTCATCGTGTTGCTGGTGAAACCTTCCGGTCTGTTCGGCAGGCAGAAAGAACTCGAAGAAAGGATCTGATTGTTGCAACGGCGCCTGGAACGCTTGGATCGCGGCATCAAGGTGCGCGCTGAGGATGTTTTCGCCCTGTGTTCGTGGCGTGAAATGCTCTATTTGCTCTCACCGAGGCTGATTCCCATACTGGGTTTTCTTGTCTTGCCCCTTGTGCTGAGCAACTACTGGCAGAAGGTGCTGCTATCGGTCGCCGTATTCGCCCTGCTCGCCCTGAGCTGGGACATCCTTGCCCAGACGGGCATGATCTCGCTTGGCCAGGCGCTCTTCTTTGGTCTTGGCGCCTACTGCTCCGGAATCCTCAATCACGCTTTCGGATTTCACCCCCTGCTTGCCCTTCCGGCGGCAACGATTCTGGGGGGCCTGATGAGCACCGCATTCCTCCTGCCTGTACTCAGGCTGCGGGGCATTTATTTTTCAATGGTGACCCTCATAATCCCCCTCATGCTGGTCCGTATCGTCGAAGCCACCAAAATTTTCGGCGGCACCGAGGGACTCAGCGGCATAACCCCTCTGCCGTCCAAATGGGTCGAACTCTATCTTATAGTGGCGGTGCTGCTGGCGGCGCTTTTCGGCCTCAGGCGCCTGATGAACTCAGACTATGGACTGGTGCTCAAGGCGATCCGGGATAATGACCGCTCGGTGACCAATGCCGGCATCAACATCTATTGGTTCAAGGCCCAGGCGCTGTTTATCGCCGGATCGATCGCCGCGCTGGCCGGGGCATTCATGACCCACGTATATATGTTTGTGGGCATGCCCGTATTTGCGCTGGATTATTCAATACTTCCAATAGCCGCTGCGGTGGTGGGCGGTCCGGGGACGCTGGCCGGCTCCGTTCTGGGCGCAGTTATTTTGGTGCCTCTGTCCGAAGCCCTGCGCGGGATTGGCGGCCTTCGCATCGTCTTCTACGGGTGTTTCCTGGTTGTGTTCATTGTGGGCCTGCCCGAAGGGATTTTCCATTACATTCAGCGCAAGTACCACCAGTTCGAAAGATGGGTGGAGGTGGAGTAATGGGAGCAGGGACCATTCTCAGGGTCAATTCACTCTTTAAGAACTTCGGCGGAATCCAGGCCATAACGGACCTGAGCTTCGATCTGGCCCAGGGGGAATTGTTGGGCCTCATCGGGCCGAACGGTTCCGGAAAGACCACGGCGGTTAACCTGATAACCGGCTTTGTTAAACCATCCAGAGGTGAAATCATCTACCGGGGCCGGTCCATAGCGGGCATGGCGCCCTATAAGATCGTGCGGCTGGGGATATCCCGCACTTTCCAGATGGTAAAGCCCTTCTATCAACTTCCGGCCTACAAGAACATGATCATTCCGCTCTACTCTCCCAGGGCGGGGCAGCTGGCCGGCGGCCGCTTCGGAGATCGAGACGCCGTGGCCCTGGACTATCTCGAAGATGTCGGTTTCGAGCGCGACTCCAACGTGGCTTACAAGAGCGCAAGCGTTCTTCCTCAGGGTTATCTGAAGCGGCTCGAACTTGCCAAAGCGATGGCCCTGAAGCCCGACCTGATTATTCTGGACGAACTGTTTTCCGGCCTGAGCCTCGCTGAGGTGGCCAGCATCATTCCGATAATTGAGAAGCTCCGTGCCGAGGGCAAGACCATTATCATGATCGAGCATCGGTTGAAAGAGCTGTTCCGGATCGCCGACCGGGTCGTGGTGCTGAATTACGGGCGCAAAATTGCGGACGGCCCTCCGGGCCTGGTTACGCAGACCGAGGAAGTGAGGAAGGCATACCTTGGAGCGGAGGATTGACACACGCAGGTCAGGCGCAGGGCATAGCTTTATCTTACGCGCCTGTTTCGCTCAAGGCATGCGGCAGGATACCGACGCGCAGGAAGTTTTGGCATGACCGACGATAACGAAAAGGCGGGTGTAAACGGCCCGGAAGTTCTGCTCGAAGTGCGGGAACTCATGGTGTTTTTCGAAAATGCCCTTGCCGTCAACGGACTGAGCTTGGAGGTGCATGCCGGGGAAATAGTAGCGATAATCGGTCCCAACAGCGCCGGCAAGACCACCCTTATGAATGCGCTCTCCGGACTCATCATCGACATGCGAACCAAGGAGAAGCGCAGGGGCGGCGAGCGTATCAGCATGTACGGCCGGATCTTTTTCAGGGGGGAAGACATTACGGAAACCCCACCCAGCGAGCGCGTAAGAAAGGGCATAGTGCTGTCGCGCGAGCGGCACCCGATCTTTCCGGAGAGCAGCGCTCTCGAGAATTTGAGGATTGCAGGCTATATGAGGTCTCGATCTGAGGTCAAAGAGACCATCGGGTATATTTTTAAGCTGTTTCCGCATCTGGCCGAGGTGAAATTCAGAAAGGCAGGCCTCATGAGTGGGGGCGAGCAGCAGATGCTCGCCATTGGAATGGCCCTTGTGGCACGGCCGGGGCTGCTGCTTTTGGATGAACCGCTTCTGGGCCTGAGCCCGCTTATACAGCGGGCGCTTATGGAGGCAATCGTCAGCCTGAAGCATCACTATAACATCACGGTCCTGTTGAGCGAACAATTCGCGCGGCCTGTTCTGCCGGTGATCGACAGGGGGTATGTGGTAGAGAACGGAATGCTCGCCCTGAGCGGCACGGGCAGGGAATTGATGGAAAACCCGGAGATTCAATCAGCCTATTTCGGGATTTAGGCGGGGTTAGCGGGGTTGCGTTCAAAATGATACATTTTCGGAGGGCATACAGCACCCCCTACGAAGGGTTGAGGTGCAGGGGTTAATCCCCATAAGCGCTTAAATAAAGGGAAACGACCACCCTTGACAAGCCAGGCTGCCGCCGAGGACAGGAGCAAATCCCCCTTATCTAAAGGGGGATTTAGGGGGATTTAAAGAGTATCTAACGGCTTAGCGATTAAAACCCCTGCCCCCCTTTACGAAAGGGGGGTAAAGTAGTCTCTCTCTTGCCTTTTGGCAGCTTATTTGAGCGATTATGGGGTTAATCCCCGCCCGTCTTGAACGCAACCTGGTATTAGACAGGGTTAACAGGGTTAAAAAAGAAATAAATAAAAGCAACAATGACGGACCCGAGCGCACAATCGATCTTTTCTGTCTTTGCCCAGACCGCTGAGAAACGAAGCAACCATACAGCAGTGGTTTATCTGGGCACCCGGTATTCCTACCGGCGTCTTATGCAACACGCGGAAACCTTTGCTTCGTCCCTGGCGGGGATCGGGGTGGCCCCCGGCGCCAAAGTGATGCTCTATATCCCGAACGGCGTCCAATGGGTTGTGGCTTGGCTGGGAATACAGCGGCTCGGCGCGATCGCCGTGCCCATTACACCGATATACACGCCTCGCGATATCACCTATATCGCCAACGACTGCGGCGCGGAAACCATCATCTGTTCGGACACCAATTTCGGCTACGTTACGGCCGCGCTGCCCGAGACATGCTTAAAGCAGGTTATCTTCTCCAGGATGGCGGATCTTTTGCCAACCTGGAAAGGGGCCTTCGGCTGGCTGCTCAATGTGGTGCCAAGGGGCAGGACGGTGCGCGGCGCCAACACGCATTCGCTGAGCAGCCTGATAGCTGCCCGCCGCCGAAATCCGCTTCCGGAAATAAATCAGCGCAAAGGCGCCGATATTGCCGAGATATTGTACACGGGGGGAACCACCAGGCACCCCAAAGGCGTACCGATCTCGCACATCTTCTTTTTGGTTTCCGTAGACGAACAGATCCGCACAAGCAGTCCTCTGATTCCCCCTCAGGAAAACGTGGTGCTGGGAAACGCTCCACTATTCCATATCCTGGGCCAGGCATGCGGACTGGCGACCCTGCTGGTGGGCGGGACCCTGATCGTGTTGCCCCGCATAAATCTCGATGCCGCTTTCGACGCAGTCGAGCGTTTTCGGGCCAGGTCCATGATCGGCGTGCCGGCGCTCTATCGCATGATCCTCGACCACTCGCGCCTGGACCAGTACGACCTCAGCTCTCTCGAATACTGCTTCTGCGGCGGCGACGTATTGCCCGTGGAAACGGGACGGCGCTGGCAGGAAAAATTCGGGCGGCCGATCCGGCAAGGGTACGGGGCAACGGAAACCTGCGGCGGAGTGACCATGTGCCCGGTAGATGTCGAGTGCCCTCCGAAAAGCGTCGGAAAAGTTGTGTTAAGCAAGAAGGTAAAGATCGTGGACCCCCTGAGTCTGGAAGATGTGGCCGTGGGGGAACCCGGCGAGCTTCTGGTTTCATCAACCGACATGGTGAAGGCCTACCTCAACAGGCCGGAGGAAACCGAGGAATCGTTCGTTCAAATCGACGGCCTTACCTGGTACCGCACTGCGGACATCATGAGCATGGATTCCGAAGGCTATCTCTACTTCGTGGACCGCACGATCGACACCATCAAGCATAAAGGCTATCGAGTTTCCGCCTCGGAGATCGAATCGGTTCTCCAGGAGCACCCGGCGGTGATGGCTACGTGCGTGGTGGGTGTGCCCGACAAAAATGTCGGGCAACGGATCAAGGCTTACGTGGTGCTGAAGGAAGACATCAAGGGAATCACCGGATACGACCTCATAAAGTGGTGCAGGAATAACCTGCCTTCCTATAAGGTGCCCCACTATATAGAATTCCGGGATATGCTACCCAAATCGAAAGTGGGAAAGCTCCTTCGCCGGGAGATCAGGGAGGAGGAAAAGCGGCGCAAGGAGGTATGACGCCAATTGGCGTTCAAGATGGATGTCCCGGGAGGGCATACATCGCGCGACGCATTCGCTGCGCTCCCCCTCCCCCACGTAGGGTTGAGGTGCAAGGGTTTACCCCCGCCCGGTCTTGAATGCAAATTGGTCTGACACCTTTTGAATTGCCGATTTTCAATAACAGAATTCCATAAGAGGAGAAGGAAATGAAAAGGAGTTTGAAGCTGTATTTGCCGCTGTTGAGCCTGTCCATACTTATTCTTTCAACCGCTGCGCGGGCCGGTGTTTACCTGGAATCCGAAGTGACGACCAGGGGAATCCCAAACAGGCCTGACGAGACCAGAATCCAGAAATCCTATTACACTACCGGGGCTTTTCGGATCGAAACCGGCAGCGGCCACATTATGATCATGAACTTCAATACTATGACCTGGTATCGATTAGATCCCGCCTCGAAGACGTACAGTGAAATGAAACTCAACGAACTTGCGGACAAAATGCCGAAAATGAACCCCGAAGAGCAAAAGAAGATCATGGGCGGCATGCAGGACAACATACAGGTGACCCCCACAGATGAGACCAAAACGATCGAGGGCTACAAGTGCAAAAAGTATAACGTCTCCAACATGGGGATGAAGAGTGAGCACTGGGTCACCAGGGATGTGGAAGCCTATGACGAACTCAAGGCGATCTACGCCGGGATGGCCAAAAGCTTTGAATCAAACCCGATGTTGAGCCAGATGAACACGATGAGCAGCATGAGCAAGGTGCAGGGGGTTCCCATTCAGACGGTCACGCAGATCATGGGAGGTCAGAGAATCAGCACCGTTAAGAAGATCGAAAAGAAGAGTTTGAGTGAAGACCTCTTCAAGGTGCCGGGGGACTATACACTCAAAGAAACAACCCGGCCCCGGCAGTAAAGGCCTCTTGCCTAAATTGAGCGATTGCCCAACAGTTTCGATCGTCATTCCCGCATGCTTTAAGCGGGAATCCAGCTTAGGCCGCCCACCGTCCGATACCGGGACCTCACCGGGACGACACGCCCCGTGGATGAATCGCTCAATTTGGGTCCTAGAACAGGAAAGGCAGGCTGGTTGGGTAAACTCGCAATATTTGAGACCGATCGGTTTCTCCAGATCGATATCAGGCATGGAATCCACACTCGGGAACTCGGAGTTCTCTTTCAGCCTGGTACAGACAGTTAGAGGGACAGGACCTGCTGAAGTGCTTTGCCGATGGAATCCAAGGACCTTTCGTCCATGGCCTCAATCCAGTCGGTGAGACGAGTCTTGTCCACTGCTCGCAATTGGTCACAAACAGCAAGGGCATTCTTCCCCATGCAGGAAACCTTCACGGTGATTGGAGGGTGCGGTGGGCTGACGGAAGAAGACAGCGGGACAACCAGGACAGTTCTTATTCGGCATTCGGCATTGCGGCATTCGGCATTCCGGCATTGCCGGCATTGGGTCGGACCCAATGCCGCTAACTTAAGGAAAAAACCTATTCTTTCGCGTACTTATGCACTGAACGTGAAGGATGGGTGAGCGGAGCGAAACCCATCGCTTTGCATAAGCGTTTTGGCTTGAGTGCTCTGCG
>DASPQK010000176.1:0-3660 GCA_035624985.1 Syntrophobacteraceae bacterium | reverse complement strand
TTCACCCTGTCCGCCGTTTCCCTGGAGAGCAGTATGCTTCCCCCTGTTGCAAGCGCGCCTATTCGTGCCGCAATATTGGTCGTTGAGCCGCGGGCAGTGTAGGTCCAGCGCGACTCCGTGTAACTTTCGAATCGCGCGGCGCCGACCAGGGCCGAGCCTGAATTGATACCCATATTGATAAAGAAATGTATTATATAACGAGTATTGCCCTGCTCTCGGATCATTGCTCACCGACCATAAAATTCAGGCCGCTTGTTTATTGAATATAGGGAGGCTCGCAAGCTGGAACTCCAATTACTCTTTTTGCTTCCCTGTTTGCCTCTGATCATCAGCACTTTCCGATGAGCTTACGGCGCAAATTTACCACAAAATCCTGCGTATTTGTAAGAATCGATCCGGCGGTGAGAGATCCCCGGTCGGCCAGCTTGTTTGCCGCAAACTCGGACATATCTATGACAAAGAAATATACGGGGCGGACCGTGCCGTTGTCCATCACCCTGTATGAAGGGGTCATGTTTCCGGCCGCGATGGAATGAAGCTGGGTAGCCATTGCGATTACCGTGGTCGCCTTTCGGGCCAGCGCACGCATTGCGTCCTGGGCTTTCCGCGAGTCTGCGATGACTTCGGGCATGGGGCCGTCGTCCCGGATGGAACCGGCAAGTACGAACGGCGCCCCTCGCTTTACAAGAGAAGCCATAATCCCGTCTTTGACCATCCCCTTTTTTACGGCTGCCTTGATTGATCCGGTCTCCCGAACCAGATTGATTGCGTCCAGGTGCTTATAATGGCCCAGGTGGGCGTGCTTTTTTGTGTAAATGTCCTGTCCGAGCGCCGTGCCAAAGATCGCAGCCTCGATATCGTGAGTCGCCAGGGCGTTTCCGGCGAGAACTCCGTGGACGAACCCAGCGCCGATAATGGCGGCCAGAGAATCGCGCGAGTCCTTGTCGAAGGCCACTGCGGGGCCAAGCACCCAAAGCAGGAACCCCTTTTCGCGATCGTGTTCGAGCAGGTTGTAGAGTTCATCGTAATCATATGAAAAAGAAGTCTCGCGGGATATCCGCGTCCGAAAGGCAAACTTTTCCGAAACCCGGTATTCCCATCCGAAAGCCTCCACGTGGACGAAGATACCGTCTTCCCCATTTTCGCGCCGGCCGCATGCGACAAGATCTCCGGGTTTGAGAAGGCGGAATTCCCGTACCTCGACTGTCCCACCGGGTTCGAGCACCGCCACACAGTCCATGCGCGAGTGGTTTGGAAGGACCCATTGTCCCTTCCGGACCTGAAAAAATTCAGGGTATATGGAGGTTGCGTGATAGCCTTGCGGGGCGACGCCGGCCCTTTGGACTTCTTTGAATTGCACCGCAGGGGCGTCACTAAGAGGCGGTAGAGTGAAATCGGGCTTGCGAAATTCAGGCAGCTTAAATGATGACATTTCCGCTCGTGAAGCGATTGCTAATTATCGGGTTGGCCCTGGCGTTTTGCCTCCCTGTAAAAACTGAGGAAGTAGTCCATGGCGGATATATAGCCAAGGACAAGAGAAATCCACAGGAAGGAAGTTCCGATCAGGCTCAGCGTGGCCTGAATACTCGGAATCGCCGGCAGCAGAAAGACAAGCCCCAGGGTCTGAGAAACCATCTTGTTTTTCCCCATCCGACTGGGGTTGATGATCAGTCCGTGTCCGGCGGCAATCGAGCGCAGACCGGTTATACCTATCTCGCGGCCGACGATGAGGAAAACCATCCATGCCTGAACTTTGGGAACCAGCATTATGAGCACGGCTGTGGTGAGGAGCTTGTCGGCCAGCGGATCGAGCAGCTTTCCAATGGAGGTAACCGTATTGGAGCGCCGAGCCAGGACGCCGTCCAGGCAATCGGTAAGCGAGGCTATGCAATAGACCATGAAAGCCAGATTTTGTGAAAAACCTGAGGATGGAGGTATCAGTAGCGATACTATGACCGGTATGGTGGCCATCCTGAAATAGGTCAGGACGTTGGGCAAAGTCGTGAGGCTTTGCCTCGAGAGGTCACTTCGGTTCAAAACGAACATAAACTCAAACTTTCATGTTTCCCTGTGCCGTCTTTATGGCTTCCCGCTCCTTCCACATTAGTAACGGTACCGATCATAAAAGTCCATAACCGTCTTAACATAAATTTGGGTTTCGTCAAAAGGCGGGATTCCCCCGTGTTTTGTCACAGCCTCCGGACCCGCATTGTAGGCGGCCAGCGCAAGGGCCGTATTGTTGCCGAACCGATCGAGCATCATCTTGAGATACCTCGCTCCACCGTCGATATTCTGCACGGGATCGAAAGGATTGATGACGCCGAGGTCCCGTGATGTCTCGGGCATAAGCTGCATCAAGCCCATTGCGCCTTTTGGGGATACGGCCTGCGGATTGAAGCCCGATTCAGCGCGGATCATCGCCCTCACCAAGTTGCAATCCAGGCCGTAGATCTTGCAGGTCAGCTTTATATGAGGATCATAAGCAGCCTGATTGGGCAAATTTGACAGGAGAAAAAATCCCGGACGAAGTCCCCGGGATGCCATGTATTTTGGGAAATATTTCTGGAAGGTCGCCTCGGTCAAGGGAGGCAGGCTCACAGAGGTTGAATGAGCATAGACGGGGGTATTGGTATAATGAACCGCCCCGTCCTTATCGATATACTTGAAGATTTCCGCACACAGGATTATTGGGCAGGCAATCGTCAAAAAAATGCCGATCACGGCCAAGAGGAGATACCGGGTCCCCGTTGCCATTCGCTTCATAGCCCCTCCTGTTGACATACCACAATTGGCTGGGTCCTATTACTCCACTTTTTTCCAATCTTGCAAGAATTTTTCTATTCCCATCTCGGTCAATGGATGGCGCGCAAGCTGTTCAATGACCTTGTATGGAATGGTAGCAATATCCGCGCCTAAGCGCGCTGCTGTAAGCACATGCACAGGATTTCTGACGCTGGCGACGATAAATTCGGTTTCAAAAAGGTAATTAGAAAATATATCGAGAATTTCGCGAACCAGGCTCATGCCCTCCTGGGATATGTCGTCGAGCCTGCCGACGAACGGGCTGATATAGGTTGCCCCGGCCTTGGCGGCAAGAAGCGCCTGAAGGGGAGAGAATATCAGCGTCACATTTGTTTGCACCCCTTCCCCGGACAGTGTTTTGACGGCCCTCAGGCCCACCGTGGTCATAGGGATTTTCACGACTACGTTGGGGTCTATTGCGGAAAGTTCCCGGGCTTCCCTAAGCATGCCTTCCAGGTCACAGCACACACCCTCGGCGCTCACCGGACCCTGTGCAATCTCACATATCTTGTGGATATGGCGCTTAAAAGCGTCCCTGCCGGCGATTCCTTCCTTTGCTATCAGGCTGGGGTTGGTCGTAACCCCGTCCAGGACCCCCAGACCGTAGGCGTCTTTTATTTCGTCGAGATTGGCCGTATCGATAAAGAATTTCATAACGGACTCCCCCCCAGAAGTGTTGTATCAATCGTGGCTTCGGCTTTTGAGATACTTGTCGTAGCATTGCTCGCTGCAAAAATGGATGACCCGGCCTTCAACCACCCCTTTCACCCCTTTTTGTTTCAAGAAAAAAGCGCCGCATTGAGGATCGCGGATAAGCTCGGCGTCGGAAGCAGGACCGCGCGCATGGTCCCTGGGACT
>DASPQK010000175.1:0-6113 GCA_035624985.1 Syntrophobacteraceae bacterium | reverse complement strand
GTGTAGTTATAGTTCGATAGATACGGCGGATTTTCGATGCCGGTGATACTTTCGTAGTCATACAGGGCGACTCCAAGTTTGACCGAGTACTCCTTGTCGCGCTTGAATTCCATGACTCCCTGACCGCCGAACAGCCACTTGTCATGCGACGAAAGCATCGGCGACTCCTGATACAGGTCCTGGAGAGGGAAGGCTCCGCCGGTAAGATAACCGGTCAGATCGCCCACGATATTCCTTTTGTAGGCGGCCGCCACACCTTCGAAATTCAAGTCGTTGGCCCATATGAGGTCGGTGTAAAACCACGGGTTGGGCATTCGTCCGGCCCATATGTTCAAGTCGGCGAACGGATGATACCTGAGATATGCTTGGTCTAGGACAAAACCGTTCTTGGCGAAATAATTGCCAAAAATGACATTGTCGGATACCGGGTTTGTCTGGTCCCCCGTAGCGAGCCTTACCCCGAGCGTCATCTGATCGTTTACGTCGGCCTCCACTTTCAGGCGAAGCCGAAGATACTCATTCATGCGATTGACGTTGGTGTTCAGCGATTGGGTCGGATTGTTCGGGTCTTCAACAAACGTGGCGTTAGACTTAGGGAAATAATAAGGCTGGATGCGCAGCCGCATGTCGCCGCTGAACTGCAGCCTCTGGAGCCAATCAGGGAGATTTGGAGCAAGGTAGCTCTGGAGAGCGCCCTGGCTGGCCTTTTCGGCGACCTCGGTTTGCACCTGGTCGTGGATATCTTTTTTTACCTCGGTTTTTACGTTTTCAGTAATCTTCTGGACGTATTCCTGGTCTCGCGGAACCACGAGGATGGCCTTTGCGGCAGCCTGGGCAGGGGTGGGCTTTTTGGCAAGCGTCTGGTTGAACCTCTCAGCCTCGCCCTCGCTGACCAAACCTTTGTTTTTCAACAGATTGACAAGCGCCTTTATGCTCTCGGTCGACTCCGCGCCTGTGATTTTGGCCTTGAGAGCATCCGCCTCTTCCGGTGTGATGACCCCCTTGGCCTTCAAAAGTTCCGAAAGCAGATCCATTCCATTGGTCTCTGCTGCTTTTTTCTCTTCACAAAAACCGTTCGCCGCGCAAGCGCAAAAGATGAACGCCACTACCCCCAGGACAAACACAGCCCTCAACATCAACTCCCTCCCATAAGAACCGTGAGCAGTGAGCATTGAACAGTGAACGGGATGGGCGGGCTCAAATGCCGCCCGGACCGGAAAAACACCAATACAGTGAACATTTGGCGGTGAATACGAGATACGGCTCTAATCCCTTAACTTCGCAGAGCGCCCGACCCACTGGGACGTTCTGTTCACTATGCCCTGTTCACTGCCCCATTACCCCTGTGACGATATGCGGATGTTTACGCCCCTGGGCATTCCCTCCGGGGGCGCCTGGCTGATGACTCCGTCATGTTTCAGGGTATCCCTCACCGCGCTGTCCAGCCTGGGGTCGCCTGAAGAGGAAAAAATCCTGAACCTTATAATTTTGCCCTGGGGATCAACGTCGATCTGGGCCAGGAGCTTCAGGCTTCCTTTGGGAATCCCTCCGCTTGCTTCCAGCCGCTTTTTGACCTTGCGATTGAGGTCATCTTCGATAACGCGGCCGTATCTGCCAAAGGCCGACCCCCCTCCGTCCCCGCTTCCTATAAGCCCTGCGCCGCCTTTGTTTCCGATAAGGCCGAATGCGTCGCTTCCCGCAGTCCCTTCAGCATCGAGGCCAAGCTGTTTGCCGACCGGCTTTTCGTCGGGTTTATCGGGATTGTCGGGCCGGGTCTTGTCCGGTCCGCAGTCTATAATCTGTTCTTTCATCTTATCCTTCTTTATCTGCTGCTCAGGCTCCGGAACCTTTTCCTTGACGACAGGAAGCGGAGGCGGGACCAGACTGACCGTTGAGATCCGCATCTTCCTCACCGGTCCCACATCGGACATAACCAGTTTCGCCATGAACGCGCCGCCGACCAGCAACAGCAGAGCCATGCATCCGCTGACGACCCAGATGGTTTTCGGGGAGGATTTCTTGTTGGACTGCTTCATTTCACAAGTCCTTTTTGTTGGACAGGATGAACAAGATTCACAGGGTTTCCAAAAACCTGCCAAGACATATCCCTTCGGTCCCGGCACTCCCGTTGCATTTAAGTCCTGTTAATCCTGTCCAAGGCATTACTTCATTTCACGAGTTTTTGCGTGACCAGACCCAACTGTGTAATCTCAAGCCTTTGCAAAAGATCCAGGATCTCTATGACGCTTTTGTAGGAGATTTTTTCGTCTCCCTTGATCACTACGGGCAAATTCGGATCCACAGCTTTGTACTGTCTGAGCCTCGTTTCCAGTTCGGCAATCGTCACCTCGAAGGTGTCGATGTAGATTTTCCCTTCACCCGTTATAGTGATCGCTTTAGTTGTTGGTTTCACCGAACTTATGGCCGCGCTCGCCTTGGGCAAATTGACGTTTATGCCCTGAACGGAAGCCGTTACCACTATCATGAACACGAGCAGGAGGTTCCAGGCGAGGTCAAGCAGCGGGACGACGTTGATTTCGTCGATCACTTCAAATTCGCCAAAAGGGTTCTTTTTCATTCTTGCTCCCCCTCGAGCTTGAGGACGAATTCATCCGCAAACTGGTACATATCGGCGTTGAGGTCCTTGATGTTGTGCGTAAGGTAGGAGTAGGAAAAGAGCGCCGGAATAGCGACCAGCAGACCGCACAGGGTACAGGCGAGCGCCGATGCGACGCCCGGCGCGATGGCTGTAAGGTTCGCCTCTCCGGCTTCCGCCATTCCCGCAAACGTGTTCATGACGCCCCATACGGTGCCGAGAAGCCCAAGAAACGGCCCCCCGGAAATTCCGAACGTCAGCACCATCAGCCCCGCGCCCAACTGCCTGCTTTCGTTCATCGTGGCCTTATCGAGCGCCGATTGGACAGATCTCAGGATGGATTTGGACGGGCTGTTATTCGCCCTGCCTGTTTTCGATTGTGCAAACCTGAGTTCCTCGAAGCCCGCGTTATAAATCCGGTAGAGCGAAGAACCTGGAAATCGGCTGTTCTCACCGCTGTAAAGGGTATCGAACGCCGGAGCTTCCCTGAGCCGCTGCGAAAATGACGTGTTCTCTCGGCGGATCTGGCGCAGGCTAAGGGTTTTTGTCAAAAATATAATCCAGCAGACCGCCCCCAGGATTGCAAGCGTGCCTATGACGAGCCACCCGTCGAGGGTGATCGTTCTGGCAACGATTTTGATCAGGTGAATCGTAAGGCTTTCGCCGGTTGCCGCAACCCCTTCTTCCTCCATGACAGAGGCAAGAACGTTATCCGGTCCCTGGCCTTTAAAGGCGGCCCGGAGCCATTCGGAAGACCTCGACACCTTAGACAACTCGATTTCGTCAAGGTCCCCGGAAAAAAAGCCGCCTCCTTTAAGGGATGCGCCGATGCAGATATCGGATGCAGGCTCCGGCAAAGGGTCGGGCAGATTTACAGAGGCGGCCTCCGCGCCGTCAATATAGACGGTCAACCGCTTCGCCGGCTCGGCCGTTACGGCCAGCAGGTGCCAGGACTCAAGGGGCAGGTCGGCGGTCTTTTGGGTTTCAACCGCCTCGCCGGCTGTAGTTGCTTTCGCGAAAACCTTCTTTTGATCGATCCCTACGAAGAGCGACTGGTTCTGGTCCTCCCAGGAGAGAATGCGGGCGTCGTTCTGGGGGCCGAAGATCCTGATCCAGGCAGAAAAAGTCAAGCCGGCCGAAAAGTTGAGCGAAGGAGACCTCGGAATGACTATCCTGTCGCTCGAACCGTTTAGAGAGAGGCCTGCTCCGATGACTGCAGGCGTCCCCATCCCTGACGAAAATTCCGAAGGGTTGTTGCCGTAAGCGGTTTCGTCCTTTGGTTTACCCTCCTCTTCGTCCAGGTGATAGACAAGCACCTGATTGACATCGTAGACGCCGCTCCGGTCCTGTGCATCGGAGGCGGATTTGTTTCCGTAGTAGATCCAGATGAAGTCCTGCTTCGAGCTTGCCATAACCCGAGGGACCTTGACCCAGAAAAGAGCAATCTCATTGGCAGGGTCGAAGACTTCCCTTTGAAATTTAAGCGGCAGCTTATCATCGTCGCTCATAAACCGGATATCTGAGCCGTCTTCCTTTGCGGCCGCAAAATTGAAGTTGCCCGTATGGAGCCTGAGCAGTACCGCGACGTCGTTCAGGTTTCCCTTGATGTCAGCCCCGGCGGACGTGGTATCGAAGACGATCTTTCTTCTAAACTGCCATTTCTCGTCCCACCAGGCATGCGCCTGAATCGCGCCCGCCAAAATGGAGAGCAGCACGACGGACGCAACAAACAAAAACTTCTTAGACACGGATGGAGGAGCGAAGCGGGATGGATGGACACCGATAGAAACACCAGAAAACATACAAAAACCCTTCGTCAGGTGGACTTGAAAAATCCGCCGCAGAGGTGCGGAGCGCACAGAGCTTGAGTTATTTAGTCTTGTTTTCCTGTAGCGTCAGTTACCTTTCTCAGCGCCTCTGCGTCTCTGCGGTGGATTTTTTTGTCGCGGATGCGCAGTTGACTCTTCACCCTTCACTGTGCTCTCAGTTATCAGTCCTTTCCCATGAGCCGTCGCTCGGATCTGCGTCGAAGATGCTCAATACCCTGACTTCGAGCGATGCTGCGGCGAAGGCTTCGGAAGCAGCTGAAACAGCTTGGGCCAGTTTGGTTCCCGCTGCGCTCGCAATTGCCGCTTCTTGGACCTGCATGGCCTGTGTGACCGACCCTACCCCCGAAAGGGCCGACAGTCCCGAAATCCCCTGCGAAGCCACAGGCACGCCTACCGACCCGGCTGAAAAGACGATGTTTTGCGCATTGAGCACCTGCACTGCGCCGAGGATTACGTTTCGCCCGGCTATTCCGGCCTCTCCGGCATTTATGTCTCCCTCAGGAGCGAACATGTAGATGTTTCCTGCAAGTGGCATAGACTCTCCAAGACCTGGAGAATACGTGACTGCGCGAATCCCGCTTCCCACGGTGGGAGGAGAAAATATCTCCACATAATATCCGAGGCAATTACCCTGGCTGTCTGTGCCGCCGACACAATTCCAGGTTGGCGCAGATGTAGTCACGGCCGTCTTGGCGCCCTTACCGGCGTTGATGTTTCCTGAGGTGCTCCACACGGTGATGTCGCCACCGAGACACGTCATGACGCGGGACTCGTTTACGTTGACGTCCTTGTTGGCGAAGATATTTATGCCGCCGCCATATCCGGTGTAGATTCCAGTGTCCGTACCCTGGCCTGCGCTACCTAGCGTGGTTTGCCCCACATTCAAGCTGCCGTGGGCGAAAATGAACATGCCCGGCGTATATGACACGGCAGCTATCTTGGAAAAAGTCATATCTATGTCGCCGGTTCCTGAAGCGACCGGCACCGCAACCCGATCAAAAGGAGCGATAATACTGGTATTAATGTCAGCGACAACCTGCTGGGCCTCTGCAGTGTCGCCTGCAGCCAAATCCATGCTGTACTCCGTGCCCAGTTGGCCGAGAGATTTGAAAAAGTCGGAATCGGTTTTTGTGCTCCCGTTTTTGAGGTTATAAAAATTTCCCGAATACCCCGATGCTATTATCAGTGCGCTGGCGGTTGTGGGTTGCGAAGGATCGGCGCTGTTAGCCTGAATCTCGATCCCGGCAGAGGTCCCCAAATCTATTGATCGACCGGCTTCGAGAACCACAGTCCCCGGTCCACCTACAAGAATTCCACTGTCCCCTCCATCGGCGCTTTGCCACGAACCAAACCCGATGCTGCCGGCAGCTTTTATTACTGTTACCTCATTGGAGGAGTATGTGGCGCCTTTATTCGGGGTATAGCTATTATTGTGGCCGTAATAATAAATGTCGATATTACCGCCCGCGGTTATATCGGCTTCTTTAGGTATGTAAAACTTCAGATACTCAATGTTAGAACCTGCGCTCACCACAACCGGGACGGCATCGGCCACATGGAGAAGCCCGGCGGCATCATAGCCGGTGGTGCCGGAAACACCCCCGCCGCCTGTATATTCCTGCGGCAGATTCGGTTGAGGTCCGTAGACCACTTCGTAGGGGCCCGAAAGCGCATCCGACGCTTCCGAC
>DASPQK010000174.1:0-7160 GCA_035624985.1 Syntrophobacteraceae bacterium | reverse complement strand
ACCGCCGCCATAAAGCATATGCGTGACTGGGCGCTGGGCACCGACGGCAGATGGGTCGCCATGGGTCTTCCCTCTGACGGTTCCTACGGAATTCCCGAGGATGTCATGTACGGCGTGCCGGTCACTTGCATCCCCGGTAAGTACGAAAGGGTAAGGGGCCTTGAGATCGATGCTTTTTCGCGCGAAAAAATGGACCTCTCCCTGAAGGAATTGCTTGAAGAACAGGCGGGCGTAAGGGAGATGCTCGCACAGCCCGGCTAAAGATCTCATCTCACAGCTTTTCTTAGGATAGATGAATGGTGCACTGGAAACGATGGATGGCTGGCGCCCTGGTGTCGATTGCAGCCCTTGCCGGTGTCTTGATCGCCCTTAGCTACTTTTTCTCACCCTTTTTGGTCGATATCTGGTGGTTCGATTCACTCGGCTACGAAGTCTATTTTTGGCAGCGCACACTTTACAGGTATGCCGTTTTAGGGGCGGTCTCGATATTTTTCTTTCTGATATTCTTCCTCAATTTCTGGGTCGCCTCCCGCTTTATCGGGGCCGCTCCCCCCGGCAAACCCACAACGTCCGCCTCGCTCAAATCCTATCGCCGTCTGCTCAGAGCATTCCGGACCGGCTCCGTGTGGCTCTACACGCCTCTATCCATCATTCTTTCCGTGGGGATCGCCCTGCCCCTTTACGAACGCTGGGAAGACTTCCTGCTCTATGTTTTTGCTCCGGGCGCAGGAGCGGCCGACCCGGTATATGGGAAGGATATAGCTTATTATCTTTTCGCCTACCCGATCTACACGCTCATTGAGCGCCGCCTGCTCATTGCCTTTGGAGTTCTGCTCGCAGCAGCCGCGCTCCTCTATCTGGTCGAAAAACGAATCCTTGCCAAGGAGGAAAAACGGCTGCCCGCCGGCGCCCGGGCCCACCTGAGCATACTCTTCCTGCTGGTGTTCATGATCGAAATATGGGATTTTGTTCTTCAACGCTACGGCCTTTTATTCTCCAAAAACCGGCTGCCGCTCTTTTTCGGCCCCGGCTGGGTCGAGATGAAAATCACATGGGGCCTGATCTGGATTTGTATCATCCTGCTGGCCGGGACTGCCCTGTCCTTCATTTACTTCATAAATAGCCGAAGGCGGCTGAATGTCTTAGAAGGATTTGTTCTGCTGCTAGCCCTTGCGCTGGGCGCCAGATATTGGGACTTCATCGGGCAGAGCGCCGAAAAATACTATGTCAAGCCAAACGAGAGTTCTTCGGAGCGGCCATACATCGAAAACAATATCAAATCGACTTTGTCGGCATACAGGCTGGGCGAGGTCGAAGTCCGGGACTTTAACCCCGGTCGTATTCCTATCGACATTTCGATACCCGATGTTCAGTCGATTCTTCGCAACACTCCGGTTTGGGACGGCGAACTGCTCGACGACGTTTACAAGCAACTCCAGAACCTGCGCACATACTATGATTTCCCGGCTGTGGACGTAGACCGGTACAGTGTAAACGGAATCTACCAGCAGGTTTTCCTCTCGGCCCGCGAGCTTAATCATGCGCTGATTCCCGAAGGCGCCCGGAACTGGATAAACGAACACCTTTCCTACACTCACGGGTATGGCGCCGTCATGACTCCGGCAGGCCAGGGCGGCGATGAACCGATGGTGTGGTTCCTGAAGGGAATTCCGCCAGAGTCGGCCTATGGGTTCAAGATCGAACAGCCGGGCATCTATTTCGGCCAGATTGCCAATGACTATGTAATCGCCCCGAACGGCACCGGCGAAATAGACTATCCCAAGGGTTCGACCAACGTTACGACTTCATATGCCGGTAATGGCGGCGTAGCCGTCAACTCGCTCTTTAAGCGTTTCGTTTTTGCAGTCTATTTCAAGAGCAGGGACATCTTCTTCACATCCAAACTGGTTCCGCAATCCAGGATAATCTTCCGCCAAAAGCTGACCGACAGGATTCGCGCGCTGACGCCCTACCTTGTACTTGACCGCGATCCATACCTGGTCGTTACTGACAAAAAACTCTACTGGATTCAAGACGCCTACACGGTTTCGGACAAATACCCCATCTCCACGCCCCAGAAAATGCAAACCGGGGAAGTCAACTACATCAGCAATTCGGTAAAGATCGTAATGGATGCCTATGACGGCAATATCTATTTTTATGTCTACGACCCTCAGGACCCCATCATAGGGGCGTATGCCAGAATCTATCCGGGCTTGTTCACGGACGCTTCTCACATGCCCGAAGAACTCAAACGCCACGTGCGCTATCCGAAGGCAATTTTTGAACTTCAAATGGCGGTCTACGCCAAGTATCACCAGACGGACCCCGAAGTTTTCTATCAGCAGGAGGACATCTGGGAGTTCGCAAAGACGTTCAGGGGCAAACAGTCTTTTGAAATCACGCCCTATTACCTTACGCTTGACTTGATCCAGTCCGGCCGGTTCGACTTTTTGCTGCTCCTGCCGATGAGTCCGAGCGGGCGCGATAATCTGCGGTCGCTGGCGCTGGCCGGCTGCGACCCCCCTCATTACGGAAAAATCGTCGTATACAACTTTCCCAAGGGGGAACTGGTCTTCGGTCCTTCGCAGATTTATGCGCTCGTAAACCAGGACACCACCATATCCCAGCAGTTTACACTATGGGACCAGGCGGGATCGCAGCTGGACAGAGGCAAGATGATAATCATCCCGGTCGGCAAGGTCATTCTCTACATCCAGCCCGTTTATCTCAAGTCCGCAACACGGCTCAAAATTCCCGAACTCAAGCGGTTGATCGTAAGCCAGGGTCAGCACGTAATCATGGAGAAGTCCCTGGAAGAAGCCTATGCCAAGCTCCAGGAACAAATAAAAGCCGAAGCCGAACAGATAGACAAACGGTTCGCCCCCATGATGCAGCCGCCACAGGGCAGTGAAAGTGATCGACGGGAAGAATAGATGGCCCTGAAGGTATGCGAAATCTTTTACAGCATCCAGGGAGAGTCCACCTGGGCGGGGCAGCCCTGCGTCTTCATCAGGCTCACGGGATGCAACTTGAGGTGCGCTTACTGCGATACGAGCTACGCATATGAGCAGGGTGCATTCATGGAAATTGCAGAGATCCTCGAGCGGGTTCGGGAGGCGAGGTGCAGCCTTGTGGAAGTTACCGGAGGCGAACCTCTCATTCAGCCGGAAACCCCCTTGCTTATCAGCGCGCTGCTCGATGATGGCCGCAGGGTCCTGCTTGAGACAAACGGCAGCGTGGATATAGGCGCGGTTGATCCCAGGTGCGTCAGGATCGTCGATATAAAGTGTCCATCGAGCGGAATGTCGGGAAAAAATGATCTGCGCAACATGGAAAAGCTCGCGCCCCATGATGAATTGAAATTCGTCATCGCAAACCACGGCGATTACCGGTTCGCTCGGGACTTCCTGACAAACTTCCCGGCCCTCTCCTGCCCTATGAATTTTTCTCCGGCATTCGGCGTGCTCGATCCCCGGACTCTTGCCGAGTGGATTCTCCAGGACTGCCTTCCCGTCCGCCTCAATCTTCAGCTTCACAAGATCGTCAAGATGCCGTGACTATTACTGGCCGCATAAGTAAATCTCTTCCGATTGCACGCGCTTTTGAGCGTATCCTTGCATTTTGTCTCCTGCCATCGTAAAATTAAGATGTCTGTAAACTCACCCGGGTCTTGACAGTCGCAAAGAACTTCTCCTATTGCTGCGGGATTCAATTCGATTTTTTTCGCTCCCCAGAGTGATCTGTGAAAAAGGCTCGATTCATTTATCCTAAAAGCGGCAGTAAGCGCGATATAGGGGAGGGTACGTGAATGCATTGACCCTTTGGATGAAAGCCGCACCCGGGGTGGCGCTTCTTGCCACGCTGTTGGGAGGCGGATGGTTCTATAACGGACGACAGAAAGCCGGCCCCCGAAGCGTATCTAATCGGGGGTCGGATGTCGGAAAACAGAGAAAAACATCCCACGGGCCGCAAGATCGCGTCAACTTTCTTTTGACGCTTGCTATAGCGCATCCAAAAAGCGATTATACGGCAGGCGATTGAAACGGACCCGATCGGCTTTCTTGAAGCATCCCCTCTTGAATTACCTCCGGTTGAGACTCAAGTGCCGGTTCCCCCTCTTTTCACGTAGATAACCCGGTTCTTATGCCGATCTGTGGAGTGTTGACGATGAGAGACCAAGAGAAAACGAAGGAAGAGCTCCTGGCCGAGCTGAGTTCCTTGCGAGCCGCACTGGCACGGTATGAAAGATGCGTGCAGAAAGAGGGTGAGCGTGAACTTGCCGACGAGGAACTTAAGGGGTCCATTGCCGGGACCCGTGAGAGCGAGATTCGCGGATTGCTCGAAGTATCCCGGGCGGTCCTCGATAGCCGTGGTTTCGAGGAATCCGCAAGGCGGCTTTTTGATGCCTGTCGAAATGGCACTGGAGCGGCAGCGGGCCACCTCGCCCTCTTGAGCGCGGATGGCAAGGAGAACGAGGTCTTGTTCCTGGAATCCGGCGGTATGCCCTGCAGCGGCGACCCGGAGATCCCCATGCCTATCCGTGGTCTGCTGGCCGAAGCATATGACAGGGCGGCGCCTGTTTATGACAACTGTTTCATGAACAGCCGGTGGGCGCAGTTGATGCCGCCGGGCCACCTCAAGTTGCAAAACGTCATGTTTGCCCCAATCGTCCTGAACGGAAAAGTTGAAGGCGTCATAGGGCTTGCCAATAAACCCACGCATTTCACGGAAGATGATGCAAGAATCGCGACCGCCTTCGGCGACATCGCCGCCATCGCGCTGCAAAGGGCTCGCGCCGAGGATGCGCTTAGACAAAGCGAGGAGAAGTTCCGGCTGATTTTTCATACAAGTCCCGACTCTATAGTTCTCAGTCGGCTTTCCGACGGGATGTATCTCGATATAAACGAGGGCTTCACCAGGATAACCGGCTATACGCGAGATGAGGTAATTGGGAAAACCACCCTTGAATCAAACGTCTGGCAAGACCCCAAAGATAGAGAGCACATAGTTGCCGCCCTCAGGAGCACCGGGTTTGTGGAAAACCTGGAAGCCAGGTTCCGCACAAAGGACGGCAGAATCGGAATCGGCCTGGGGTCAGCACGTGTGTTGCGCTTAAATAATGAAGACCTGATTCTCTCGGTAGTGCGTGACATTACGGAAAGCAAACAGGCAGAAAACGCTTTGCAGGAGAGGGAAGAAATCAATAAGGCTATTGTCGAGCAGGCCGCAGAGGGCATTGTGCTCGTCGATTCCGAAACGCTCCGCTTTGTCGAATTCAACGACGCGGCCTGCAATGGATTGGGGTATTCACGGGAAGAATTCGCCCAGCTAACGCTTTTCGATGTCCAGGGAAGCCTGACGCGCGAGGAGTTCACCGAGGCTGTTTCGAAAGTGCTGGAAACGGGATATGCATGTTTCGAGAACCGCCAGCGCCGCAAAGACGGCTCTCTGCGTGATGTGCTGGTCAGCAACAAGGTCATTTTCCTTCACGGCCGCAGGTACTGGGTTGGGATCTGGCTCGACATCACCGGGCAAAAACGGATGGAGGAGGCGCTGCGCGAAAGTGAACTGCGCCTGAGAACCATTTTGCAGACGGCCAACGAAGGGTTCTGGTTGATAGATAACGACTCCGTGACGTTGGACGTCAACAGGAAAATGTGCGCCGTCCTGGGCAGAAATCGGGAAGAGATACTCGGGAGGAAAATCTTTGATTTTGTAGATGATGAAAACAAGGTTATCTTCGAGCAGCAGACCAGATTGAGGCAGAAAGGACTAACAAGCGTCTATGAGATTGCCCTGTCTCGCACTGATGGTTCGCATGTCTTCTGCCGGTTCAGTGTGACGCCGCTTTTTGACGGGTCGGGGAGCAAGGTCGGCGCGTTTGCAATGGTCACCGACATCACCGAGCGCAAGTTGGCGGAAAAGGCGCTCAAAGAATCCCAACAACAGCTTGCAGACATAATCGACTTCCTGCCTGATGCGACCTTCGTTATCGACAGGGAGGGGAAGGTAATAGCATGGAACCGGGCGATTGAAGAGATGACGGGGGTCAATGCGGAGGAGATGTTGGGCAAAGACAACTACGAATATGCCCTGCCCTTTTACGGAGAAAGGAGACCTGTCCTCGTCGATCTTGTCCTTGCCTCCGGCGGGGAATTCGAAAAGAGGTGTGAGACGCCGGAAAGAAAAGGCCGGCTGCTGACGGGAATAGCCGCTATGCCGTCACTAAGGGGACGTCAGGCCTTCCTTTTCGGGACTGCAAGCGCCCTGTACGACTCCAGGGGGAATGTAGTCGGGGCTATTGAATCGATACGTGACATCACTGCCCAGAAGCTCATGGAGGAAGCGGTCGCCAAGGCGGAGGCAAGGTACCGGGACATGTTCGAGAATTCGGTGACGGGCATGTATCAGGCTACCATGGATGGGAGTTTCTTAAACCTCAATAAGGCTGCTGCCGCTATTTTGGGCTACGATTCGCCCGAAGAGGTGCTGCGTGAGGCAAGTGACGTAAGAAAACTGTATGTCTATCCGGAGCGCCGGTCCGATTTGCTCCACATGATTCAAAGGCATGGATTGGCCAGGGAATTCGAGGTCGAGTTTTTCAGAAAGAATAAGAGTGTTGTATGGATCAGCCTCGATGTTCGCGCCGTTCGTGACGAATCCGGCGGGATCGCCTACATGGAAGGCACCGCAAGTGACATCACCGACAGGAAGCTCCTCAGGGCCCAACTGGAGCAGGCCCAGAAGATGGAAGCCATTGGGACGCTGGCCGGAGGGATCGCCCATGACTTCAACAATATCCTGACCCCGATAATCGGCTACACGGAACTTTCGCTCAACATGGTTCCCGAAGATGCCAAGTTGAGCAACAATATGAGACAGGTCCTCCTTTCGGCCTGCCGCGCAAGGGACCTCGTGAGCCAGATCCTCACTTTCAGCCGGAAGACGAAACAGGAACAAAAGCCGGTGCAGGTCAGCCTGATCGTAAAAGAAGCTTTTAAGCTGCTCAGGTCCTCTTTGCCCTCCACCATCGATATGAGGCAGACCATACCTCAGGATGCTTTCTTCACCACTATCATGGCTGACCCCACCCAAATTCACCAGGTGCTCATGAACCTGTGCGCGAACGCGGCCCACGCCATGCGCGTCAAAGGCGG
>DASPQK010000173.1:0-5622 GCA_035624985.1 Syntrophobacteraceae bacterium | reverse complement strand
GTGCGAACCCTCCGCTCCACATACAGCGCATCTCTTTTCTGAGATGGATGCGGATATAACGGGGTGATGGCTGACGCAAGAGTCTTTGTGAGTACGGCGTGAAAATTCTTTAAAATACTCATTTTGCAGTGAGCTGAGTTCAGCGGTAATCTCCATCCATTTTAGCTCAGCGTCAGAGAGATGAGCCACCTTTTTTTCGACTTCTGCCCGCCCCGAGTCCTGTGCCTCGCGAAGAAGCGCATATTGGCTTCCCAATTCTGCGAATTTATCATCAGTTAGCGTCGTCTTCATCGCATCGCGTATCACCTCTATGCGGCTACGCACATTCGAGGCTTGATAGCTGTAGTTGCGGGCTAACGATCCTGCTTTTTCCATGTCACGCTTTAGTTTGTCGGCTTGTTGGGCTTTTTCAAAATCTGCCCCTATACAGAGGTATAGCGCCTGGTTTAAAACGCGCTGATCCCAGAGTAGCAGGTGGCGACTTTCATCGAATGTAAGTACGAAATGTTGCAAAAACACAAACTGCTCGAATGAGGCTAACCCTACATCCTTGGTAATCCTTTGCTGATATTCTTGCGAACGTTGGCTCGGTGTATTTTCGCTACTGTCCAACACCACTTCACCGGTTCCCGCTTTGAGAACGGTCAATTCCTGAAGCTCGCCCGGTTCAAATACGCCCCTCGTGAGTTTATAAAGATGATTACCAACCAACAAATGGACGCCGACGCTAGCAGCATCTCGATCTTGCTCAGAAATTCGGCCGGTAAAGAAAGCTTCCCTGTAACCTGCCCCGAATTTGTAATACTCTTCGACTGATTTGAATTCGCGGTTAGGATTTGGCACTATTCCGGTGATCGCGAAGTTTACAGCGGCAAGAAAAGTGGATTTTCCTAAACCATTTGCACCTGCGAGACAGAATACACCGTTTGAGATATCCAGCTCAACATTTGGTTCTAAGTTATAAAGCGAGAACCGTTGGAGCCTCACCTTCCTAATCTTTGGAAAAACTAGTTTCTGAGAATTGCTCATTAGATTGCACCCATAGGGAATTTCCAAATGGCAACGCCAGAGTCCAATTTCCTGCCATCAAGGTCCATTTCAGTGAAGGGGCCGGAAATAAAGTATCAGTTTACATGCTTTCTTCTCTGTTCACTATTCACGGATCACGGTTCACGATTCACGGTTCATATGCTTCTCTATGCATGAGGCCATCGAGTGTGCAACCTCTTCTATAATCTTATGGTCGGCCCCTTCAACCATGACGCGGATCACCGGTTCGGTGCCCGAGGGGCGGATGACCATCCGGCCGTGCTTTCCCAGCCGCTGTTCCATGCTGCGCTGGAGCTTAACTATTTCCGGCACCTGGTCTATAGGTTTCTTTTGGCCCACGCGAACGTTAACGAGCTTTTGGGGGTATCGTTCCATGATCTTTTTCAGCTCGGACAGAGGACGCCCTTCCCGAAGCATTACGGCGAGCACCTGGAGGGCTGACAGGATGCCGTCGCCGGTGGTGGCGTGATCCAGAAAGATCATATGTCCGGACTGTTCGCCCCCCAGATTGTAGCCATTCTGCCGCATCTGCTCCACAACGTACCTGTCGCCAACCGGGGTCCTCACCAAGTTCGCACCAAGCCCCCGCAGGGCCACTTCAAATCCCAGGTTGCTCATTATCGTCGCGACAACGGTTTTATCTTTCAGCTGATTACGTTCGATGTAATGCTTTGCGCAAATGGCCATCATCTGATCGCCGTCGAGTATTTCACCCCGTTCATCGGCCAAAATTATCCTGTCGGCGTCCCCGTCAAGGGCAAAGCCGGCGGTGGCGCCGCTCTGGCGGGTCACAGACGCCATGGCTTCAGGGTGAAGAGCGCCGCAGTCCAGGTTTATGTTTTTTCCGTTAGGCCTGTCGCCCGTAGTCACCACTTCGGCGCCCAGTTCTTCAAGAACCGTGGGCGCAACCCGATAAGCGGCCCCGTGCGCGCAGTCGATTACGATCTTGATTCCCTCCAGGGTAAGGTCTCTGGGAAATGTATTCTTGAGATAGACAATATATCGCCCCTGAGCGTCGTCGATACGCCTCGCACGGCCTATTTCCGATGCGGGAGGTTTGGGCAGCCGCTCTATCTCGCCATTGAGGATAAGCTCTTCGATATAATTTTCGGTTTCATCTGGAAGTTTGAAGCCGTCGCTTGCGAAAATCTTAATACCGTTATACTCGTATGGATTATGCGAGGCTGAGATGACAATGCCGGCGTCAGCCCGCATGCTGCTGGTAATGTAGGCGATGCCGGGGGTGGGCAGAGGTCCGACCAGCAAAACGTCAACTCCCATGGCGCAGATTCCGGAAGTGATGGCGTTCTCTATCATGTAGCCCGAAAGGCGCGTGTCTTTTCCGATGATGATCTTTGGCCGGCGGTGTTTTGCTTTGAAGATGTAGGCGGTACTAAACCCTACTTTCATCGCCAGGTCCGTGGTCATCGGAAAAACGTTTGCAACGCCTCGAATTCCATCAGTGCCGAAAAGTTCTCCCATAAAACCTCCAAGCGCAGTTTTTGGTTTTCTATTTTTTTCTTTTATTTTTCAGGTTCCAGTTCCAGGCCGCGGCAATTGAGTTGAGGCACCAAGAAGTCAAAACTCAAAACTTCTAACGGCTTCGGCCATGCGAACGGCTTCGCGATGAAAAGCAACGTCGTGCACCCTCAGGATATGGGCTCCGGCTGCGACACCAAATGCGTTTGCCACGGCGGTCCCCAATTCTCTTTGGTCTTCGGCGCGGCCAATAACCGAGCCTATGAATCTTTTTCGAGAGACGCCAAGCAATATGGGGCGGTCCATACACGAAAAAGAATCAAGGTTCCTTATTATGTTGAGATTGTGAGTGACAGTTTTGCCAAAACCTATGCCGGGGTCCACCACTATCTGACTCCGCTCTATCCCGTTTTGGACGGCAAATTTCATCCGTTCTTCCAAAAATGCCGTGATCTCCGAGATAACGCTGTCATAGACGGGATCGACCTGCATCGTCCGGGGGGTGCCGAGCATGTGCATAAGGATGAGCGGGGCCCCCGACTCAGCGGCCGCGCGCGCCATCCCCGGATCGAACCGAAGGGAACTTACGTCGTTGATTATGTCCGCACCGGCTTCAAGCGACCGGAGGGCCACTTCGGCCTTATTGGTATCGACCGATATCGGGATGTCGCTTTTTTCACGCACTGCGCGGATGATGGGAACAACCCGCTCAAGCTCTACCTCCAATGGGACGGGGGCCGACCCGGGCCTTGTCGATTCTCCTCCGACATCCAGGATGTCCGCACCCGCCGAGATCAGCTCAAGGGCCTGGGCGAGGGCCTTTTGGTAATCGGCAAAGCAGCCGCCATCCGAAAATGAATCGGGCGTTATATTGAGAATGCCCATGATGAGCGTGCGGCGGCCCAGTTCCAACAGCCGGCCCCTAAGCTTCAAAGTGTAGAGTTTGCGTTCACATACCGCCATCCCACGCTCCTGGGTAATGACTGCTTCCAAACGACTGCGATTTTGCACCATTTGGCAACAGATTTGAAGAAAATTCTAGATTTTTCCGGCGCCCGAATCCCGAAACTCAACGCCAGCAGCGAATACCCGAAAATATAGCGAGCTGCCGAAGATCATGGCCGATCCCATTGTAAAGTAAACCACAGCGTCAATATCCCCTGGAATGGGAAGATGGCGGATCGTATAACCCATAAGCATCATAGCCAGGATAAGCAAATAGCTCCTGCGGCCCTGAAAGGCGAAGAGGCAAACCATTTCCGGTTTGCCGCCGATACGGGCGAGGTTTTTTCTAACGATTCGGGAAAACGCGAAAGAATAGACCATCATCCCCAAGGCAAGGCTTCCCGCGCCAAGAAACAGACTCAAAGGCCACGCCGAACGGCAGAGCCAGAAACACGCCGCCGCCGTCAGCCCGATACCCACAGTCAACCATACCACACCAGCCGTGAAAATAAGCCAGTGACGGCGGACGGCAGGTCTGTAGTTTTCAAGACGTTTCATCACGGCCCGATATCCGGGTGAAATAATACCCGTGATGATTGTAAAAAGCAAAGTGAAGCGTGAGCCGGGAAGGGTGAAGGGTGAAGGGTGAAGGGTGAAGCGTAAAGGGTGGACCCGCGACTGTGCGCGGCGGGGATGGACTCCCCCTGTATTTACTGTTAATACAGGGAAATTCACGCTTCCAATTCTACAACGAGTTGATTTACTTAGTTTTTTCCGACTTTGTCCGACGAAATAACAGCGGGTAACAGCGGCAATGATTGGAAATCCGCTATAAAAACAGGAGGATATGACCCTTTTATTCATCTGCTGACTTCCCATTCGGTCGCCTGGAGATAGCACTACTACGTTAAGTTACGGCACCGACCTTTATTGGTGGCCGCAAGGTGGGCATGGTTTCATTGTGCCCACAGTCTGGCGGTGGGCAACGCTTCGCTTTTGCCCACCCTACGAGACTTAACGGAGTAGTGATAGAGTTCCCGAGATCGGAAAACTTCTTGCCACAAATTCCGAGAAACATTGTACTTCATAATGAGAAGTATTGTCAAGAAAAAAATGAAGCAAAAAAGAATTTTTCGTTGAGTGCTTTTTTGGAGCGAAACTGTTTTTTGGGTTTCATTCAATCCGGAATGATTACATTGATTTGAAAAGAGCAGAAATCGAGGAGGATCAGATCATGAAAGGCAAAGAGCGCATATTCAAAAAGAAAGTTTACCCTCCAGACTCCGAGGTGTGGGATGAAGGACGCCGTTTTGTTTGCAAGGACGGTGTTTGCCAGGAGAACGGACCTGTGGATATCAACCTTTACGGACCTTGATCCGGATACTGACAGGATGGGACCTTTCACGAAGTATGCGGACGCATTTTCCCCATTCGTGAGGAACTCACAACCGCATGATTCCAGTGTTTTCCGTTCATCATGTTTTTGTTGAATAGGAAAGCAGAAAACATGGTAACATAGCCGTTGCAAGGACTCGCGAGCAGGAACTCTCAATCCAGACCGCATTCACAAAGGAGGGAAAATGGACGAAAGTAAATACACAGCCGATATGCGGGGGTATTTGGCGAAATACATCGACATCGCCCAAAAAATCATCAAGGCGCCTTCTGAATTTTACCACGATATGCCCAAGTCCGGCGGGTTTATCGAACCATTGACTTTCATGATTGTGATGGGCATTGTTGCAGGCATTGTTCGTTCGGTGCTGGGAATATTGGGAATTGGCATGTCTATACCTTTTTCAGCATCTTTGGCCTCGATAGTGATAGTTCCGTTTTTTGCCGGTATTTTTGGGTTTATAGGTGCGGCCATCCTTTTGTTTATCTGGAAATCGATGGGTTCTCAAGAACCCTACGAGGTTGCTTTCCGGTGCCTTGCGTATGCCGCAGCCATCACTCCTGTGACCGCTGTGCTGCATGTCATCCCATACGCCGGTCATATCGTTGGGCTTGTCTGGATGACCTACCTTCTAGTTAATGCTTCGACCGAAGTGCATCACATTGAGGCCAGGCGCGCCTGGATGGTCTTCGGAGTTATCTGCGCTGTTCTTGCCGTTCTATCGGTCAGTACACAGTATGCCTCCAGAAGAA
>DASPQK010000172.1:0-4730 GCA_035624985.1 Syntrophobacteraceae bacterium | reverse complement strand
CCACGTCGCGCAGGTTTTTCGCCGGCTCCGCAGGATTTGCCGTTATTACGGCAGCGATCCGAGGTTCATTTTGCTTTCCGCAACGATCGGCAACCCCGGCGAGCTGGCGGGGCGCCTTACGGGGGCGCCCGAGGATGAAATTGCTACCGTGACCGGGGCAAGCGGCGCGCCCCAGGCAAAGCGCCACTTCGTTTTTCTGCGTCCGGCCGAAGGGGGCGTCGCGCACTCGGCGAGCACAGCGGCCCGTCTCATAGTTCTTGCAGCCAAAGCCGGGCTCAGGACGATCGCCTTCACCCAGTCCAGGAAACTGACCGAACTTGTTCATATGAGCGCGATCCAGATGGAGAGCGGACTGCGCAACAGGGTCAGCTCATACAGGGCGGGATTTTTGCCCGAAGAAAGACGGCAGATCGAACAACGGCTCTCCTCCGGAAGCCTTTTGGCCGTCATATCCACAAGCGCCCTGGAGCTTGGCATAGATATAGGCGGGTTGGACCTGTGCATTCTTGTCGGCTATCCGGGCGCCGTCATGACCACCTGGCAGCGGGGAGGACGCGTTGGAAGGGCCGGGCGGGAGTCCGCCATAGTGTTGATTCCCGACTCCGATGCGCTCGATCAGTACATAGTCAACCACCCCGGCGAGTTCCTCGATAGCCGCTTTGAGAACGCCGTAATAGACCCGTTCAATTCCGAAATCCTTAAGGCCCATCTGCCGTGCGCAGCGGCTGAACTGCCCATATGCCCCTCGGATGAGGATTTTTGCCGGCAGAAATTCTCAAAAATCCTTGACGAGCTCACCTTGAGCGGACGCCTGGTTCAAACCTGCGAGGGCGACAGGTGGATTTGCCCGGCCTTCAACCCGCACCGGCTCATAGACATTCGCTCCGTGGGCCCCTCATATACGATCACCAGGACCTTCAGGGGCCAAACCGAAACGCTGGGCAAAAACGAAGGCGTTCGTGCGCTAAAGGAATGCCACTCCGGGGCGATCTACCTGCACCGGGGAGAGACTTATCAGGTCGAATCGCTCGATCTGGGGCACAAGGTGATTCGCGCCTCTCCCGCAAACGTTCCTTATTATACGCGGGCGCTCAGTTCCAAGGAAACCGACATCCTGGAGCACCTTGCCTCCAAGCCCGCCGGGAATTTCATCATCCGTATGGGCCGGCTGCGCGTTACCGAGAACATATGGGCCTATGAGACCCGCAGGCTTTTCAGCCACATCCTTCTGTCCAAGAACCCGCTCGACCTGCCGCCGCAGACTTTCGAGACGGTGGGCTTCTGGATCGAAATCGAACCGGGACTGGAAGCAAAGATCAAAAGGGCGGGCCTTGATTTCATGGGCGGAATTCACGCCATCGAACATGCGCTCATAAGCATGTTTCCTCTATTTGCCGTATGCGACCGCAACGACATAGGGGGCATTTCGACCCCATTTCACCCGCAGATCGAAAAGGGGGCCATTTTCGTCTACGACGGCTATGCAGGCGGAATCGGTCTGGCGGCCCGAGGATATGACATCATCGTGCCCCTGATGGAGAGGACAAAGGAGCTTATCGCTTCCTGCGCCTGCCTGCAGGGTTGTCCGGCCTGCATCCACTCGCCCAAGTGCGGCTCCGGAAACAAGCCTCTGGACAAAACCGCAGCGCTCGAACTGCTGAGGTTTCTTTGCGGGGAAAAAAATCTGGCGGAAGAAGCGAGCGGCAAGGAGCAGGAAGCAAGCAGCAAGAAGCGGGAAGCGGGAAGCGAGGATGAGTTTTCTTCCCGCTCGCTGTTTTCCGCTTACCCCTACCGTATAGGTTTTTTCGATCTCGAAACCCAGAAGCTGGCCGATGAGGTCGGGGGCTGGCAAAACACGCACCTTATGCGCGTATCGGTCGCAGTGCTGCACGAGGTTCCCGCAAAAACCTTCAAGGTCTACAGGGAGCACGAAATCGAGCGCCTCATCGAGGACCTCAAGAAGCTTGACCTCGTTGTCGGATTCAACATCTCACGGTTCGATTACCGGGTGCTGCGGGCCTACACGTCTTTTGACCTCGGAAGGCTTCCCACCTTCGACATCCTGGGGGACATTTTCAATAAGCTGGGTTTTCGGCTAAGCTTGGGTCACCTCGCGCAAAGCACGCTCGGACGCCCCAAAGGCGGCGACGGCCTCCAGGCGGTCCGATGGTTCCGCCAGGGGCAGTGGGATAGTCTGATAGATTATTGTACCGAGGACGTGGTCATCACGCGCGATCTTTTTTATCACGGCCTTGAGAAGGGATTCCTGCTCTACAGCGACAAAAACGGCCAAATGCTGCGGGTCCCGACTCCATGGAAAATGCAAAATCTGGTTCACGTCGGAAAGGTCCCAAATGAACGGCGAAAATGATATCTTCGCACGGGAGCAAGCCTACCGGCCCTTTTATGAGACGCAGGCCGAAAAAGAGTGGTACGCTCTTTATGTGCAGGTAAACCACGAGAAGGAAGTCACAAAGAGGCTGGAACAGAAGCAGGTGGGCTGTTTTTTGCCGACTTTGGAAACATGGAGCAAGAGGCGGGACCGAAGGAAGAAGATACAGCTTCCGATGTTTCCCGGCTATGTTTTCGTCCATGTCGTGCTCGACAGTTCCGCCAACCTTACCATCGTCAAGACCCCGGGGGCGCTCAGCCTTGTGCATAACTCCGAAGGGCCGCTTTCAATTCCCGCCTACCAGGTTGAAAACCTCCAGAACATGGTTGTCTCGAGCCGGCCACTGCAAATTCACCCTTACCTTAGAGAAGGCGAGTGGGTCCATGTCGTGCGCGGACCTCTTTCAGGCTGCATCGGCATACTCAACAGGATAGATCCAAGGAAAGGCAGGCTCATAGTCAGCGTTGACATCATCAAAAAATCGGTAAGCGTCGAACTCGACCTGGAGGACGTAGAACCTGCACAGCCGCCTGCCGTAAGGTAAATCAAAAGCTAAAAGAATGGGTCTGCGGGGGGAGGGGGATGGTCGAAGGCAGGATTTACCACCGCACGTCACTGGGCGAAATATTGCTGGGGGATGCCCTGGAAATCCTCGATGCATTCGAGGATGATTCGGTCAACCTGATTATGACCAGCCCTCCTTTTGGATTGGTGCGCAAGAAGCAAGACGGAAACGTGAATGCGCCCGACCACATCGACTGGTTCAGGCCCAATGCCGCTAACTTAAGGAAAAAAGCTATTCTTTCGCGTACTTATGCACTGAACGTGGATGGGTGAGCGGAGCGAAACCCATCGCTTTGCATAAGCCTTTTGGTTTGAGTGCTCTGGGGTCACGTTATCCAGGCCGTGTATTGTCAGCCGCACGGTTACACCGACGGAACAAACCAAAAAGCGCTCTGAATTCCATAAGTTGCTTAAGTTAACGGCATTGGTTCAGGCCTTTTGGCAAAGCTTTCAAAAAAGTGCTCAAGAGCAACGGCAGCCTGGTAATCGATATCGGGGGATCGTGGATACCGGGTCAGCCGACGAGGAGTCTTTATCATTTCAAGCTCTTAATCATGCTATGTGAGGAGCATGGTTTTCACCTGGCCCAGGAATTTTACTGCTGGAACCCCGCCAAACTGCCCTCGCCGGCAGAGTGGGTGAATATTCGGCGAATCAGGGTAAAGGATGCCGTGGACTGCGTATGGTGGCTTTCTCCCACCCCCTGGCCCAAAGCCGGCAACCGCCGGGTGCTCCAACCTTACAGTTCCAGCATGAGGCTGCTGCTTAGAAACGGCTGCAAGGCGAGGAAGCGGCCTTCGGGCCACGATATCAGCACCAAGTTCTCCAGGGATAACAGGGCCGCCATTCCACCCAATCTGATTGCAATCGCCCATACCGACAGCAACAGCCACTATCTGAGGTACTGCAAGGACAACGGCATTTAGCCCCACCCGGCCCGCTACCCCGCTGAAGTGCCCGAGTATTTTATCCGGATGCTGACCGAAAAGGGCGATGTGGTAGTCGATCCTTTCGCCGGAAGCTGCGTGACAGGCGAGGTGTGCCAGCGTCTTGGGAGAAAGTGGATTTGCATTGACGTAGTAGAAGAGTATCTAAGAGGGGCGAAGGCGCGTTTTTTGAAGCCCGTCCAGCAATTTGCCTTTGAGCCGCCGGCTGCCGGGCGCAAGGATGACGAGTCGAATTACTACCGTATACCCCACCCCGGCCTGCTATGGAAAGGCGCAGAGGGAGACGAGCTTCCGGTTGACGGAGGCCGGAGGCGGCCCCAGTCAAGAACCGAGCATGACCCGGACAGGATCGCAGAATGAGACCGTTCACCCTCTGGCTCGGGGGCGGGGCGCTATTCACATAAGCGCTAACTTAAAACCTCACGCGGGATGGCCTCCGTAGGGGCGGGGTTTATCCCCGCGCTAAAGAGGCCTGCCTGATGAGGGCTTTATCGACACGCAAAAGGATACGACTCTCACTGGATGTCTACCAACAGGGATATGCATTCTCCATAACAATTGGGACTTTCGAAAGGTATCCATGGTTTCGCCTGTACCCCGAACTTGCAGGCGCCGCCACGCGACTCTTTCCTGAAATGGTCCAGGCACGTCAAACGGTTCTTTTTTCATGGTGCATAATGCCCGATCATTTTCATTTGCTTTTGAAGGACGAAGATATCGTTGATTTCGTCAGGCTGTTCAAGGGCCGGCTTACGCCCCTCGCTCGGCGATTGGAGCACGGGCGGGTATTATGGCAGCGCAGCTTCTATGACCACGCGCTACGGGAA
>DASPQK010000171.1:0-6452 GCA_035624985.1 Syntrophobacteraceae bacterium | reverse complement strand
CACTCATGTGGCGAAGAGGGGACCTGCAGGCGTAAACAGTCCGCTGGACGGACTTTGAGGTGATGAGGCAAGAGATTATTATGCTGATCCGCATAACACTCCCTGATAAGTCTCTAGGTAGACCAAAACAATAGACAAGTCAGAGACTTGGATGGCATCGGCTACCGGTTCTATGGATTCTTATATGGGCTGAAGTCCGCAAATTGGCGTCCTACGCGGATCAATCGAAACATTCTTGGCAACAAGAGGGGAACTGAATGCAACCAACGAGGCACATCCTTGAACGACTACTAACAGAAAAGAAAGCGTTGTTGCGTCTCTTTACAATCGCGACAGTCTTGGCATTTGCAGTCGGGACGCTGGGCAGATTGTTTGCGGCCCAAACATTCTTGCCCACTTGGGCCGTCGTTTCTGTATCTGTTTGTCTAGTTGTTATTGCATTTGCGTTGCTGTCGAAGGACCTCGTTTCTATCCTTGCGTTTCAAGATAAAGTAGGGGCAGTCTTGTTCGTCGACTCATCCTGCAATGAATTAGTCCAAGTAAAGGATTACAGATTTGCCGAGCAACTGTACAAGACAATGCGAGCCATAAAGGCTGAAAGCAAATCGGTTTTTGCGGAATGGGAGAGGAACCCTCTTGCGCCGGATAGGGGGAGTCAGCGGGGAAAGACGACGCAAGAGGTCGGAGCGGAAGCAAAGCCATCGTTTGCGGCAATAGTCAAAATGAAAGTGGACATGGCAAAACTAAGACCGAAATCGGTTAGCTTATTGGAAGAAGCCGCCGTCTTTGTGCTCCTGGAGGAGCTCTCCCTTCATTTATCGGCATACTTTAATATTGCCGACGAAGACTCTTATATCAAAGAGTATAGTCGTAAAGACATTCCAGAGTTTTTGCTTAGGAATCGTGTACTCAACCTGCTTTGCACCCCGATTGAGCAACGAGATGTGTTCTTGAATGCGTTCCCCGAGGGGGTCAAGAAGCCAGAAGGCGAGATCTATGCCCTATATGGAAGCGACGGCACCGTCTACTCCAGGTTCGACATGGTTTTGCCAAAGGGGTCTACTATTAAACATTTGGAGGGCGTTGGGATAAGAATTGAGACGCCACGTCTCTGTCTGGATCTTCTGGTTAGGTATACGGGTTTGTGCGCTGTTGTAAGCCCGGCCTTTATCCACAGGTATGTCTGCAGAAATCCGGAAACCATTGAATGCCGCAATTTGGATGTAACTGTTAGGGGCCGGATAAAGCCAGTGTCTTTGCTCTTTAGCCGGGGCTGGCAGTATTACCGGTGGCTCGACTCATTCAGAGAAAGATTGAGGGCCTCCTTCGATTTCGAGGAGTTCATGTCCGACATCCATTGGTCTGTCATTGAACCACTGCTCTTTTCCATGAGCCAAAGACGCACGACTGGGCAGCAGAGACCGCCCGCCCCTGAAGACTGCCGGCAAACAAATGCAGCGGACGTGCCACCACGTGCTCTGAGCACATCAGGCGGGTAGTCCCCTGGCTTAACGGTATTTCGCGCCGCTGATCTGCACGTTAGAGCGCATGAAAGGCATTCAAAGCTATGCATATCCCTTGGTCTGGTAACAGATGTCTGCTCTGCTTGGAACAATCTCCGCTTTCAAAAGAACATTTGATCCCTAAGGCACTGGGAGGCACTCTGACGTGTTCATTTCTTTGCGCTCACTGTAACTCCACGCTCGGGTCCTCGTTTGAAGCGGTAGCCGGAGGAGATCCGTCCATTCGCATTGCCCTGCGCAATTTGGAGGCGCGAATGCCCGACTTGACGAAGAGACTGTCACTCGATCATCCCGTTCTCGTACAAGGTCCGGGAGGACAGGAGCACGGGAAGATTAGCGGAGGAGAGTTGAGAATTAAGTCGAGGACTGCGCCAGATGGATCACTCATCCAACCTACGGACATCGCCAGGAATTCTGTAGAAGCAATCCTGAGAAAATCAGGGATCGGTGAGATACCACTGGCTGAAGCTTTGCGAAAGTTTGACAAAACGCCAGACAATCAGAGAACAAACCTGGCTCCAGGGTTGGAAGTTATAAAATGGGGCATCGACAAGATCGACCTGGACCTTAGCAATAGCAGGGTCATGAGTCCGATAGTTCCGCTCAAGATTGGGTTCGAATTTCTTGCATGCCATCTTGGACCTGCCAGCTATGATGAATCCCAGCAGATGCAGGAGATACGTACAACGCTCCGTGAGATGGCCGAAGATGTCTCATGCTTTGAGGTGGAGCGTCTGAACTGTTCCGAGTACAAGCCATTCCACGGCATCTGTTTTGAGGGTAATGCCCCATATGCGCGCGTACAAATAAGACTCTTTGGCTGGGTCGCCTTCCGTGTCCATTTCCGAAGGTTGGCAGTCGGTGGGCCAAGGTTCGTTTACACACAATTTTTGGATACGGGAAGAGAAGACCTTCGCGTCTTGGCGCCCTAAGCCGGGTCTTTCTAACAAAGGCATGAAGGCGGACCAGCACCGCACGTGACAATCATCGCCATTTCATGCAGTTCCTTGGCGCGTCGTGCTGGCCGCTTATTCCCGGCGTTCGGGCCAATGAGCAATCCCGGAAAAGTTCAAACATCTCTGTATTGAGTGCAACATAACTGGAGGGGGGCGCTCTAAAAGAGAATCTCCTCCCATTTCAAATGCACCATGGAACACCCGGTTTCATTGGGTCGGACTCAATGCTTTTAACTTAAGGATTTGGGCGCCCTGCGCCGTCAGCCTGTCGAATCTCGCAAAACGCGGGACGGGGTCCAGAGTCTTTGAATCCCGCGAAATACGGGGCCGTGAAGCGGGGGACTGGATTCCGGCTCTTGATCCCGGCTCAAATGCACTCAAACACGGGATGACGTGCCGCCGGAATGACGAAGTGAGGCTCATCACGACGACCGCACGTCTTAAGTTAACGGCATTGGGTGGGACCGGATTTTATGCACTCGACGGCCTGCATTTATTGTCTAAGTCCCGTAGGCGGCGCTAATTTTTGAGCCTTGGAAAATCGTTTTTAATGGCAACCTAAATTGAGCGATTCATCCTCGGGACTGTGTCGTACCGGTCAAGGTCCCGGTATCAAAGGCGGGCGGCTCAAGCTGGATTCCCGCTCAAAGCATGCGGGAATGACGATCGAAACTGTTGGGCAATCACTCAATTTAGGGGCAAGAATGAGGGTTTAAGAAGAGGGCTTGCGGCTGGACAAATCAAAAATCGAGAAAAGAAAGATAACCCTGCACGCTTTGCAGTTCTTAGAGGCGATTTTGAAACACTGACCGCGATAGAAAGGTGAGTGAACAATGAGCCGTGAACAGTTGGCAACCAAATGCCTAAATCACTCGATTGTCCTCGAGAATAAGGCTGTAACGGACGACAGAGGTCGGATGTCGGAAGACAGAAAAAAACATCCCACGCGCCGAAGGGCTGTGGGCTGTGGGAGTATCGGGAAATTGGCGTATTACCTTCAAGTTCTCTGAGGGGCACACTTATCAGGTGAATCTTGAGGACCATCATTAGGAGGGTTTTTTAGTGAGGACAAGAAATCGAGCACCCGGTCATCCCGGCACGATTCTAAAAAGGCTTTACCTTGATAACCTGAAAATCTCCAATGCTCAGCTTGCCAGATGCATAGGGGTATCAAGGAAGACCATTTCAAAAATAGTTAACGCTAAGGGAGAGGTAACGCCTGAGATGGCTTTGCGGCTGTCTCGGGCTTTCAACACGAGCCCGGAGCTTGGGCTCAATATGCAGGTATCTTATGACTTATGGCAGGCGAGCCATAGATCGACCGATTGGCAGAATGTAAAGGTCATCAGCGTTGAAACTGCCGCCTGTGAAGGATAAGAGCCGGTCAACGGCAAATAGAGCGACACCTAAATTGAGCGATTCATCCTCGGGGCGTGTCGTACCGGTGAAGGTCCCCGTGCCGAAGGGTGGGCAGCCCAAGCTGGATTCCCGCTTAAAGCATGCGGGAATGACGATCGAAACTGTTGGGCAATCGCTCAATTAAGGGCAAGAATGACGGTTTAATACCAAGCTGCGTTCAAGATCGATGTGACCGGGAGGGCGTAAAGCCCTCCCCTACGGAGGGGCGGGGTTTACCCCAGCCCAATCTTGAACGCAACACCGTATAAGAAGAGGGCTTGGGCTCGCCCCGGAAAAAAGCAATGGGACGACGTCGGGCAAAGTTAAAGGCATCGATCATGCCACTTAGCGCTGGAGGGGGGGCGTTCTATAACGGACGACAGAAGTCGGATGTCGGAAGACCGAGAAAAACATCCCACGGGCCGTAAGATCGTGTCAACTTTCTTTTGACGCTTGCTATAAAACGGAATCTCCTCCCATTTCAAATGCACCATGGAACACCCGATTTCATTGGGTCGGACTCAATGCTGTTAACTTAAGGATTTGGGGGCCCTGTGCCGTTACCCCATCGAATCTCGCAAAACGCCGGACGGGGTCCAGAGTCTTTGAATGCCGCGAAACACGGGGCGTGAAGCGGGGCGAGGGCGTCAAGCCATCTATAGACGGGATCATAAGGCGGCTTGTAAAGGTTGGTGCCTAGGTGGTCTACCATGCGAGGAGGCCGCCTGTCCATGTTGCGAGGGCTTATGCTCTCGCCCGTTGCTACCGGATCCTGTTCGCTTGAGCCTGTCATGCGACGGCATGGCGGGACGGGTTCACGAGCTGAGGGGAAGAGGTGTGCCGGAAAATCGCGAAAACCAGTCTCATTCAAGATTCACTTGCGTATTCTACCGGGAAAATCGTATGCCGTTAGGGCTCCCGGAGTGCACTGGGGTTTTTCGGGCAAGAATCCGGCAACTGGGTGCAGTTTGGATGCGCAGCGCAGAAGTTGATGCATTGTTCCGGTTGAAACCTGCCGGTGGGTATGCAAATACCCACTTCATACCCACCAAGAATCACCCTTGACTGTTTTATCATGACGAAGCATAAGATCGCATTATGGTATCACCTTCGCCTGCACCCCCGGACTCGGGCAGGCGGGAAGGAAGCTGTGAACTCCGGCCATGAAGGGGCGTCCTGAAACGCTCAAAAACCGGCGCCACTCACATATTTCCTGTATGTTCGATTTGGGAATCCTTTGGTCCTTACGGGTTTCAGGGTCGCAGCAGAAATTTTTCGGGCAAAAATTCGATCTCAACATGCAGTTTGGATGCACAGGGCAGGGGTTGATGCATTATTCCGGGCAAAACGCCTAATGGAAAGAAAGGAGAATATTCAAATGGCAGCACATCGATTTGGGAAGCATCCGCCGAAGCACGACTATCGCACTTTGCGCTTCAAAAACTATCTAACGCCTACGATCGCTCCGCCGCCGTCTTCGTATGACGCGCTATCGCGCGTATACACCGAACTGAAGGTGAGCGATCCCACCAAGCTGTTTCCAATGGACGGCAATGATACTTACGGCGACTGCACCATGGCCGCTTTGGCGCACGCCGAGACCGTGTTCCGAGGGCTGGTCGGCAGGCAAACCATCATGTCAAAGCAGGCGGTGCTCAAGTTGTACTTTCAGCTCACGGGCGGCGTGGACAGCGGCCTCAACGAGCTTGATGTACTGAACTACTGGCAGAGCCACAGAGTTTCCGGCGATGAGATCATCGCTTTCACGAGCATCGATCCGAAGAATCACATTCACATTGAGCAGGCCATCTACCTTTTTGGCGGTGTTTACCTGGGCTTCCAGGTCCAGCAGAATTGCGTCCAGGAGTTTGATGCGCGACAGCCTTGGACTCCGGGCCCACTGACCAATGACGGCCATGCGGTCTTTGCCGTTGCATACGATCAGAATAGCGTGACGGTGCTCACCTGGGGGAATACGCAGCAGGGAACGTGGGCCTGGTGGGACGAGTGCGTGGACGAAGCGTACGGGATCCTACCTCCCGAGGCACGGAATCCTGGCTTTGCACCAGGCTTTAACTTCGCGCAGTTGGAAGCCGACTTACAAGCGGTGGCGAGCTAGTCCTGGTCGTGATTCGGTCACAAGACTCAAGGGGCGCAAGAAGAGCCAATGGATTATCGAAAGACAACAACGAATGACGTTGTCAGGAGTTGTTGTCTTTTAAAAGCCAACGAGACGGTCGTGTAGTGTCTTTTATCCCACGAGCGCCTGCAACGATTACCGGCCGCGCAACCCGTCCCATAATCCAGCGAGAGACACCGTTCAAATTTCGAGCGAGGCGCGGGAAAAATCGCGGGAATTCTTATTGAAACTGCGGCAGGAGTCTTCTGTAGAGAATACCGCCTCTTCGAGCAATCAGCCACAAAGCACGGCCGATATATTCGATCTGCCCGCAAATGCGACAAAAGGACAAATCCGCGCGGCTTACCTCAAAGCCATAAAGAAGTATCACCCTGATAATTTTGCCGGCTTTAGTCCTGAATTCCAAAAACTTGCTGAAGAAAAGAGCAAACAGAT
>DASPQK010000170.1:0-3835 GCA_035624985.1 Syntrophobacteraceae bacterium | reverse complement strand
CGAACTCAATCGGAATTTGCAGGAAGTCATAGGTATGCTTCTCGAAGACGGCGAACCTTTATTGAAAATCACAAGCTCACTACAACCCGGGGCACAGATAATATACAACCGTTGTCCGTATCACCCGTGAATCCCGGAAGGATATTCGCCTGACCCCTTCAGGGCGGAAAGGTTGGGAGCAGGTTACAAAACTCCGGGGATCGAGGCGCCCCATGAAATCGCAAAAACCGGTCGCATCGACGTATAACTTGCCTATTCCAAGCGGAGATTGTATCCTTTTTCCTGTCTCAGGATAGACGATATTGCAATGGCAGGACCCGGACCAGCGCCTGTGCGAGAACCCCAAACGTTCATACTCTTCTTGACGGGTGCTTTCGGAATTGCTCTTTCGCGCCGAAGAATTAGCTTGTCGTAAGAAGCCCAGGTTTTCGAGGCGGACAACCTATAACTAAACAGAGGAGTAACATGATGAAGAAAGTGCTCATGTTGTCTTTTATCGTGCTTTTGCTGGGTGCTGTAGCGCTGCCGCAAACAGTGAATGCCCAATCGGAACCGTTTGTCGGCCAACTCATGATGGTTGGATTCGATTTCTGCCCACAAGGTTGGCTGCCCTGTAACGGGCAATTGCTCCAAATTGCACAATACTCGGTTCTCTTTTCTCTTCTTGGCACGAATTACGGTGGTGACGGTGTAAAGACCTTTGGACTGCCGGATCTTCAAAGTCGCGTGCCGCTCGGCCAAGGCCAGGGTACGGGTCTTTCAGCCTACGAGCTTGGCCAGAAGGGTGGACAGGAAACGGTTACATTGACTCAGGAACAGATGCCCGCTCACAACCATCATTTATTTGCCTCCCCGGGCGCAGCCGCTTCACCCAAACCCGGCGGCAACGCTTTGGCCAATACGCAGAACACCAACATTTACAGCACTATGCGTCCTGCCGCCGCCATGAACGCCTACAGCATCGGCGCAGCTGGAGAAGGTAAGCCCTTCGACATCAGGCAGCCGTACATGACTATCAACTATTGTATTGCCGCCCAAGGGGTATTCCCATCACGAGAGTAGCGGACCTCTCCGAAATTCATACAGGGGGATCTATGGACGGCGCTCTGTCGGGATTAAAAGTGTTGGACCTCACGCGGCTGTTGCCGGGGCCGTTTTGTTCGATGCTCATTGCAGACCTTGGCGCGGATGTAATCAAGGTGGAAGACCCTAAAATGGGTGACTACATCAGGTGGTGGCCGCCCAAAATCGGGGGAAACAGCGGATTTCACGTTGTGCTCAACCGCAATAAACGTTCCCTTACTCTTAACCTGAAAAGCCACGAAGCAAAGGTTATCTTCAAAAAGCTGGCAGAGGGGGCCGATGTCGTTCTGGAGGGTTTTCGACCCGGGGTTATGGCCAAGTTGGGGCTTGACTTCAAAAGCCTGGAACCTTTTAACCCGCGCCTGGTTTATTGCTCTATAAGCGGTTACGGCGCCGACGGAATTTTCGTTCACAAAGCCGGCCATGATGTCAATTACCTGGCGTTGAACGGCGTCCTTTCACACAGCGGAAAAGACTCGCCGACAATGGCCGGTGTTCAGATAGCTGACGTTGGCGGAGGAGGTCTTCTCGCTGCTTTTGCTGTCATGGCCGCCATTTTTGCGCGCGAGCGGCTCGGCAGAGGTCAGTTCGTCGATATTTCCATGACCGACGGGGCGTTCGCCTGGAATTGCCTGCGGTGGGGAAAATTCATTGCCGACCGCAAAATTCCCACGCCGGCGGATGATACGCTTAATCACGGGCTGGCCTGCTACAACGTCTATCAGACGCTTGACGGGCGATACATGAGCCTGGGCGCCCTGGAGCCCCAGTTTTGGAAGTCTTTTTGCCAAACGGCCGCACGGCCCCAATGGGACACTCCTCTCTACTTCGAAGCCGGAGAGCATCAAAAGGAACTGATAGAGAACGTCTCGGAGTTTTTCCGGCAAAAGAGTCTGGCCGAGTGGGTCGAGCATTTCAAGGGGGCGGACTGTTGCTGCGAGCCGGTGCTGAACCTGGATGAAGCAGGTGAGAGCGAACTGATGAGGGGCCGCGCAATGGTTGTTGATCTGGTCCACGAATCCTGGGGTGCCTATAAGCAATTAGGGATAGCGCCGAAGTTCTCCCTTACGCCCGGTTCTCTCTCTTCGCATGCCCCCGAACTCGGACAGCATACCAGCCAGATTCTTGAACAACTGGGTTACTCGGCGGAAAAGATCGAAGACCTGAAAAATGCAGGGATAGTTTGAGGCTATGACCTGTTACGGCAGCTTCCGGCTCAAGCCCCGGGACGGTTGCGAGTTTTTCAGCTTCCTCACGGGAGGCCCCAGCCTGCCGATAAAACAAAGCCGCGATCCAGACTTCATCCCTTCCCAGCACCTTTCCCAGGTCAGCGAAACTCAAGCCTTTTTCTTTCTTGGCGGAAAAAAGTGTGTGCGTCCGTGCGGCCGGTTTTTGCGTTTCAGCTGAACAATGTGTTTTTGGAACCTTCCATTTCGGACGGGCCGCCGGGTTGGTTTTTGGTCAACATCTGATACCAAGTTGCGTTCAAGATGATACCATCGGGAGGGCGTAAAGCCCTCCCCTGCGGCATCCCACGCGGTATTAACGTAGGGGCGGGGTTTATCCCCGCCCAACTTGAACGCAACTTGGTATGAGTCGATGAAATTGTGCCGTGGATCATTACCATCTAATCAACTGGGAGACGGTTTTGATCGGATCGGCCTGTGGGCTTCATCCTCCTCCCACGAGCGGCAAGAAGTTGATCTTATCGTTCGGGCTCAAGGTGCGATCCATCGGCGTGAGCTTGTTGTTGACGAGAATCAGGATGTTGCCGTCTTTCAGTTCCAGATCGGGGTAACGGTCGCTGACGTAGGTGATTACATCCCTCACTCGAGTGTTTTCGGATATCGGCATATGGATCTCGCTCGTTTTTGTCTTCATGCGGTGAAGCCCGTGGAATTGAACTGATACTGTCATCTATCGATAATCCTCCCGAAAAACGAGATAACCTTCCCGAAGAGGTCGAAAGAGAGGGGGGCTCATCTCTCGGCCTCCGGTGCTCTTGTTTGTTTGCTTTTCTATTTTTCCATCACGCCGTAAGCAGCCAGCAGACTCTTGACCTTTTCGTCCAAAAGGCCGAACTTGGCGATTGTCTCAGGCAGGGGAATCGCATTCGGTGTGAATCCCTTCTCCTCGTAAACCGCGTCGCACAGCTTCTCGAAGGCTTCCCGGCGCAATTTGATGACCAGATCGTGCCTGTCTTTGGCGTCGGCTGGAAGCTCGGCTCCGTTGAGCCGCTCCTTGAGCCAATCGGAGTAGTATTCGGCCCTGCTCTCATACTCGTTGAAAAAAGCCGGTCCCATGGCTCTTAAGGGAATGCGGTCGCTTTTCCTCGTTCCCTTGCCGTTTCGCAAATTGATGAGCTTTTGCAAAAGGTGGAGCCGCTCCGAGTCCTCCAGGACGTCCTGGAGAGATTTTTTGGTGCCCACGGTAGCGTTCAGATACTGAACGTAATAAGCCAGAGTCGGCTGGTTCTGAGCGGGCTTGTCGGTCTTGGCGGCCTCGGGATGGCGCACATCGATCCAGGGCAGCTTGCACAGACCCACTGCGTTGAACCAGGTGCGGATCATGGGAAACCACTTGAGGGCCTGGGCCTTGGCTTCGAACGTGGGAATCTCCTTGTGGACATGATCGATGAAGATGAGCCAGGCCTCGTCATGCTGGGGCCCCTTGAGGGCAAAGCCGTAGCCTCCCTGCTGTGCCAGCGATTCTTTGCTGATGTACATGGAGAACTCAAGCCCCTTGGTTTCCA
>DASPQK010000169.1:0-3516 GCA_035624985.1 Syntrophobacteraceae bacterium | reverse complement strand
CTTCAGCGGAGTAAAGCGGCGCCAGGATGTCGTAGGCGAGTTTGCAGGGGTGCTCGTTGTAGACGACTTCGCTCATCATCCCACTTCCGTTCGGGAAACCCTCGCAGGTCTCAAGCTCTTCTACCCGGAGCGCCGGATGATAGCCGCTTTCGAGCCCAGGAGCAATTCGAGCAGGCGAAAAGTCTTCCAGGACCGCTATGCACAGTCATTTTCCGCCGCCGACATCGTCTGCGTCAAACAGCCGCCTGCGATGGACTCCATTGCCGAACCCGAACGCCTCGACGCGCAACGGCTTGCAGATGAGATTCGCAAACGGGGAAAGGATGCGCGCTTCTTTCGGACTACGGATGAGTTGCTGGGATTTGTGCTTCAGTCGGCCCGAACGGGCGATCTGGTAGTATGCATGAGCAACGGGAGCTTCGATGGGATTACTCGGAGGCTGGCGGAAGGATTAGCTTTGAGGTAGAATTATTGCGTAGTTGTTTCGGAACTATCGAGTTCGATCCGGACTTCGACTAAAGGGAAGAGCGGAAACGTTGGTGATTCTTCTCGATTGCTGGGGGTGAGTGACACTATGCCGCGCGTTCTCCTCCATATTTGCTGCAGCCCCTGTTCCATCTATCCGGTTTCGGTTCTGCGCCGTGAGAATTTTACCGTCCACGGATTTTTCTATAATCCGCACATTCAACCTTACCGGGAATTCGAAAGAAGGCTCGATACACTTCGAGCTTTTGCAGGAAACGAGGATCTGCCGCTTATTGTCAGGTCTGACTACGATCCGGAGACTTTCTTCAGGCAGGTGGCGTTTCGCGAAACCAGCCGCTGCCTGTACTGCTATTCCTTGAGGTTGCAAGCGGCGGCGCGGTTAGCCAAAAAAAGCCGCTTCGACGCCTTCACGACTACACTTCTCTACAGCAGACGTCAAAAGCACGAGATCGTAGTCTCCATCGCTCAAGAAGCTTCGAGAAAACATGGCGTAGATTTTCTCTACAGGGATTTCAGGTCAGGGTGGCGGGAGGGTCAACAGAGAGCGAAAGCCCTCGGCATGTATAGACAACAATACTGCGGATGCCTCTACTCCGAAATGGAGAGATTCAAAAAGCGGTGAACAGGCGGATGACCCATGAAGGAAGGCGGACGACAAAAGAAGGATGAACGATTTCCGTCCTCTGTCCTCTGTTATCCGTAAGGGCGGTGAGCGGTGAAAGAGCTTGAGTCTTGCGGGATCCGGGTCGATCGAGAGGGTGACTGGTTTTATGAAGGAAGACGTATCTTTCGGCCGGAGATACTCGAAGCGCTCTACGCGAAATTGGACCGGTTTCCCACGGGAGAATTCATTCTTTGCGACTTCACGGGGCCCTGCCTTCTCGATGTTGCCGATACCCCTTTTGTGGTTTCCAGGGTGGATTTTGAAAAGGACCAGTCAGGCATCGAGCAAATTGTGATTGGATTCAAAAATATTTCACGATCGGAAGTCCTGGACCCCGGAACACTGGCGACGGGAAAGGATAATGTTCTCTATTGCAGGTTGGCCGACAGACGCTTTTGGGCTAGGTTCTCACGACCCGCCTATTACCAGCTCGCCCGGTTCGTTCGCGAAGATGATACGGGACAGGGCTTTTATATCGAGCTCAATGGCAGAAAGCACTCCATTTCAGTACGTACATGAATGGAAGGTCACGGCGCCTTTTCATCACCCCGCGCCCACTCACTTCGGATTCAGGCTGCCTTGTGACCCAACTTGTTGCTCACCCGGTGTCACCCAGTCTGAAGGTTCTGAAGCCGGCCCCGTCCCGACTGAGTTGCTGGCCGTTACCGTAAAGGAATACTTTTTCCCATTGCTCAGCCCATTTACCGCTATCGGGCTTTTTGTGCCTCTGGCCTTGATGCGTCCCGGATATGACGTCACCGTAAATTCGGTTACTGGACTCCCGCCGTCTGTTTTCGGTGGATCGAAACTCACGGTCGCCATGCCGTTGCCTGCGGTTGCTGTCACGTTTCTGGGCGGACTAGGTATCAGAAGAAAGGGTGGGGCGCTGACGCCGGCTGCACCGCCGCCGCCTGCTCCACCGCCGCCGCCGCCAAATGCCCAGCATTGAGCGGAAATAAAGAGGCCAAAGCACAAAGCGAAAAGGCAAATCATGCATAAAAATATTCCTGCCTCTTTGTCTTTGGTCTCTTGCCTTGACGATAAGCCCGGCTCACCGAACAGATTTCTTTTCGATTTTCCAGCCATGAAATCACCTCATGTTAAGTAGGTTTTATCCGATGTTGGTCATTATACTTAAATTTAATCACCATCTCGAATTATTCCACAATCAGGCTCGCGAACGACGGGTTGCCCGTGCCGCCCTCGGTTGATGACGCTTTGCCGATGGTGTTCGGGCTTGACCGCAAGCTGGGGCAGGAAGTATAGAGAGATGCGTGCAAAGGTCCTTTTCACTCTTCGCCCTTTACCCTTTAAGTGCCTTATGAGCATCTACTTCGTCGAGACCACGGTGGCCGAGCAAAGAGAGTATCTTTGCCGGTGGACCGAGCGGTTCTACATGGAAAAGAGGCGTGTTCAGATAGTGGTCGATTCTATGACTGCGGCCCAGTTCATCGACCAGTTGCTGTGGACGTTTTCCCAGTCAAGCTTCATCCCGCATGTGATCTTAACCCCTGGAGCGGCGCCTCCCGCAGAACCTGTCCTCATTATCCCGGAAGCGGCCCAGGTGCCGGGATTTGATACGGTCATTTGCGATTGTCCGGCCGACATCGAATTTATGAGCCGGTTCGATACGGCGGTTCATTTTATCCTGAGAGACGACTCGGAGCGCAGGCAGCACAGCCGCGACCTGTGGCAGAGGACGCGCGACCGGGGGCTTAGTCCGGTTCATGTTTCTTACCAGCGGTAAAGGGTAAAGCGCGTTTCTCATTCTTCATCCTTGCTGGTTGCTGTCCCTCTTGACATAAGCTCGCAAGCGGCTAGAATGAACAACTTGGCTAAACGCCCGTGGGCCGTGAGTTGAAAAAACGGAACGGTTTTTCATATCAGTTTTCACATCCTGCGGGTTATGGAAAGGGTGGTCTCCATCCGTTGACTGTTAATCGAAAAGAGGATCGACTGGTATGGGAGTAGTTGCGGACAAGCTCAAAGAGCTTCGTGAGAGAGAAGCCAAGACCCTGGAAATGGGAGGTCCGGAAGCTGTGGCCCAGCAGCTTGGACGCGGAAAGATGACCGCACGGGAGCGTTTGAATTACTTCTTCGATCCCGGCAGCTTCCGCGAAATCGATATGTTTGTTAAACACCGTGGGACCCTTTTCGGAATCGATAAGATGGACATACCTGCAGAAGGAGTCATTACGGGTTTTGGAGATGTAAACGGACGGCAGGTTTTCGCATATGCGCAGGATTTCACTGCCCGCGCAGGCAGCCTCGGTGAAATGCATGCCAAGAAAATCTGTAAGGTGATGGACCTCTCGCTCCGGGCGGGCAAGCCAATCGTTGGATTCTGCGATTCAGGCGGCGCGCGT
>DASPQK010000168.1:0-22820 GCA_035624985.1 Syntrophobacteraceae bacterium | reverse complement strand
GCTGCGGCACGGCCAGTCGGCAGGACTGATAACTCTTCCTCATCCTGAGCTTCCGTATCCTCTTGATCTTCCATCTCAGCTGCCTGGCCTCGCTGCAGCTCATCAATGAAGCTTACAAGTTCGTCCAAAAATCCTCTGTTCCGGTTCATTTGGAGATTCAGTACACTCTTTATTGCGGAATCGGTGGCTTCTTTCAGCCTAGACACAAAGGGCAGAACTTCAAGAGCTTCTACGGCAAGCGCGCTGAATGCAGAAGGCAGGGAGTTTTCGACCGCGCGATCTAGAATAGACGCTAGGCGTTGACCAAGGCCCTTTACTTCCTTGGCCTGTCCCTCGCTGAGGAATTGAGCCGCCTCACGCAACTCCCGCAAAAATGTGGCGCGTTGCCACTCGTCAAAATCGGAATACCACAGAATTGAGTGATCTGCCGTATCCGCCTTTAAACTTTGAATTGAGTCCTTCAGAATGAAGGTTCCTCCTCCTGAAGCAGTTCGTAGAACACCAAATACATTCTTGGCGAGTTCATGCCTATAATGTTGCCAGGTTCTGATATGAAGATCATCCGCAGGAACACCTTCGCGTGCAAAGGCTTCCTGGACATATTGCCTAAGTAGCTCAGTCGGCGTGAACATCAGCCAACTGCTTTCATGGGGGATTCCGCTCGTAGCCCCAGCGTTGTCAACAATACGTCTCTCGTCTTCATCAAGAAAGGGCATGTCCAGCTTCTGTCCGAGCCGACGTATCAGAGTTGTGGTTTTTCCGGTACCCGGCGCTCCGAGGATCAACAGACGTGTATCAAGCGGCAATCGGAATATCTCATCTTGATACTGGTCAAGAACCGGTTGATCTCTGAGCCCCATTTTGGAAATGATACCACGGCGAATCCCTTCAACGATGCCAGCTATAAGGTTTTCTTCGGCCAGAAGCTGTTCCAGAAGATTCTCGGTCTGCTCGGTCCCCGCGATCTCGTTAAGTAGCGATCTGAGTGATTCAATGGTGATCGGCCCAAAAAGTTCTGCTTCTACGATGGTATCTCGGGAATCCCAACCGTCAGGGCGCGACAATGGACGCAATTGTACCCGTTCCACAACTTCAACGATGTTTCCTTTAGGGAGCCTCAGCCTAGAACCTACCGGCATTGAAGCTAGGCGTCCGATGGGAGCACGATAACTGGCAAGATTTTGGAATCCAGTGACAGGCGTCGTTCGGCAGATGTAATATACTTTTTTCCCACCCTCATCATCTGTGACGACGACTCGGGCTATCGCCGGCTCCCTTGCCAGAATTTGATAGCACTCCCTGTTAGCCCGATCTATCTGGGCCAGCCGCTGAACAGCCAAGCCAGAAGTTAAGGTATTGATATTTACTAATACCTCTGGACCAAGGACCCGCGTATCGGATAGTTTGGTCTTGGCTCTTACTGCGACCTCCTCGAATAAATCTAGTGTTTCGGTAGCCACAACTTTGATGTGTTGTTTGGTTTCCTGCGTCAGATCCATAGTCAATCCCTAACTGTGCTTGGGATGCCCACCGAGTACCGTCGGACATAACGGCTAACTGTCACATTTTCCGGTCAACTCACGATGCGGGTTTTAACCAGAAAATCTGCGCGAAGAGTTCCCGGAGCTTGCCCCTCCTCATTGCTTTTCTTCTCTTTCATCACATGCCCGATGTCAAGAATCTTCGCACAAATTACGAAATCAGCTTCGTAATATGGGAGAATGGTCCGGGCTGAAAGCCTCATTTTGGGGATATATGCCCAGTCGGATTGTGAAAGTTTCTCCTGTGAGATGGCAGCCTGCAGCTTCGCCTGGGCTTCCTGCGTCCTCCCGATCGCATATCCCGGATGATTCCGCGACGAAGATCACTTCTTTCCGCCTGCTCTTCCGTCCAGGCCCCTGTGCTCTATAGCCATATGAGACCGATATTTCATTCTCCAGGGATCGTTTCCCGTCTCAATGATTTGGCGGTGGTGTGTCATTCTATCCAGCAGGGCTGTCCTCATCTTTGCATCGGGGAAGACACGGCGGCCGTTCATCAAAGGTGAGGCCGTTCCAGAAACGTATTTATCGACCCGCGAACAGCCAATGTTGTAACTCGGTAACACCCACCCTGGGACCAAGGGGGACCGGTCCCCTCATTTTGGTCGGTCCCATCGAAGTCGTTAGAATTATTAGCGTTTTCATCTTGGGACCGGGGGGACCGGTCATTTTTGGGGGGACCCCATATATTTTTTTTGAAGATTCCGATTCGGAGCACTCAAGCGAAAGAACTGTTTTCAATTTGAAGATTCGAGCGGCAAAAACGGGTTAAAAAACCCATCTGGTTACACTATGGTTACACCACAAGAATGGCCTCACAGAGCTATCTGTGTAAGTTCTTGATTTTCTTGGCACGCCTGGAGCGACTCGAACGCTCGACCTACGGATTAGAAGTCCGTTGCTCTATCCAACTGAGCTACAGGCGCGCTGTGCCATTTATAGACTCCGCGTGCGGGTTTGGCAACCTTTTCCAAATTCATCTTTTCTATATTCGGTCTCTAACCACTATGCATAGGTCACCACATACCTCACCCAGGCCGGCGCTTTGCGAAATTAGGCCGCGCCCCAGTGCTTGGAGTTCGATTCATGCAAAACGGGCAAGAACTGCCTGACATCACCCTGCACTTGTATCGTTAATGCCCTAACGACCAATATGCCGCCCACGGCCAATGCCGGTCCCGATCAAACAGTCAGCGCCGCCGCTCGACTCCATTATTTCCTTGACACTCCGGCTGTACTGGGCCAAAATCGGCTGCTGTAAACTGTGGGTGTGCCCGAAGGGGACATCAGGGAAAACGGTGTAAAGCCGTTGCGGACCCGCCGCTGTGATCGGGGACGAAAGCCGCCTGCATGCCACTGTCCGATTGGGTGGGAAGGCCCGGCGAGTAGAGCGATCCGAGAGCCAGAAGACCTGCCCATAGCTCCATAGCCGCGCGAGCTCCCGTGGATTGGACCTCGAGTCGGATGAACCGAGGATAAAAACGGATTCCCGGACCTGCGAGTCATGGTCCGGGTTTTTTTTGGAGACAAGCATGGTGGATGGTGAGATGTTTGAAGGCGGAAAGAAACCAGACGCTGCCGTGGAGGCTGTGATACTGCTCGGCCATGGAAGCCGGGTGCCCGAGGCCGGCAGGGATATGGAGAAGGTTGCCGCCCGTCTGCGGGAAAAATACGGATATGGACTCGTTGAAGTTTGTTTCATGTCAAGGCTCGGACCTCATTTCCCGGAGGTTTTTGAAAAATGCGTAAACCTTGGGGCTGGGAAGGTGCTTGTGATTCCCTATTTTCTGCACTCAGGGATCCATCTGGTTCTTGACATTCCGGAAATGCTTCAGGAGCAGGCGAAGAGATTTCCGGATGTTTCTCTGCAAATGGGCCGGGGGTTCGGCTTCGATGAAATGCTGGTCGATCTGGTCCAGACAAGGATCGAGGAGGCGAGAAGCTTTGAGGATGTGAGGCAAATGGTGCTGCCTCAAAAGGAAATGTACCCCGTTCCAAAAGGCCAGTGCGAGTTCGTCCCGGTGCCTGCGGATGAAAAGGGAGACCTCTGTTCGGCCTGCCGAGGGACGGGCAGGACGTTTTCCCGTTGCTGATGAGAGAAAGAGTCTGTCGTCCATGAAACATGAGCACCGTTTCATCACAATAGTTTTCGTAATCACTCTGTTGTTGGTGCTGTCCGAGGCCTCCGCGTTCGCCATGCACATCTCCGAGGGAATTCTGCCCCTGCCGTGGGCAATACTGTGGTTTGCGGTGTCGGGGCCGTTCCTTTTGGCGGGGCTGCGGGAATTGAGCGTGCGAGGGCGGCATAATTTGCACCTCAAACCCATGATCGGCCTGGTTGGAGCGGCTGTGTTCATAATATCCTGCATGCCGATCCCGGTGCCCACAGCGGGTTCCTGTTCGCATCCCTGCGGCACGGGTATTGCGGCCATCTTTATCGGTCCGCTGCTGACCGTTGTCGTGACCAGCGTTGCTCTGCTGCTTCAGGCCCTGTTTTTGGCGCACGGCGGGCTTACCACCCTTGGGGCGGACCTAGCCTCGATGGGGGTCGCGGGCGCATTCGCCGGCTACGGCACATTCATCCTGGTCAGAAGACTGTCCGGCAAATGGTGGATTGCCGCTTTCCTGGCAGGGGTTCTATCGGATTGGGCGACATATGCCGTCACTTCCATTCAACTTGCCACCGCTCTCCATGGCAGTGCTTCCCTTTCCAAGTTCTTTCTGACGGTGCTGCTTGCGTTCGTTCCCACGCAGCTCCCCCTGGGAATTCTCGAAGGATTTCTCTGTGTAGGGGCCTACAAATTCATTTTGACGCGAAGGCCCGAACTGCTCCAACTCTTTTCCGGTCAGGTGCATTTATGAAAGTAGCACTTACGGGTTTCCTTGTCTTTTCCCTGGCCCTTGGCTTGTATATCGGCCTGCGGGTTTCAGAGAGCAAATGGACCGGGGTCGATGAGTCTGTAATAGAGAAACTTGCGGTGGAGGCCAACCACCCTCCGATTGGTCCTTTGATCAACATCGAACGAGGGGATTTGCCTCTGTTGCTGTTTTTATTGGCGGGTGCGGCAGGAGGTTTTGCAGCCGGTTATTATTTTAGGGGTTTATTTCCCCCGGAATACAAGGGCTAACGCCTTGCGACCGGTATTTGAGCTTTTTTCGGACATATTCGCCTACCGGGACAACACGCTGAGCCGAATCGATCCGCGAGTAAAGCTCGTGCTTGCGGTTCTGGCTATTCTGGGCGTTATACTATCCACCGGATTTGGGTTTCCGCCCACAGTGTTTGCGGCGTGCGCAGCCGGAATGCTGGCAATCCGGATGCCTGCCAGGATCGTGTTGGCCAGACTCGCGGCCCCTTTTGGAACTGTTCTGGTAGTGATCCTGCTCCAATCGCTGCTTATCGGTTCCACGCCGCTTCTGAGCCTGTCCCTTTTTGGATGGAGGGCAGCCTTGATGCGAGAGGGCGCCCTTCACGGCGCTATGCTGGGGACTCGCATTCTGGGGGCTGTCAGCGTGTTGCTTCTCCTGAGTTCCACTACCAGGGCGCACCAGATATTCCACGCTCTGCGCTGGATGGGTGTTCCAAAGGGCTGGGTGGAAGTGGGCATGTTCATGTACCGATATGTTTTCATGCTCATGGATCAGGCCGGGTGCGTCATGGAAGCTCAAAGGGTGCGGCTGGGCTATTCCAGCCTCGGACGCTCTTTATCGTCTTCAGGGCTGCTGGCCGGAACGGTGATAAAAGCTGCACTGGAGCAGGGGATTCGCACCTGTGAGGCGATGGAGCTCCGGGGCTACAAAGGATACATGCCCTTCGGCGATCTGCCGCGCATCTGCTCGAAGGACCTCCGGATATTGTGCCTTACCTCGGCGGCTCTGGCGGTTGCATTCATCTGGCTTGGAGGACGTGTTTTATGAGTGAAGCATCTATGGCGGTCGAGGCTTCAGGCGTATGCTTCACCTACCAGGAAGGAACGCAGGCGCTTACCGAAGTGGACTTCCGGGTAAAACCGGGCGAGTTTGTCGCCATGCTTGCCTCGAACGGTTCAGGAAAGACTACTCTGATAAAAGTGCTTGTCGGCCTTCTAAAGCCGCAGAAAGGACAGGTCCGCATCGCCGGGCGCGACATTTGCTCCGTTTCGCCAAAAGACCTCTATCAGCGCATCGGTCTGGTATTCCAGAATCCAAACGACCAGCTTTTCGCAGCCACGGTTGAAGAAGATGTGGCCTTCGGCCCAAGAAACCTCGAATTGTCCGAATCCGAGGTCGAGCGGCGGGTCTGCGAGGCGCTTGACCTGGTCGCAGCAAAGGATTTGCGACACAGGGCCATCCATCATTTGAGCTTTGGAGAGCAGAAACGTGTCGCGATGGCCGGCGTGCTCGCCATGAAGCCGGCGATTTTGATCCTCGATGAACCCACCTCCGGCTTGGACCCCGCAGGAGAAGAAGCGATGATGCGTCTGCTTAACGGCCTCAATCGCCGGCAGGGGATTACGGTGGTGCTTGCAACCCACCTCGTGGACATGCTGCCGCTTTTTGCAGATCGAATTTATGTGCTTAACCGGGGGCGGGTCCTCAAGCACGGGCCTGCCGAGGAGGTATTTGGCGATTATGACATGCTGGGCAGGGCAGGGCTGCGTTTGCCTTACATTTCCACCCTGCTGCACGAATTGAAACGCTATGACGGAGTGCCCATTAACGGTCTGCCGCTCACAGTGGGGGAGGCGCGAAAGCGCCTCATGGAACTTATACCTGATGAGCTTATCGTCAAGCGTATCGAAGGAATCTAGGAAGGTGAAGCTGGGAGTCCTCTATGGAATAGGAGTCGGCCCCGGAGATCCGGATCTGATGACCCTTAAAGGGGCAAGGGTGCTTAAGCGCTGCAGGCATGTTTTCGTGCCGAAGGCGCGGAGCGAAAACGGCAGCATCGCTCTTGCCATCGCAAACCGGTTCCTGAGAGGAGATTGCCGTACCTATGAACTGGTCTTCCCTATGAGCGCAAACAGCGCGGAACTCTCACGGCACTGGGAGCAAGCCGCCGGCAGAGTTGCAGAGGTGATCGCAACGGGGGAAGATGCGTGCTTCCTGACCCTGGGCGATCCTTTGCTGTATTCCACTTACGTTTACCTCGTCAGGTCCCTGCGCAGACAACTTCCTGCACTCGAAGCGGTCACCATCCCGGGAATCACTGCTTTTAGCGCTGCTGCCGCTTTGGCCGAATTTCCCATAGGCGAGGGCAATCAACGAGTGGTGATCATTCCTGCCTCCGATGACCTGGATGTAATCGGGGAAGCCTTTGCCGGGGGAGGGACGGTAATACTGATGAAGGTGGGCAGGCGCCTGCGGGCGGTCCTTGATTTCATAGAGCAGGCGGGTTTTCTGGACCGCGCGGTGTATGTGGCCCGTGCCGGACTCGAAGGCCAGCAGGTCGAAGTCGACCTTCGCGAACTTCGGCGCCAAAAGCAGCAGGCGGATTACCTCTCTATCCTGCTTGTGCACACGGGACAGGACGAACAGGGCAACCACATCGACTAAGACAATGATTCATCTACTCCGGTTCGATCCTTACCGGCGTCAACATTTCCGGGTTCTTGCAGTCCTGCGCCATAAGTTCTCTTAGCCGCATGAAGAAGGGACCCGGGCTGCCGGTCCCGATCTTTTTACCATCATATTCCACCGCCGGGAGGATATCGATAGTAGTGCCGAATACTATCATTTCAGCCGCATCGTAGGCCTGATGGGGAGATATGTCCGCTTCGGATATCGAGGTAATATGAGAGCCTGTCAATCCCCGGGCCAGCTCCATTGCGCGCGTTACGGTAATCCCCCGCAGGATGCGTGTGAATCTCGGAACAAGGAATTCACCCTTTTTGGAGACGATGCCTATGTTTTCGGTCGCCCCCTCAGCAAGAAATCCCTTCTCATCCAGAGAAACCGGATAATCCGCGCCCCGGTCCACAGCTTCTCTTTTCATCAGCACATTCGGGAGGTAATTGCAGTTTTTCATGGTTGCAAAGTGGTTCTTCTTAATGGGGACGCCGGTGGTTACGAGCTTGACGCCTTTTTCATATTTTTCAGGAGCCGCAGTCTCGTGAGCGGTCACTATTACATAAAGCTGGCTCCCAACGGTTTCATAGGGATTGGCGGAAAAACTGCCGGGGCCTCGCGATATGAAAAGCCGCACCAGACAGTTGCCGTTGTTGCCTGCAAGTACGGTTCTGCGAATTATCTCTGTAAGACGCTCGTCATCGACCGGCGGTTCCAGAAAGGATGCCCTCATTGAACTTTTCATCCTGTCGAGGTGCCCTGCAAGAGCGTAGATATTCCAGTCGACGCACTTGAAAACCTCAAATACTCCGTCCCCCCTGTGAACCATATGATCGTCAACGGGCAGCAGCATAAGGGCGGGATCGGTAATGACGCCGCCGTACCAGCTTGAGTAGAGGGCAAGATACTGGGGGAAATGAGTCCGCTTCATGGAAAGCAGCCTGTCGATAACCTGGTCGAAGCTCAATATGGGTAAAGACATTTTCGCCTCCTGTGCATATCTCGGTGCTATCCCTGGTCTTGTTTAGGTTATAATATTACGATCTTTGCGTCCAGAACAGAGCGTCGGCCCAATTATTCACGAATTAGTAATTAGTAATTATTTGAAACCACTCGTAATTAGTCAGACCGAGTCTCAATTGAGAATAGAATCTTTCGTTTTCGACTTTGACGGCACCCTGGCCGTATTGCGGCTGGATTTCGCAGAAATGAAGCTGCGACTGAAATCACTTGCCGGGCGCTATTTTGCTCCAGCGCCCCCGTCGCCGCTTCTTCCGGCCCTGGAATTGCTTGCCTGGCTCGAAAAAAGCATTAGCGAATCGGGTGCAGACGGCAGCGGGTTTCACCAGAAGGCCATGTCGCTAATCTCTGAAATGGAGTTGGAGGCTGCACGAAACGGGGCGCTTTTTCCATTCACCAGGCCGCTGCTCGGGACGCTCAAAGAAAAAGGCGCAAAAACTGCGATCATAACCAGAAACTGTGAAGCTGCGGTTCGGCTGGTTTTTCCGGACATCTCCGATTACTGCCCGGCTTTTTTTTCACGCGATCACGTCTCGTCTCCCAAACCCGATCCGGCCCACCTCATGCATGCCCTTGACTGCATCGGAGCGGATTTGAGGACGGCGATCATGATAGGAGACCATCCCCTGGACATTCAAACCGGCAGGGCGGCAGGGGTTATGACTGCCGGGGTTTGCAGCGGCAACAGTCCTAAAGAAGAACTGGTCAGGGCAGGGGCCGACTGGGTTGCCGACGACTGTCAAAGACTGATAGAGGTTTTGAACAGTGAACAGCACCTCGTTTTGTCGGGATGAATTCCCAGTTAACAGTGATCGGTTAAATACGGAGTTGCGTTCAATTCGTTGCCTTCGGGAGGGCGTAAAGCCCTCCCCTACGTAGCGGCGGGGTTTACCCCCGCCCAATCTTGAACGCAACTTGGTAAAAGACATTATCCGCAATTCCGGAAATTAAAAAAATAGGAGGAGAATTCACCCATCCACCCGCGCACCCATTCATCCATCCATTAGTCCCCATCCATCAGTCGTTGACCGGGTTTTCGCCATCTGTTATCGTGTTTTGGAACGGATGCCCGCAACAGGCAGGAACGCAATGGACCCTCCGAGCGAAAAATCTAAAGGTCTGCATGGGATAGCCGCTCCGTTCGATGATAGGGAGCACAAGGACCTTTTCCGCTACAAGAGCCGGCTGGCTGAAAAGCTCGACCTTGTAATTCTGGAAGACAATACGGTTTTGAACACTTCGGGAAGGCTTCCGGTAAAGGGGGCGAAATTTAAAAGGGCCGCCCTTCAGCTCATGCCCGAAGCGCAGGGCGAAAACAAAACCGCCGGGAACAAACCCGGCGAAGGCCCCCGCGCTGAAGCGATTCCCCGCCCCGGCGATTGAAACATGAACCGAACCCTTAAATCTTTTCCAGCGCGGGCAGCCGACTACATCAGAAAAAACAGCCTTATATCCGCCGGGGATCACGTGCTGGCAGCGGTCTCCGGAGGTCCCGATTCAGTCGCCCTGCTGGCCGTGCTGACCGATCTGAAGGATATCCTTGAAACAGGGCGGGTCTCAGTCATTCATTTCGACCACCGGCTGCGCGGCGAAGAATCCGATGGGGACAGGGAATTTGTGCGCGCTCTGGCGATTTCAGCCGGTCTCGATTTCCATTGCGGGGCGGGTGACGTGCGCGCTTTTGCAGAAAGCCGGAAAATTTCCGTCGAAATGGCCGCCCGCGAGTGCCGGCGCTCTTTCTTCATGCAAACAGCCGCAGACCTGGGCGCCGATAAAATTGCCCTCGGACATACAGCGGACGATCAGGCCGAAGAGGTTATCCTGAGGATTCTAAGGGGGACCGGACCTGCCGGCCTTCAGGCTATGGCGCCCGGGACTGCTCAGGGGATAATCCGCCCACTGCTTTTCGCCACCCGCGATGAGGTCATGGAATACCTGCGGGAACGGGGCGCGGACTTCAGGATTGACTCAACCAATTTCACTTCCTCTTGCCAGAGGAATTTTCTTCGTCTGGAGGTTTTTCCACTCCTGCGAAATGCCTTTCATCCGCAAATAACTCGAACCATTACGCGCTGCGCCGACTTGGCGCGTGAGGAAGAGTCATGGTGGGCCCCGCAAATCCAAAAGCTCCGGGAAGATATATGCCTTGAACTGTCGGAAGGGTGGTGCAAGCTCGATTGCGGGCAGATGAATCGGCTTCATTCCGCCCTTGCGCGCCGGGTGCTGCGTTCGACTATCGAAAGAGTTGCGGGCGGCCTCTCAGGGGTTGGCCTGGTGCACATCGAACCCCTGCTCGAGCTCGTTTTTTCAGGCAAGAGCGGTAAATCTGTCGAAATTCCGGGAGGAATCGAAGCAGTAAGACGTGGGACCGCCCTCATCATCAGGTCCAGGCGATACGCTCGATCGCCGGAAGGTCCGTTGGGGGAAACCCTGATCGTTAACGACACCGGGAATTATTTTATCGGCAAATTCGGTTTCGAGTTCCGCTTTTGCGATGAAACCGCCTGTCGCACACCGGATTCGGGCCCCGACAGCGTTCGCATCGATTCGAACAAGCTCAAAAGGCCGCTCCGGTTGCGGTTCCCAAGGACCGGGGACCGATTTCGCCCTCTTGGAATGAGAGGTTCGAAAAAACTTCAGGATTTTTTTACCGATTGCAAGATACCCAGGGAAGAAAGACGAATGGTCCCGCTGTTATGCGACAGTGAAAAAATATGCTGGGTGGCTGGAATGAGAATGGATGACAGAGTCAAGGTGGACGCCGGGACGAGGCAGGTCCTCGTGGTGAAGCTTCTCCGGGATACGCCTGGATTTCTCCAGCACTGAGCGCGGGTAACTGACGCTCGGTAGATATTGGACGATCCCCGATCACATAATTGGCCGGTTGAATTTTTCCCTGCCGGGTCTTAAATAAAAGAATAGACATCAGGCGCTTGTGACTGGCATGCGTGTCATATGGAATCGGAATGCCTGATTTATTTTCTGCCGGGAGAATTACGATGAACCTGCTCAAACATCCCGGGCTGTTACGCCTGGTTTTGTTCTCGATGCTGGCGGCCGGACTGTTCTTTATCCTCCAGGCCGAGATAGATAACGGCTCGAAGGGAAAGTCGATTCTCTCTCCGGGCGCCATAGCTCCCGAAGAGGAGGAAGGTGGATTGCCTTCAATTGTTCCCAGCGACGGGAAACCAACCAAGATCGAATACAGGAACATCATCTTCAGGCGGGACGGTTCTCACAAAACATTCGGACCGGCGGCAGCCCCCGGCGCGGAATCCCCTGAGTTATAATCTTCCTGCCGGCGGCGCATTTGCCCACATTCCCAACTGCTGTCCAGCGCTTGGGGGGAGTGTGATTGACCTCGCTCAGACCCCAATGGGGTCTTGACTTCCGCACCGTACATTAATAAAAGCGATCCAAAAATCTGAAAACGACAAGCGCGGCCTGAAGCAAGAGGGCTTTTTCGTTTTCCCGCTGTCCGTTTCTTGCTCCCCGCTGCCTGTTTTGACCCAGCGAAAGGACCTTTTTAATGAAGAACTGGGCTTTCCTTTTTCCCGGGCAGGGATCGCAATACGTGGGAATGGGGCGTGAATTTCATGACGACTACCAAGAAGTGCGGGAGCTATTCGGGAAGGCAAACGATACACTCAAGATGGACATTGCGAAGCTGTGCTTCGAAGGACCGGAGGAAATGCTCGTGCAGACCGAAAACGTCCAGCCGGCCATTATTGTGGTGAGCCTGGCGTGTCTTACCGTTTTGCGGCTGCATGGAATCCATCCGGCTGCGGCCGCCGGCCACAGCCTGGGAGAATACGGCGCGCTCTATGCTGCGGGGGCAATAGATCTGGAAGATACTCTCAAGCTTATCAGGCACAGGGCAAAATTGATGCAGGAGGCGGCCATTATCCAGCCTGGCGGCATGGCCGCCGTCATGGACCTGGAAGAGGAAAAAATCCGTCAGATTTGCCGGGTGGCCGGAGCTGAGGTGGCCAACATAAACTGCCTCGAACAGATCATAATCACGGGGCCTGAAGTCGAGGTAGGCAGCGCTGCGATGATGTGCGAAAAGGCTGGCGCCAAGAAGTGTGTTAGGCTCAATGTCAGCGGGCCATGGCACAGCCGGTGCATGGAATATGCGCGCGAAAGGTTTGTCCCTGTCCTTCGGGAATGCGCTTACAAAGATCCCAATATCCCGGTTGTAAACAATGTCGATGCAGAGATCCTCAAGGAGGGTTCGGAGCTTCCCGATAAACTGAGCCGCCAGATATGCAGCCCGGTGCTGTGGCGCCAGTCGATGGAGCGTCTGATCGCGGAAGGCTTCGATCATTTTGTCGAAGTAGGCCCTAAAAAGGTATTGCGCGGGCTTATGCGCAGAATCGACCGCAAGGCGAAAGTGTTGAACGTGGAAGACAAAGCGAGCCTGGCGGCTTTTCTTCAGGCTGACTGATCTTTGGGATCAATCCGCCTTTTCCTTTTTTCCCATTTTTTCTAAAATCTTGTCGTAGTACACTTGTTTTTTCTCGAGATCGAGCACGCTGCGGCGGGACATGTTGAGCTTCATGATCAGGTAGTTTAACCTTTTGATCTGCCTGTATTTTTCCTTCGTGTCCACGACTCCGCCGAGCATTTCCTCGATGGAGAAGATTTCTTTTCTGAGTTCGAGCTCAGGCGGGAGACAGTCGGCGTTTTTCAAGATTTTGTGCGCCAGGCGGATGTCTTGTGGGATATGCCTGTCGTCCTCCAGCTGAAGGGGCCTCCCCCGGCCCGGCAGATCGTCGAAATCGCCGTTGTCCATTGCTTCGCGGATTTTTTTCTCCGCGATTTTATCGAATACTTCGAATATGCTCGCCATCATTATTATTTTAGCACATGTGAGGGCAAACGAAAGTGTCTTTATACGATTTGGTTTCGGACTATTTCGGAGATATTTTCCCGCCCCGGCGTATAAAAGTCCTTGGCGCCGGCCGGTTTGGGAGGCTTGCCGCCGAGCGGCTCAAGCTTCGTTTTCCCGATGCGCTTGTGTCGGTAACCGACCGATGCGCGGCAAGGGTCGATGACATAATCCGGGACCTGGCTATTGCCGGTGAAGTGCAGGATTTTATCCGGAGCATTGGCCGAATCGATGCCGCCGATGATTTGTGGCTGATCCCGGCAGTGCCGGTGCATGTTGGATTTGAGTGGGTCGTAAGCGAGCTTGAGAAGGTCGCAAAGGTTCGAACGATTTCAGTCCCGCAGGAAGTCGACTCAAAAGTCCCCAACCCCCTTCGAGGACCGGCGGGGACCCTTTACGCGAGTTTCGCGACATTTATATGTCCCGACTACTGCAGCGAGCCCGAAGAGATTTGCACTTTCACCGGAAAAGGGCGCTTGGGAAACCTCTATGATATTTTTGGCGAGGTCCCTGCGCCAGGATTCGACGTAGCAGTGTTAAGAAGCTGGCAGCTTGCGCCGGGAGTGGGCGGCTACCCCGCGCGGGGCCTCCGAGAACTGTTTGCCGGCATTGTTTTGAAGCCGGGCCGATATCTGATCGCAACAAGCTGCCGCTGTCATGGAGTTATGGACGGGCTGGAATGGGAGGACTAGTCAGATACCTCCGGTAAAACCGGAGGCGAACCGCTCAAAGCGGTTTGGAGAGCTGGCACGCTTCATATTATCCATTATGGATAATACGCCACATTCGTCACCCCGGCAGGCTTTAAGCCGGGGTCCAATGCTTTTGAGTTCAACAAGAAAACTGGATTCCGGCTCAGAAGCACTCAAACACGGAATGACGAGATGAGGGTCCTGTTCTTCTCATGAAGTTTAAAACAGGATCCCGGGGCAACACTTTAATGGATTCCGGGAACTGTCAAACTTTGGGAGTCCACTGGCAGAGCCGGAGGTTTAACCCGTTTATTAACAAGCCGGGATATATTTTCCCATCAGGGATTCCCGTTACGGTTGACTTTTATCGGGGAATATCGTTAAATTCGCTCCTTTGATTTAAAGTTAAGATTATGCATATTGAATGGGAGCGGTAGCTTCAAGATATTAAAATCCAGGAGGAAACTCATGATTTTCGCTGGTTTGGCATATGCCGCCGAAGCGTTTGCACAGGATAGCGGAGGGGGAGGCGCCGGGGGGCCCGCCGCAATGTTCGGCAATCCCATGATCCTGATGGTTGCAATGCTTGCGATCTTTTATCTTCTGCTGATTCGCCCGCAGCAGAAACGTCAAAGGGAGCACAAACAGATGCTGTCAAACCTTCAGAAGGGCGATACGATTTTTACGGCCGGCGGACTCCGTGGCAGGATAACCAGTCTCGACGAGAATGTCATAACCATGGAGATCGCCGAAAGAGTTCGCGTAAAAGTAAACCGCAGCTCGGTGGGCGGGCTGGTCTCAAGGGGCGAAGCGCCGCCGGAAAAAGAAGCGGCTAAAGAATAGCGAACAGTGCGGACGGGTATCGGTTATGGGGTATCAGAGATTTTTCCTTCATCCGACATCCGATATCCGACATCCGTCTTGGAGGCGTAATTGAAAAACTTGGGACTTCGGGCGCTTTTAGTTGCAGCGATCCTCATAGTGGGGTTGCTGTGTCTTATACCCACTTTCACATCCACTTCACTGCCGGGCCTGTCGAATGTCCTGCCGGAAAAGATCCATCTTGGGCTGGATCTCCAGGGCGGCATCTACCTGGCGCTCGAAGTGGAGGCGGACAAGGCGGTCGAAACTGCAGGAGAAAGGTTTGTCGAGGAGATCAAGGATGCTCTGCGCGCGAAGAAGATCGCGTTCACCAAGGTTGCCAGAACAGGCGCCTGGGATATAGATGTTGTCCTGCCGTCGGGCGAACAGTTGAATGAATTTAACGAAACTTTGAAAAGCGATTTCCCAAGGTTAAAACCTGCCACTGCCGAGACGACGCCTGAAGGGACCAAGGTGGTTCTCACCATGGACCAGAAGGAGATAAACGATCTTCGGAAGATGGCTGTTGATCAGGGCCTTGAGACAATCCGAAACAGGATCGACCAGTTTGGGGTGACTGAGCCCGATATCAGGCCGGAGGCTGGTGACCGGATACTGGTTCAACTGCCCGGCATAAAAAACCCCCAGGAAGCCGTTAACCTAATCGGCAAGACGGCGGTCCTCGAGTTCAAACTGGTGGCGCAAAACGTTACGGACCAGGATATCCGCGACAACAAACTCCCGCCTGGAGTAAAACTGTATCCCATGAGGCCCTCTGACAGAAACAATCAGGAGGCCAAGATCCCGCTGGAAGACAAAACAGTGCTCACCGGCCAATATATTACGGACGCCAGGGTTGAGATAGGGGGGCGTTCTTTTGGCGAGGTGCAAATCGCTCTAAATTTCGATCCGCAGGGCGGCAAGTTATTCGAGCGCCTTACGAGCGATAATGTTGGCCGCAGGCTTGCCATAGTTCTCGACGGTGTCGTTTATTCGGACCCGGTCATAAAGGAGCGCATTCCCAACGGAAGGGCCGTCATCACCGGTTCTTACACAGACGAAGAAGCTAAGGTGCTGGCGATTGCCCTGCGTACCGGCAGGCTGCCGGCGCCTGTTAAGATTCTCGAGGAACGCACGGTTGGACCTGCGCTCGGCGCCGATTCCATAAAGAAAGGAGTCCTTGCATCCGCTATCGGCGGACTGGGCATCATCCTGTTCATGATGGTTTACTACAGGTTTTCCGGAGTGATCGCCGATTTGGCCCTGGCAATGAACATCCTGCTTATACTGGCAATAATGGCCCTCATCGGGGCAACTCTCACCCTGCCGGGTATCGCCGGCATCGCCCTGACCATTGGGATCGCTGTTGACGCAAACGTCCTTATATACGAACGAATACGGGAGGAACTGCGGCTGGGCAAAACACCCCGCGCGGCGATCGATACGGGCTATCAGCGGGCAACCATAACCATCATGGACGCAAACGTCACAAGCGCAATCGCGGCCCTGGTTCTCTACGGGTTTGGAACAGGTCCCGTAAGGGGTTTTGCGGTCACACTGTTTTTCGGTCTGGCGGCAAACATGTTTACGGCGATCTTCGTGACCAGGATCATCTTTGATTACCTTCTGAGTGAGCGTCGGGTAAAAGAGCTGAGCATCTAGGCTGAGAACCATAAGGACAACGAATGCAACTCATTAGACCGGACATAAATATTAATTTTGTCGGACTTCGCTACAGGGCATTCATGCTTTCGGGTACGATCATCATTTTGGGGCTCCTTGTGCTGCTCATGCGCGGCGGGCTGAGGATGGGCGTCGATTTTGCCGGGGGCACGCTGATCCAGGCCAGATTCAACAAGGCAACCAGCCCGGATGAAATCCGCAACGCTCTCCAGGGGACCATCTCCCATGCCTTTGTCCAGCAGGTCGGCGCCAGGGGCGACAATGAATACCTGGTCCGCACCGACGCCATTCACGAGGAACTGGGGAGCCTGTCCAACCGGATCGAGGATGAACTCAACAGGGCCTACGGGCCGGGGCAGCAGGTGCTTCGCGTGGAGATGGTAGGCCCAAAAGTTGGGCACGATCTTCGGCAGAAAGCACTCCATGCTATCTTTTACGCTTTTCTTTTCATCGCTGTTTATATTTCCTGGAGGTTTGAATTTAAATTATCAGCCGGCCTCATAATGTTGTTCGTCATGGGACTGGGTATCTATCTGCTTGACGCGCTCGGCCTGAACGCCGTCTATCTGATTGGAGGGGCGCTTATAGTCACTTTTGTGCTTTGCTGGTTTCTCCAGCTGCCCTATGCGCTCGGGGCGCTGCTCTCACTTGTTCACGACATTCTGATAACGATTGGGATTTTCGCTCTTTTCGACAAAGAATTCAGCCTGGAGGTCTTCGCAGCCCTGTTGACCCTTTCAGGCTATTCGCTCAACGATACGATCATCGTCTACGACCGAATCCGCGAAAACCGCAATAAAGACAAGAAGATCAAATTCAGCGATATGATAAACGGGGCCATAAACCAAACGCTGAGCCGGACGGTGTTGACCTCCATGACGGTGTTTTTTGTAATTCTTTGCCTTTTCGTTCTGGGCGGCAGCGTGATCCACGATTTCAGTTTTGCAATGCTGATAGGGGTGGTGACCGGAAGTTACTCTTCAGTGTTTGTGGCGAGTCCGATTCTCATTGCATACGAAGATCTAAAGAAGAAGAAAGCGCCTCGAGCGGTCTCCAGGCGCGCGGCAGTCCAGGGAGGCGATGCTCGACCGGCTGGAAGACGCACGGCAGCACAGGCGGGCGATGCTCAACCGACCGCCGCAAGACACGCGGCAGCCCAACCAGGTGATGCTCAACCGGCGGTAAAAGGCCCGGCAGTCGATTCTGGTGAGCCTAAACCCGCCCGCAGCCCGAAAAAGACAAAGAAACGATCCGCCGGTCAGCTGGCAAGGCAAAAGTAAAAAGGCAAAATGCAGGCAATTTATTTTTTTTCGTTTGCCTTTTCACTGCACCACCCACACCGCCATGTTTTTGAAATCGGAAAGGATTTTCCTGGTGACCGAGGTTTTCAGAAAACTCCAGATCCCCTCCGGCTGAGAATGCCCAAGCCCTATGATTCCGATTCCGTTCGAAGCGCACCAGGAAAGGATTTCATCGGCAGTATGGCCCCTGTCGGGAATGAGCGTTATCCTGACGTCCTTCTCATCGAACCCGTAGGCCGTCAGTATTGTGGATGCTTCCAGAAGGTATGATATATTGTCCCGTCTTTCGGGCGTATCGGCATAATCGGCCATCTTTTTCATCGCTTCCGAGGGGAGGGATGAAAGCGGATGCGAAAGTCCTTTTGCTGCGTGCAGAAGGGTAATCGCCGCGCCGGTGTTGGCCAGCATGTAGCCCGCGTGGTCTGCAATGCTCAGTGAGGCATACTCGTTGACTACGCATATCACGGCGCTTTTCGGGTCGATTTCGCCTTCGGTGAACCAAACCGGACTTCGCAGGCAGTGGTTAAGAAGCGCCGAAGAGGGATCTCCCCTGATGAAGCCTTCCAGGCTGCTTGTGACCCGCTTTTGGACAAGGATGGCATCGACTTTCTTCATGTCGGCGAGGACGCAGGCCTGTTTTGCGACGCTCATTTGCCTTTGCTCAACGTGTTCCTGCATCAGTTCCTCCGAAAAACCTTCCTTCAAAAGGACATCCTTGGCATGGTCGAAGACGCGCCGCACAGTTTGTTGACGAGCCAGGTAGAATTCCCTCTTCTTTCTCAACAGCTCAGGTGTCACGACCACCTCTCCGGCATAAGTGAGCGGCGCCGGCGCACAGAAGTAGCACAGGATCAGGCTGACTTCCGAAATCGGATACAACCGGGTGATGAATGCAACAGACCGAAGCGAGTCTTCGGTTCCGTCGATCGGAAGCAGGATACACTTGGTCGGAGTATTCACGGATATGTTCCTCAATAGATTATAAATAGTATAAGACCTGACGGGACCCGGTGCATTGTAATGTAGCGATAAATGATAAGTCCATCCTGCGAGGAGAAAAGATGTTGGGGACGGCACCGATTTTCGAAACCAATTTCCCGGAGTTAAATCTTGTATCACGCGGCAAGGTAAGAGACATTTACGATCTTGGCGACACTTTGCTTATCGTCGCAACAGACCGCATTTCAGCTTTCGACGTAGTAATGCCCGACCCCGTCCCGGATAAGGGGAAAATATTGACCCAACTCTCTGAATTCTGGTTGCGCTACCTTAACGACGTTATTGACAATCACCTGATAAGCACCGATTCCAGCCGGTTTCCCGAAGTCTGCCGACCCTGCCGCTCTCAGCTCGAAGGGCGCACGATGTGGGTGAAAAAGGCAAAAGTTCTGCCGGTCGAATGCGTCGTAAGAGGATATCTAGCCGGGTCGGGTTGGGAGGACTATAAAAGCAGCGGCCGGGTGAGCGGAATAGCCCTTCCCGCGGGGCTTATCGAGGCCCAGAAACTTCCGGCGCCTCTATTTACTCCTTCCACCAAGGCGCAAAAAGGCGATCATGATGAAAATATTTCTTTCGAGCAAATGGAGGCGACCGTCGGAGCAAAACTTGCGCGGGATGCTAAAGATGCTGCGGTTGGGCTTTATTTGAAAGCCTGGGAGTATGCGGCCGAGCGTGGAATAATTCTCGCGGATACGAAATTCGAGTTCGGAATTGTCGATGCGAAGCTGATGCTCGTCGATGAAGTGCTGACTCCGGACTCGAGTCGTTTCTGGCCGGCGGACCGCTACCGCCCGGGCAGCAGTCCGGAAAGTTTTGACAAACAGTTTCTGCGCGACTACCTGAAATCGAGCGGATGGAAGAAAACCGATGCTGCGCCCAGACTGCCTGAAGACGTTGTGATGAATACGCGCGCCCGCTACCTGGAGGCGCTCAGAAGGCTTTCAGGACGGGATATCTGAGGCGGATGGACTCGCGATTTGTCAATTTTACTGAGATCGACCTGGACGACGGCGCCTTCGAGATAAGAAGATTCACAGGCTCGCCGCGGCTGGAGGAGTCGCTGGACCGCTTCGGAATTCTCGACCCGCCCTGGCTCCGCCAAAACGGCCGCCAACACATAGTTGTTGACGGCTTCAAAAGACTTCGCCGCGCGAAAGAAAATGGGGCGCAAGGCGCAGTTTGCCGTGTTTTCCCGGAGGATTGCGATGGGCGTGAACTTTGGATGCGAAGGATCGAGAAAAAAATCTTCGAGCGTGAATTAAACCCGGCCGAAAAAGCGCAAATAGTATCCACCCTGCTCGGCTTGTTTCAACCAGGGGGAATCCCTCCATTTCTTCTTTCCGGCATAAACGTTTCAAACCGCCCCGAAGTGCTGCTGAGTTGGGCTTCCCTTTCGACCGGGGGACCCGGGGTCCTGGAAATACTGGCCTCAGGCGACATAGCAGAGCGTGCGGCGCTCGAGGTCGCAGGCTGGGACAAACGGAGCATGGATTCCGTTTTGTCCGTTCTCCGAACGCTACGATGCAGCGCGAGCATCCAGGTGGAGATAGTCGAGCGTATAAACGAAATAAGCTTCCGCGAGGGAAAGTCGGGCGCCGACATCATCGAGCATCCCCGCGCGCGTGAAGTCCTGGCGTCAAAGGGGTTGAACCGCCGCCAAAAGACACAGGCGATCAGGGATCTTCTGTTCGAACTGCGCCACCCCAGGTTCAGTTCAAGACGAAAGCAGCTCGAACGCCGGATCGTCGCGCTTGGGTTGCCGCACGGGTTAAAGATTGTTCCTCCTCCGGCTTTCGAAGGCAACGACTGGAGGATGGAAATCAGTTTTACAGGAATTGAGGACCTCCGGAAGATTATTGACTCAACCAGGTCTATCGTCGAATCAGACCGCCTGGACGCCTTGTTTGAACCAGGCCCGCGCCGGGATATCGGTTAATGCCGGGTTGAGTTTTCCTAATATGTCCCGCTTATGCATTTTCTCGGCAATCTGCAACCAAATCATCCGTGTAACGGCTTCGGCCTTCGCCGTCTCATAAATGCCTTTCCAGCGCAAAAAGTCGTCGGCGTCGATCCCTGGTCTTTTTTATTAAGGCCCCCGCAGAGAGGGGCGGTCCCACTGCCGGAGCAGGCTGGGATCGCGAGGGTTCAAGAGTCAGGGATATTCGCTGAACATGAAGAATTTTACCATGTGCGTCTCCGGAGGATTTTGGTCTGAAAACGGACGCATTTCCGACTCGTAATCCCGTAAAATTGGAATAAGGTAGGCCCCCGCAAAAGATTTTCTTTTTTCGCCGCGCACAGTTCGACGAATCCAGTCCAACACTGCCCCCTCGACGGCGGAAGGCTTGAGGAGCGGAAATATTTCAGGCCAGGCTGCGCGGGAAAGCGGTTCGGCAGCCCATTTTCCGGAAATCAGGAAGTTGGCTGCCGCCATCAGGACCAGCACCCCAAGCGTAATATCTTCCGGCGCGCTCACCTGCCCCCCGGTCCAAAGTCTTTGCGCTGGGTCCCATGCGCTTGCGCCTCCTAGCAACTGGTGTAGGCGCCCGGCGCCACCGATCACGTCAACAATACGAGCGGCCCTTGCAAGGTCATGAGGCGTCCTGAAAAACTCGAATTCAAGGGGTTCCTTCGCGGCATTCCCGCCGGACCTGATCTTCACTACCCTTGGGGTCGCGGCCAAAAGCTCCTCGGCAGCCTCGAACCATTCCCCGTCAAGACACCTTGGACCTGCCGGGCATTGTTTCAACCAGCCGCTCTGCACTATGGCCCGGAGCCGTCTCCTGATTGCGGCGACCTCGGTATGCGCAATTCTGAAAAGGTGCTCCAGGAACCCGCAGCGAACAATTTCCGCAGCTTTTTCAGAGTCGGCCCCTGAGAGCAGCTCCAACCCCAGGTTCACATAGGCAAGCGACTTTTCGACCGCCCGCCGCAGGGCTTGAGCATTGTCCGGCGCAAGCCGGTCGGCTACGATCACTTTGTTCGCAAGAGCCGCCATCTCGGCCTGGATGGTTTCAAGCAGAGCCGGGTCTTCGATCCGGCTGACTATCCTGGCGAACAGGTCGCCCTCACTCAGAAGAGCCATAGCAAAGAGGGGAACCGGTTCATTCTGATCGGCTCTTCTAGTCTCCTTTTCCACGGTAAATTCGTCCGGGCGCATAGACCTGTAGATTTCCATGGCATCGTAGAAATCGGGGATGCCTCGATCCATCAGCCTTGCGCAGTGAAACTTGTAGGCGCTTTCCTCCACTTCAGCAGCGGACGCGTGAAGCACGTTGTTCATCAATTCTTTGAAGAAGCCGTAGCTGGTTTCGAAAACAATGGTGAGCAGGTGCGTTATCAGGTCATCGTACTGCGGATACTTCGATTCCCAGAAGAAAAAATCATCGAGCGTCCTCGGCGGCAGTTGCTCGACCGCCTCGACCAGATCGATATCCTCGGGAGCTGTATCGACCGTGATCCATTGCTGAAAAAGAGATACCAGCAGTTCAATGTCGGCATTGGAGATCCATTCCGCAAGCCGGGCGCCCCCCGCTCTCCAAAGCCGCTCGATCCAGGTCAGTGCCTTGGCGGGTTCCAGGGTGTCCCTGAGCCACCATTCGATATCGAAAAGATGATTCATTTGCTCGATGCTGGCCAGGGCAAGCAGCGGCAGGGAATCGTCGGCGCCGATTTCCTGTACTGTGTGGAAAAAGTCGTTTGCATCCAGCGCGGCAACCACCGCTTGAGCATTGGGACTTTCAACTATCAGGTCCATCCGTCTTTTTGCCGGAAGGCCCATCAGTTCCCGTGCGAGTTGTGCGGGCTTCAATCTTTTGAGTCTTCTATCTTCAAGTTCGACAATTTCAGTCGGCATTCTAGTACTCCTCGCACATCAAAAGGCGCAGATCGCAATGAAGAAGCCGGAAATTGCTTCAGGTTTCCGGCCGGCGACATTCGACCGACGATAATCGATCGCTCTAGTGTAAACTTATGCGCGCAAGGCTGCAACTCGTCAGACATGGCACCAGTCAGATATCGCACTATAGCGAGCGTCAAAAGAAAGTTGACACGATCTTACGGGCCGTGGGATGTTTTTCTCTGTTTTCCGGCATCCGACCCCCGACTAGCACTTGCTTGCAAAAGTGCGTGTAACAATCATTCGTGTTCGTCACCCCGGCAGTCCCGGCAGTGCATTTGAGCCGGGATCAAGAGCCGGGGTCCAGGGGGTTCCTGAGGTGAGATCAGAGCTGGATTCCGGCTTAACATTGATGAACAGACTCATCTGTCCACCCCTAGTGATGAA
>DASPQK010000167.1:0-4057 GCA_035624985.1 Syntrophobacteraceae bacterium | reverse complement strand
TCCGCTTTGGCTTTGGGCACTATGGAAACAGCCAAGAAGGCCAGGCAACCGATCAGGAAGAATGTCCTGAAATTTTTCATGGTTCACACCTTTCCAAATCTTTAAATTGTTGAGAGGAAAGTCGATCAAAAACCTTGACTGGTATGTCAGACTGCTGAGAATGCTCAGATGGGATTTATCTTGCACCGATGAACCGAAGACCGCAGGTGAAATCCTCAAAACAGCCACTTGAATACTCCCCAGATACCATAATTTAATGTCCAAAGGCTGTTTTGTCAAAGCGACAATATTATTTCCATCAGACAATTGCGATAATTATGAAATATAATATCATAACTTGCGATCCTGGCTTTAGACATCCGTGAGCACGATTAGAAATTTATTTTTCACAAACGAACTGCTTAATAATCAAATTGGCAACGACGATAGAAAAAGCAGTTTTGTAGTGCCCGGCATGGCGCACAAACGGAATTCAGGATAAATGCATAGATATGAATCAGGATCGGATGACAGTCTTGATGTTCACCAATGAGGCAATCCCAAAAGCAGGAAAAGGCAATTTAACACTCCGTTGCATTGTTCTAGCAAATAAGTTATACTCGTAATGAGTATAACTTATTTTACGCCGCCTGGAAGAGCTTGACCAGTGACCCGAGCCGCTGCATTGCCTCAGCTTCCCCTTTCTCCCGTTTTACCCGAATGGGGCCATCCTTTAATTACCCCGGACGGCAGGACCATACGGGTGCCCGCCTTTGCCGTTGCGAAGCTGAGGCGCCTCGGCGCCCTGCTGGGAAAAACCAACCGGTTGTCGCCCAGTGTTGCCGAACATGAGAAAACGTATTTTCTTGGACACAGGCAGTAACCTACAACATCCTCCTCTTTCGGCCGGCTTTCACCCAGGCGGCCTCGGAGGAGGATGATTTCGTAAGGTCAGTTGAGTCTTTTCCCTCTGGTAAGTAATTCTACTTTCCGACGTAAATGATCGAGATAGTTCTCCGGGATTGGATTGGCGAGCACCTCCTGAATCACTGGGAAAAAATAGGCCAGTGAACGGATCGGAGATAACGGAGGCATGCCGGGAGATCGAGCAAGCCTTCGCAGGGAAGCCAGAAGGAACGCAGATTCGACGGTAGCCAATGAGATGCCGCGCGCCTGCAACTCAGCAGCGCTTTTTCTGTCATTCACGCTCGCCCTGGACGGGGTTTCCGCAAGATTCAGATAAAGCGTCAAAACCGCAGCCAGATATTCATTGTCCTGTTGCCGGGTCATTTCTTTTTCCTCCGGGCTACCGCTTCCGATTCACTTTCATGGAAGCGATAGCTGTCTCCCTCGATACTGGTCACATCCGCATGATGGGTGAGCCGGTCCACAAGGGTGACGATGCAGGAAGCATTGGGAAAGACTTCGTTCCATTGCTTGAACCCGCGGTTGGTGGTCACAATCAAAGAACGGTGTTCGTAACGGCGGTTGATCACTTCGAAAAGGAGGTCTGCGGCATTATCGTCATAGGACAAGTAGCCGATCTCGTCAACGCAGACGAGTCCGGCATTGGCGTAATTGCGCAGTTTCCTTTTTCGTTCGGTGGGCGATTCGCACTGCAGGTCTTCGATGATCGCAGAAGCGGTGCGAAACATGACGGAGTATCCGGCCAAGACGGCCGCATGGCAGATGTTTTTTGCAATCATGGTTTTGCCCAGGCCGTTTTGTCCGATCAGGACTAAATTGCGGGCTTCCTTGATGAAGTCCAGGGTCAGGGCGCGTTCGACGACCTCCCGTTCGATTTTCTTAGGCCAGTTCCAGTCGAAGTCGGCCATCGGTTTGAGTTTCTTGATTCCGGAAAGGCTCAGGCGACGGATCAGACTCCGATGGGAACGATCTTCGGTTTCCAGCAGGGATAATTGTTCCAGCAACATCTTGGGGGGACCAGTGTTCTTTGATGGCACGGGCGATGAAGTCGTCGAGATTTTGCGCGATGGCCCGCAAGCCGAGCTTATCGAGGCTCAATTGAAGGTTACTCATCTTCGGGGTCGTCGGGGTCTTGGCTAAGGGCATCGTAGGTCTCCAGGTTATGAGGGGTGACAGATAAATGTTCGAGTTCCGGGTGACGGGACAAGTCGACCGGAGAGGGGGCTGGACGCTTACTGGCGCGGCGCCGTTGATTCAGGATGAATTGGACGGAGGACACGCGGGGTATTTTGCGAGCGAGCGCTTCACAAACGGCCGCCCGCAATTCTCTGGCTCCGTAAAGATCCAAAAGGTGCAGCAGTTGGTTGGTTTGCCGCCGTGCCGACTCGCCGAGATTAAAGGCTGCATCGAGGAACGCTTCGCTTTCCGGAACAGCCTGAGACAGTCGACTGCCGCGGGTAGAACCCAAGGCCTTGCGTTTTTCTTTCAGCAGCTCCTCCTGGTGTGCCGGATCGAGCACCTGCTGCCGGCTATCATAGGTTCGGCGATGCCGGGCAATCTCCTGACTGCCCTCGAGGATGCGGATCGTGGTTCCTGAAGCGACCAGTACGAGCTGGCGGCCGACGGCGGCTGGAGGGATGGAATAATCGTTGTGATCAAAACGGACATAGATGGTTTTTCTGGACTGCACAGGGACCGACAGATCGGTGTCAAACCGATGGGCGGGCAGCGGCAGCAAGCGGGGCTGTTCCTCAGCAAAAACCTCCGCCACCGTGCGGGGATCGCCTCCGGGCCAAGGGCGAGTGTGGGCCACTTGGTCCCGCCATTGACGAGCCTGGCGATTGAGATCTTCCAAAGTGGTCCAGGGACGGGCTGCGAAGAAGGATTCCCGTATGTAGCGTATGACTCGCTCGACGCGCCCTTTTTGATTCCCGGCGTTCACCTGGCAAGGGCGGGCCGAGAAGCGATAAAAAGACGATAGCTCCACGAGCCGCGGATTAAAGTGAATATCGCTGCCGCGCCGCTCGAGCACTACACTGCGTAGGTTATCGTAGAGCAGGATACGCGGAAGGCCGTGCCAGTCCTCAAAGGCATGGACGTGACCCCGCAGAAAGCTTTCCATTTGCTGGTCGAAGAAAAACTCGAAGTACAGCCCTCTGGAATAGGAGAGCGTGGTCACAAAACAGGAAAGCGGGCGCTGAGCGCGGCCAATAGGAACATTCCCAAAACTGCTCCAATCGACTTGTCCCTGCTCGCCGGGAAAGGTGCGCAGGCGGAGAAACGCTTCCTTGTGCACGGGACGTACACAAGAGACGAATCGCCGAACTTGGACGACGCTGCCGCGATATCCGCGGTCCTGAATCATATGGAAAATCCGCGTGGCCCGCAGACGTGGATGCTTGGCCAGAACCTCCCGAATGAAGTCGGCATAGGGATCCGTCATGCTGGGCCGAAGCGTCTTGGTGGTATTCGCGAACCGATCCGTTTCAATGGCATGACGGACCGTGTCCGGGTGGAGCATGAGTTCGCGCGCAATAGTTCCCACTTTCCAATGCTCGGCATAGAACAAGTAGCGAATATGGGCGCGGGTCTCCTCATCAATCATGAAAATCACCTCCGCTAATCAAAGGGATCCACAAACCGGCTGGTCCGCCCGCAAAGGATGCAGTACGGCACTCCCGGATCAGGAATCACCCTGGTTGTGTATGGGTCTATGCCGCCATTTTCGGCGGCAACCGGTGGCAAAACGACCGGCGGGATGATCGTGATAGCGGAGGGGGGATCGGGGGAAGCTTGATCCATAACGGAAAATGCGGCTCGTTGCCGCCGTTTCCGGTATTCCCTTTGGCGGTCTCTCTGATCAAGCCTCCCTTCCGGAGTTTTCCTGTGACGGAGATTTGCCGCTCGACGCTGCTCCCGGCGCGCTTTGTCGCGGCAGCGCTCGTGGCAATATTGCTGGCCGCGATCGCAGCAAGGGCAAATGCAAAATACCCTGCCACATTCTCGCCAACGGCAAACTCTCTGACGGAGAACAACTTCAGTCGCGTGTCTCATTCTCACCCGAAGGCGAGACTGGACAAACGGCTGTCGTCATGTCAGCTTATTGATGGCTTTTAGAGAAACCTCTCACCAGAGAGGTACTGCCAACGGA
>DASPQK010000166.1:0-4556 GCA_035624985.1 Syntrophobacteraceae bacterium | reverse complement strand
GTTTCGATTGTCAGGGTGGCCTGTTTGCGGGACCCGGTCGGGACACTGTCAAGTTTGGGCTCGATATCGAGCACGTAGCCATTTGGATTTTCGACCGTCTCTTGCGAGATCGAGACCGTCATCAGGTTTTCATCGTAAGTTAGCCGCTTTATCTCAAAAGGTTTATTCCGGGTGCTGATGACGACCACTCTGCCTGCGCGTTCCGGCAGACCGGAGCTCAGTTTTCCTATCAGAACGTTTTGCGGCCTGGCTGATATTTCGCCTTCAACAAATCCTGTCACACGGATGAGAATATCGGGTTTTTGAGCCAGGTCGGTATTCAACCTGATGAACCCGCCGTAGTTTCCATTGCGGACCTTGTTGCAAATCTTGAGCCTGTAGAGTTTTCCTTCTTCGACCGTTTCCAAAGTGTAGTCTATTTTATCTTTGAGATTGCTCTCCGTGCCTGAAATATGAAAAGGCGCCGTCGATCCCGCCAGGGTTAAAACGGATTCGGACAGCTCGTCGGCAACACCCCTGAACAAAACGCTGCTTGAAGGTTTGACATCTATAATGGCAAGCACGGTCCCCACCATCTTTATGACCTGCTCCGGCTTATGCGGATCGTTGCTCAGGATTGTCGCCTTTTTATCAACGTTTCCCTGAAAATTTCTCAGGTTGACTTTCATTGTCACCTTTCCCTCGCCGCCGGGAGGGATCTCCGGATCGTACCGGACCAGAGCGCACCCTCAGCCGGTCTGGACGCGCTCGATTTTGAGCGCCTCTTTGCCCGTGTTCCTTACGATGAATTCGTGCTCGATTTCAGGAGTTCCTTCCATGATCTCGCCGAAATTATAGTCGGACTCCTTTACCTGAATCGACGGTTGAGCCTTCGCCACGGCAGTCTGCTGCTTTGAACCCGCCAATGGCGTGGTCGCTGCGAATGCGGACCGAAAGCACAATGAGGCGCAAAGAAAAACGGAAACGAGAATAGCCTTTTTGGCGCAGGTTTTCATTCAATTTCCCTTCTTATATGGACACCCTGACATGATATAAGATTTTGAAAGGCAAGGCTGGAAATTTGCCAACCCTGGTCTCTACTCCTCGAACTTTCAGCTCACCTGTCTATCAGGTCACGAGCCGCAACCATCTCGATTCCCTCTTCCCTGAAATGTGGGGCCGCTTCCTGCAAGGATCTCAGTGTCGTTTCGCGCGGGTGTCCAATAGCAAGGACCGTGCCCCGGACCTTGGCCACCTTCATCAGTCTCGCAATCTGGGAGCGAACGGCATCCGCAGATGGGTCGTCGTCAAGAAAAATGTCGCGCTTAAGAGTTGGAATCTTCAACTCCCTTGCGGTCTTCCACCCTTTACTCTCACTGGTGGTCATGCTGTCGATAAAGAAAAGATCGCGCCCCTTGAGCTCGGAGAGCACAGCTTTCATGGTTTGCTCGTTCCGGGTCATGCGCGAGCCCATATGGTTGTTCACCCCATCGAAATAAGGGGAAGTTTCCAGGGCCGCTCTTATGTTAAGACGCAGTTGATCTGCCGACATTGAAACCAACAGCGCCCCGGGGCCCGGGTTTTCTCTTCTGTCCAGAGGCTCCATCGGAAGGTGAAGGATGACTTCCCTTCCAGCCTCGTGAGCCAGTTCCGCAATCTCGCGGCTGTGCGCCTGGTGCGGCAAAACAGATAGGGTCACAGGGAAGGGAAGCGAGGCGAATTGCCTGGCAATAACCACGTCGGGACCAAAGTCGTCAATAACTATCGAGGCCCGGGGCCCTGCGCGCGATGATCCCGCGCCGCGCGGAACTCTAAAGCCCTCGCGGCCGGAGCCTGCTCCGGACTCGATCCCGGGACCCGCTCCTGCCTCTTTTATCCCGTGCGAATCAGCCGGGACGGAGGTCTCCGCCGCCCGTGGGACCGGCGGCGCCTTTGGCTGGGAAACGGCAACCTGCGCCCCCTCATGCTGCTGCGGCAGGCCAGCCGGCGCCTCCGCTCGCGGCGGCACGGCAACCGAATCGGTTTTTGTCCCCATCTCAAGGGGCAACTCCGGCAGGCGCTGGTCCTCTTTGGAAAAATAAAGAAGAGACCCTAAAAGCAAGACTGCCAGTAACCATACAGCCAAAAGAGAAGTCGGAAGCTGTTTTTTCGGTATGGAGGCGCCGCCGGTTGGACGCTTTTCCCTGTGTCCTCCCCGCGCCTTACCGGTTCTAGTCCGTTTTTCCGGCGGCAAATTCTTCTTCTCCGGCTGCCTGCGGTCCCAAGTGAGGGGCTGGGGTCGCCTCTAACGCATTACCCCCTACCCCTTGCCTCTCACCACTTATTTGTTTTGCGTTTGAGCCGTTGCAGCCATTATTCTATAGCCCTTGAGCAAGTCGAGGGCCCTGCGCACCTGGTTGTCTCCGTCAACCAGTTTTTTCGCATCGATCTGGCCTGTTCCTTCCCCCTTGCCCTGAACATCCGGTTTCTGGTTGTCAAAATGCCTTGGAAGGTCTTTTTCCCGGATGCGCGTCGGGTCGTCAGACTGGGCCTCCTCGACTTTTGGATTCTCCTTTTTGACTATGATGTCGGGTGTGATTCCTTTGGCCTGAATCGACCTGCCGGACGGCGTATAGTAAAGCGATGTGGTAAGCCGAAGCGCCGAACCGTCATTGAGCGGAATCACCGTTTGGACGGACCCCTTGCCGAAGGTTTGCTCACCCATTACAATAGCTCGCTTATGGTCTTGAAGCGCTCCCGCAACTATTTCGGAGGCGCTCGCAGACCCCGAATTCACCAGCACGACAATCGGGTAGCCGTGCAGCTTTGCCTTCTTGTGGGCTTCGAAACGCATCTTCTGGTTCTCAAGCCGCCCGCCCGTGTAGACGATCAACCCTTCGTCCAGAAACTCATCGCTCACCTCCACAGCCTGGTCGAGCAGACCGCCGGGATCGTTTCTCAAATCCAATATCAGACCCTGTATGCCAGGAGTTTCAGCCTCGAATTGATTGAGCGCCTTTTGCAGATCTGCGGCCGTTCCGCTCTGGAAACTCGATATCCTTATATAGCCGAACCCGGGCTCCAGCGTGAACGACTTTACGCTTTGAATGGAGATGATGTCCCGAACCAGTTCAAATTCAAGCGGCTTCTGCACGCCTTTTCTCAGGATCGTCAACTTAACCTTGCTGCCCTTGGGGCCTCTCATCTTCTGCACCGCGTCCATGAGGGACATGTCCTGGGTGGGCTGGTCATCGATCTTTATGATTTGATCGTTTGCCTGGATGCCGGCTTTGTCGGCCGGGGTGTCTTCCAGAGGGGAGACAACAGTCAAAATGTTGTCACGAATGGTGATCTCGATTCCAAGACCTCCGAACTTCCCCTTCGTCTCGATCTGAAGCTCCTTGTAATCATCGGGCTTAAGAAATGAAGAATGCGGGTCGAGTTCCCGAAGCATGCCGGTTATAGCCCCGTACATCAGCTTCTTCTGGTCGGTCTTCTCCACGTAGTTATCCTGCACGATGGATATGACGTCGCTGAAAAGCTTCAAATACTGATAGGCGTCCTGGTTCTCGGGGTTAGTTGGCTTAGCCTTGAGAGTCGACCAGCCCCCAAAGGCCAGGATCACTGAGCCGGCCGCAATGAGAAACAAAAGTTTGCTGTTTTTCAACATAGGCTTTCCTTGCTGTAACAAATTTTTTTGCCAGGCAGGACAAAAGTGCCGGGTTTAAGGACACTTAGAGCCCGGCGCTACCCCGGTGCTCCAAAGATTAATATTATAACCGATCGAATTTAACAGCGCCAACTTCAAAGGGCAACTCAATTTTTATCTGTCTTGATTAAGTGGAAAAAACCTGCCCCAGGTGATAGTATCCTAAAAGTGTCCTTCTTGATGATGAAAGGTAAGCGCAATGGATGAGCATAGTGAAATTTACGAAAAACTGGCACAACATCTTAGCAGGCATCCCGAAGGGTTCCCGCGCACTGAAACGGGCGTAGAAATCCGGATCCTTCGCAGGCTTTTTACTCCTGAGGAAGCCGCATTTGCTCCCTTTCTCACTTTGATGCCCGAAACTCCGGCTGCTGTCGCGGCCAGGAATGGGCTTGACCCGCTGGATACAGCCCGAAGGCTCGAAGAAATGTCGCGTAAGGGCCTGATCTTCCGCATCGGTAAGGGGGCAGAGTTCAGATATAATACGGCCCCGTTTGCGATAGGCATCTGGGAGTATCATGTAAACGACCTCGATCCGGAATTCATCAGGGATGTTAACGAGTACGTTCCCGAATTTTTTAAACAGAGCACGCAAATAAACAACCCGCAGATTCGAACCATTCCCGTCTCCCGCGCCCTCAAGGTCGAGCAGGCAATAATGCCCTATGAAGAAGCCCGCAGCATTATTGCCGGCAAGAACAAAATCGTGGTTGCTCCCTGCATTTGCAGAAGGGAACGCAAAATTATGGGGTCGGGCTGAAAGCGCCGGGATAAACCGGCATAGAGTAGGGGATGAAAGCGCCCCACATAAAAGGAGGAGCTGCTCCATTATGGCCCCGAGTCATGTGCGGGTGGCCGCGAGGCTACACGTGATGCAGTTGACAGGGGA
>DASPQK010000165.1:0-19090 GCA_035624985.1 Syntrophobacteraceae bacterium | reverse complement strand
CTCGCCGGGATCGATCCGGTTTTCGATGCCGTCAAGGGCGGCCATAAGTATGGCGGCGAAAGCCAGATAGCCGTTGCAGGCCGGATCGGGGAAGCGGACCTCGAGACGTTTGAGCCTTGGAGAGGGCGAGTACATGGGAATGCGAATGCCCGCGCTGCGGTTGCGGCTCGAATAAGCCAGGTTCACCGGGGCCTCGTATCCGGGAACCAGCCTCTTGTACGAATTCGTGGTCGGGGCGACTATGGCGCACAGGGCCGGGGCATGTTTGAGAAGGCCGCCTGTCGCCCAGAGGGCCATTTGACTCAGTCCGCCGTACTTATCGCCGGCAAACAGGGGAATTCCTTCCTTCCAGAGACTGAAATGGGTATGCATGCCCGAACCGTTGTCGCCAAAAAGCGGTTTTGGCATTAAGGTTACGGTCTTGCCATGCTTCTTGGCCACATTCTTTAGAACATATTTGTACCACGCCAGATTGTCGGCCATCTTTACCAGAGGGGCCGCTTTCATATCTATCTCGGCCTGACCCGCAGTGGCGACTTCGTGATGCTGGCATTCGGTGGCCACACCTACCTGTTCCATCGTCAGGATCATTTCGGTGCGGATGTCCTGGAGTGTGTCCATCGGGGGCACCGGGAAATAGCCCTCTTTATATCTGGGCTTATACCCGAGGTTCGGGTTCTCTGCCTTTCCGGTGTTCCACTGTCCTTCAACGGAATCGATGTAGTAATAGCTGAAGTTGTAAGAACTGTCGAACCTGATATCGTCAAAGATGAAAAACTCAGCCTCGGGGCCGAACCATGCCATATCGCCGATCCCCGTGAACTTGAGGTAAGCCTCAGCCTTTTGAGCGACATTCCTGGGATCGCGCGAATATTTTTCCTTCGTTATGGGATCAACTATATTGCAAATCATCGTAAGAGTTGGAATGGCGGTGAAGGGGTCCATCACTGCCGTATCCGGGTCCGGAACAATGAGCATGTCGCTGGCATGTATGGGCTGCCAGCCCCGAATGCTCGATCCGTCGAAACCGTAGCCGCTCTCAAAGTCGCTTTCGCCCAACTCTTTGATGGGAACTGAAAAATGCTGCCACAGACCGATAAAGTCCATGAACTTGAAATCCACAACCTTGGCGCCATTCTGTTCAGCAAAAGCCACTACTTCTTTTGGGGTCATATTTTCCTCCTGTGAGTTTTCGAAAGTGGGATTAGACACCTTAGTCCGTGATGTCTAGGCAATTTGCTTGCCAACGTCAACAATTTTCTTGCCCTCGCCTTATCTTTCTCTTTACCCGAACGCATCTAATGGAACGGCGGACCTAAGCCGGCGATGCAGCATTGATGAACCGGCCAGCCAATAAAAGAACATTTTTGTTCCGTGCAGGGGTTGCAAAGGCTTCAAATACTGTAACCAAAAGATAATTCAGGCCGCAATTATCCGGAAGTCCATTCGAATTCATTATCAGGGAAGGCGTCCCGGTCTTGAACAAAAATGTACATTGAAATCAATCCAAACCGGAATCAACCGAGAGACACTCGAGGAGCTTTTCTCTTAGCTGCTCATGCCTGTCGCGACTCATCAGCTTTTCGCCGCTCAGGTCGGTAACATAGAAGATATCTGCAACCTGCGCTCCAGGTGTCGATATCTTGGCGAGTTGGATAGTAATATCGAGTTCGAACAAGACGTTGGTGATCCTGTGAAGCACGCCCGGCCGGTCCCAGGTGTACACCTCGATAAGGGTATAGAAGTCCGAAGCTTCCTCGTCGATTATTACCCTGTCTTCTTTGCGTGGATTGCACTTTACCTCCAGCACGGACGGTCTTCGCTTGTTTTGCAGTATTTCGTCCAGATAGGATGAATCTGCAAGGGCGCGAACCAGATCGGTCTCCACCCTGCCCCAGAGTTCGTCAGGGCGCAGAGGGTCGGCAATGCGCTCCACACGCAGGATATCGCAAACCACGCCGGCTTCGCGGGTGTAGATATCCGCTGAGAGGATATTCAACCCCCTGGCCCACAAAACACCGGTGATCAGGGCAAACAATCCGGGGCGATCACGTGTCACCACCGTTGTCTGCCACATCTCGCCTTCAAACGGTTCAGCCTTGAAGCAAACGGAGCGGCCCGCCAGTTCTTTTTCCATTTCGTAGTGCTTCAGAATATCGTGCGGGTCCTGAGAGAGCAGATACCTGAAAGACAGCTTGTCCATCCATGCCGTCAGTCTTTCTCTTTCGGCCGGGACGGACAAAAGGGCCAATACTCGTTCCTGTATTTGTCCGGCGCGCGCCTCGGTATCTTCCGGTTCGAGGTCTGCGCGCTGGAGCAGTCTATCAACCTTGAAAAAAAGCTCTCTCACAAGGGAGGCTTTCCAGGTGTTCCATGCTTCGGTTCCGGTCGCCCGGCTGTCGGCAACCGTGAGCATGTAGAGCATCAACAGGCGCTGGCGGTTCTTTATGGTTACTGCGCACCGCGACACAGGCTTTTCATCCATTAAGTCCCGCTTGAGTGCTGTTTCGGCAAGAATAAGGTGATGTTCGATCAAAAAACAGAGCAGATCTCTCTGAGTGTCGCTCAACCCCATCCTTGCCGCGATTTCCCCCGCCATCGCAGCGCCCCGCATAGAGTGATCGGTTCCCCTTCCTTTTGCAATGTCGTGGAGAAGCGCGGCGAGGTAAAGTATGCGTCTTTCTTCAGGGCTTATCAGCTTCGGGGCGCTTTTGAGAGGCTCTTCGTCATCGGCCCCCCCCGCTTCTACCTGATGAAGTTCGCGGACTGTGCGCAGCAAATGCTCATCAACCGTGTAAAGGTGATAGACGTCGTTTTGCACCCGATAACGCACCGCCGCAAATTCCGGAATAAATGCCTGGAGAAAGTGAGTCTCCAGCATGGTCTTCAGCACCCGGAAGGAATCCCGCCCGTCCAGCAAAATGTCGAAAAACTGGTTTACGACCTCTGGATGTCGCCTCTCTCGCTCACCAAAGCCACCCAGGTTTTCCCGGATCATCTTTCCTGTATTGTGATGAAAATGTGCCCTGGAACGCGTCGCCTGCCAGAAGAATCGCATGAGCAGGAGCGGATTCTTCTTCATCCATTCCGGTTCCATAATGTAGAGGTGCTTGCCTTCGAGCAAAAATGGCCCCGGCATTATTCGCCTGCGCAGGCGAAAGCCGCGAAACCTTCTCTGCGACTCTTCAAGCCTTTCCAAAAAAAAGGAAGTCGTTCTGCGCACGCGTGAAGTGTTGCGGTAATACAGGCGCATGAACGCCTCAACCGACGAACCTTCCGTACCCGCCATGCAACCCATGCGCGCGGCAACCTGTTCCTGATCGGGGAAAAGGAGCCGGTCCTGCCTTCTTTCACTCGACTGGTGCAGCTGGAGCCTTACCCGCCACAGAAAATCGTAGGACTGGTCAAGCCAGAGTTTTTCCTCCGGCATAAGCCAATCATTGCTCAGCACTGCTTCCAGGGAGGGATCGTGAAGGTAAACCATCCCAGCCCACCTGATAGTATGCAGGTCGCGCAGAGCCCCCACCCCATCTTTAACGTTAGGCTCCAGCAGGTACGGGCTTTCGCCGTACTGCCGAAGCCTTGACTCTCTGTATGCAGTCAGGTTCCGAAGAAACCTCCGCCTGTTGGGGTTGCCGAATTGCTTGAGAAAGGATCTTTTCCATTCGTCAAAAAACTCGGCGTCGCCCGTAACCAGACGAGATTCCAGGTAGTTGGTCAGAATAGAGAAATCGCTCTGAACCATATTGCGGACCATAGAAACTGAAGCGGTGGCGTGCCCCACTTCAAACCCGCTGTCCCACAGGCCGTATACCAGGTCGTGAACCAGGTCAGACAGGAATGGAGGAATCCTCTTCCTGTAAAGGAAGAGCAGGTCTATGTCGGAAGCGAAGCTGATTTCGCCGCGGCCCAAGCCGCCTACAGCAACAAGAGCCCAGCCTTGTCCGGGTGCCGAATGTTCGTCGAACGCGCTGCCAAGGGCGTTTCGGAAATTGGATGAGTAGGTCCGCGCAGCCAGCAGTCCGGGAACGTCCGTGCGGCATTCCTCAATGAAATGATCCCGCAGACCTTTAAGTTTTCGGGTGAAGTTTGGACGTATGACCATGATATATGTCTAAAGGGCTTCCTCCCCGGTTTCGCCGGTCCGGATACGAATGCATTCTTCCACAGGTATTACAAAAATCTTGCCATCCCCGATTTTCCCCGTAATCGCCGACTCACGAATTGCCGCCACTATCTCCGGCAACTGCCAGTCTGGCACAACCACTTCTATTTTAATCTTGGGCAAAAAATCAACTACATACTCAGCACCCCGGTAAACCTCAGTGTGCCCTTTCTGGCGTCCGAAGCCTTTTACCTCGGATACCGTCATCCCTTTGATTCCCAGGTCGGTTAGCTTTTCCTTCACATCATCGAGTCTGAATGGTTTGATGACCGCTTCGATTTTTTTCACCGCTGTTCCCCTCTTTTGGCCGCAAAAACTTATTCTAGACAAGGTCTTCAAGAAAAAAACAACAGAAAAGCATGCTTCAAATCTCGACATACCCCTGCGCAATCGGATTTCGCCTGCCGATCCCGAAGGCTTTCGTCGTGACCCTCAATATGGGTGGCGCCTGCCGGCGCTTGTACTCGTTGAGTTCGATCCTCCTTACGACCCACCTGACAGTTTCCGGATCGAATCCCCTGGCTATTATCTGCCTGGCTGGAAGTCGCTGCTCCACATATTCGGCCAGAATGGCGTCCAGAATCTCGTAAGGCGGAAGGGTGTCCTGGTCCCTCTGATCAGGCCGCAATTCGGCAGAGGGAGCACGCGTGAGGATGCGCTCCGGGATACATCCATGTTCCTCGTTTATTTTGCGGGCCAGGTCATAGACCATCGTTTTGGGAACATCACCCAGAACCGCAAGACCCCCGTTCATATCTCCATAAAGAGTGCAGTATCCGACCGAAATCTCCGATTTGTTGCCCGTACTGAGAAGAAGTCTGCCGAACTTGTTGGAAATCGACATGAGCACCATGCCCCTTAGGCGCGCCTGGAGATTTTCTTCCGTAAAATCGTGCGGTAAATCGCCAAAAAGCGGCTTCAAGGACTCGAGGGCATTTGAAAAAAGTTTCTCGATGGAAATCACCTTAAAATCTATTCCGAGCCGAGAGGCTAATTCACGAGCATCGGAAAGGCTTTCCGGGGCATTAAAAGGCCCCGGCATGGCAACACCCAGAACGTTTTCGGCGCCCAGGGCTTTTACTGCCAGGCAGGCGGTGAGCGTGGAATCCACTCCGCCGCTCAGCCCGATCACCGCCTGCCTGAAAGAGCACTTGCGGGCATAGTCGCGCAGTCCCAAGGTGAGCGCTCCGAGCACCTCCGAGACAGGATCTTTGTCGATGGGACGCACTTCAGAAGCACTGCCGCCGATGTCACAGACGATGAGGTCCTCGGCGAAATCGGCGCCCGCAGCCAAAAGGCGGCCCGATTCATCCCAGATCATGCTGTGACCCTGGAAAATCAGTTCGTCGTTGCCTCCAACCTGGTTCACATAGACTAATGTGGCATCGGCGGATGCAGCCTGTTTCTTGAGGAGTTCGCCCACCCAGTGGACCTTGCCTACGTGATAGGGAGATGCAGAAATGTTGACGATCAGATCGACCGAGGCTTTGGCCAGTTCACAAACCGGGTCGACGTCGTAAAGAGGACCGGGAAGATAATCCGGAACGTTCCATGCGTCTTCGCAAATAGTGACGCCAATGCGATTGCCCCGGAAATCGACCCAGGCAGCCGCCTTGCCGGGTTCAAAAAACCTCTCTTCATCGAAAACATCATATGAAGGCAGCAGCATCTTGTGGGCCGTGGCGCGCAGTTTGCCGTCTTCATAAAACAGGGCGGAATTGTGATAGGGCTTTCCGCGCCCCTGGTTTACGGAAATCGCTCCAAAAATGATCCCGATGCCATTGGCGGCGCCGGCTATGCGTTCCCAACAACGCATGCTGTCGGCGACAAAACCTCGCCTGTCGAGCAGGTCGCGCGGCGGATAACCTGTTATGGACAGTTCAGGGAAAATGACCAGTTCGGCGTCGGCCTTTTTCGCTTTTTCGATAAATTCGCATATCTTGGCCGTGTTGCCTTCGAGATCCCCAACAAAAGGATCGATCTGCCCCATTGCGACACGCATCGTCGGTTCCTTCCTTCATTATGCTAACTCAAAGTAATCCCATTTTTCAAATCCGTATGCTATAAAAAAGTCCTGGTAGATGGAATGCGCGGATGAGGCGAAAAGAAAAGTCTTATCCGGTTTATTGCTGCTGCTCTGGCTTTTTCCGCGTCTACCGTGGAAGATATTTAAGTTTGGACTGCGGGGAACATGTATCCATGAGTCAATGGAGGACGCGGTTTCGAAAAAGAAAGCGCAGTGGTGTTGAAGTTCTGCGCAAAGTACTGTGCGACGGAAACAGGCTTTACGTCGGGTCCGGCTGTGCCGAACCTCAACACCTGGTTCGTTCATTGATCGAAATCCTGCCCGGATACCGCGATATCGAGATAATCCAGAGTCACTCCATGGGGGCCTTTCCGGAAGACTGGAAGCGCTTTGAGGAAAACGCCCGGCTCAAAACGTTTTTCGTCGGACCAAAATCCAGGCGCGCGGTAAACGAAGGCCTGGCTGACTACATCCCCATTTATTTTTCTTCCATTCCCACTCTTTTCAAACAAGAACCTCTCTGGAAGATCGACATTGCAATGGTTCAGGTCTCACCCCCCGACGAGCACGGTTTCAGTTCGATGGGAATAGCGGCAGGCATGGACAAAAGCGCAGTCGAATCGGCCCGTGCAGTCATTGCTCAGATAAATCCCCGAATGCCTCGCACGCTCGGGGACAGCTTCCTGGATCTATCCCGGATTCAGTATAGCGTGGAATATGACGAGCCGCTGCTGGAGATCATTTTCCGAGAGCCGAGCGCGGTCGCCGAGCGGGTGGCAAAATACATTTCCGCACTGATCGAGGATGGGTCCACGATTCAAACCGGGATCGGTGTGATCGCTAACCTGGTGCTGAGAAACCTCGACACAAAAAAAGACCTTGGCATCCACACTGAGGTTCTTACCGATGCCCACCTCCACCTCATTCGTTCGGGGGCGGTAAACGGCCTCAAAAAAACCTTAAATCCGGGCAAAATAGTGGCCTGCTTCTGTATGGGAAGCAGGGACCTCTATGATTTTGTTAACAACAATCCGCAGGTGGAGATCTACCCCACCGAATATGTGCACAACCGCAAGATTGTAAGCAGGCTTGATCGGATGGTGGCCATTAATTCAGCCCTTGAAATAGATTTGAGCGGACAGATATGTGCCGATTCGATTGGGCACAAGGTTTACAGCGGAATCGGAGGCTACGTGGATTTTATGCACGGGGCCTCGATGGCTAACGGCGGGAAGACTATAATAGTGCTGCCGTCCACCACTCCCGATGGTCGAAGATCGAGAATAGTGAGTCATCTGACAGCCGGGGCAGGTGTGGTCTGTCCGCGCAGCACTGTCCGCCATGTCGCTACCGAGTTCGGGATTGCCTATCTGCACGGCAAGTCTATCCGCGAGCGTGCCCTGGCCCTTATCAATATTGCCCATCCGCGATTCCGCGAGCAGTTGCTCGCTGAAGCCAAGAGCATCCATTACGTTTACGAAGATCAGATTCTCCCACCAATCTATGAACCGCTCTACCCCGGGCAATGGGAAACATTCCAGGTGTTTCCTCCAAACGAGACGGTTTTCTTCCGCCCCATCAAGCCGTCAGATGAGCGAGCAGTTCAGGAGTTATTCTATTCGCTGCCCTCTGAAGACATTTATTTACGTTTTCTTTCCGCGATGAAAGCCTTCCCGCATAGAAACATCCAAGCCGTGTGCAACATCGATTATGAGCATGTTATGGCGATTGTCGCGGTTACTGGGGAAATTGGCGCCGAGAAGATCGTTGGAATCGGCAGGTACATTTTGGACCAGAAATTGAATTCCGCCGAAGTGGATTTTGCGGTTGCATCGGCTTGGCAGGGCAGGGGAATCGGGTCATTCCTGCTCCATTATCTGTGCATAATCGCAAAGGCTAAGGGCATTTCAGGATTTTTTGCGCACGTGCTTGGAGCTAACAGACCGATGCTTTCGGTATTTAACAAAGTTGGCTACGCCCTTCATTCGGTAATTGATGACGGCATATATGAAATCTCGTTTCGATTCGATCAACCCGCGCTAGCCCGCCGTTCGGAAGAACACAAATGACCCGAAGGATTCCCTGCCCGATAGATCCTTGCCTGCTGGCCTTCGACATTGACGGTGTGGTCGCCGACACGATGGCGCTCTTTGTCAGGCTTGCTCACGAAAAGTACGGACTCACCGCCATTTCCAAGGAGGACATGAGCAGCTACAATCTCTACGAATGCCTCGGCCTGGAAAAGCATATTATGGACGACCTCATCAGCCTGACGCTCGATGAGGAGCACACAAAGCAGATCCATCCTCTTCCAGGGGCCCCGGAAGTTCTCACAGAACTCGCAGTGTCGGGGCCCCTTCGGTTCATCACAGCCCGCGTCCACTCCGAGTCGATCGCTAAATGGCTCTTTACCATTTTGCCGGGTGTGCCTGATGAGAGAATTAAGGTGATAGCCGCCGGTTCTCCCGAAAACAAGGCCGATATTCTCATCGGACTTGAAATTCGCTACTTTGTCGAAGACAGGATCGAAACCTGCCGGCACTTGAAGCAGGCTGGAATCGAGCCTCTTCTTTTCGATCAACCGTGGAACCGCAATGAACCGGCGGATGGTTTCATTCGGGTGCGCAATTGGATGCAACTGAGAGAATGGGTATTGCCCTCCGATACGAACATGGAGTAATGTGGCCTGCATCATGTCACTAAACGAAAAAGCCCAAAAAGCTGAAAAGCCGCCTATCCGGATAAAAGCCGACCGCAACGGTTTCACGCTGGTCCCTGACCCCGTTGCGTCTTTGGACGACATCCTGGCTTACATGGATGAGCGGCTGGAGCAGTCACATAATTTTTTTCACCAAACGCAAATGGTTCTCGATTTAAGGACCAGGCCGATGCGCACTGACGAAATCTCCGCCCTTTATGCGGAACTCTATGAAAAATCTCAGGTTAAGGTGGTGGAGGTTCGCCTGAGCGACTCTCTTTCATTCTTATTGGCGGGAGAGGCGCAAAAACCGCGTCCGGCATCGAAACAAGCCGGCCGGGACCGCGAGAATCGCGCCCCCCTCATTGTCCGAAATACATGTCGCTCAGGCGTGCGGATAGTTTCTCCGGCCGACTGTGTCGTGCTGGGAGACGTAAATCCAGGCGCCGAAATTATTGCTGAAGGTGATGTTATCGTATTTGGCGCCCTGCGGGGTGTGGCTCATGCCGGTGCCGGAGGCGAGAGGTCCGCCCGGGTTTGGGCGTTGAGCATCGAGCCAAATCAAATCAGGATCGCTAACCTGGTTGCGGTCTCTCCACGGGGGGCAAAACCGGCGGCAAACAAATTCGAGGTGGCGGAGATCCAAAACGGGGTTATCCAGGTTATCAGTCTATGAACTAAATCACAGGTGATCTATGGCTGGCAAAACAATCGTGGTTACATCCGGCAAGGGGGGGGTCGGCAAGACTACTACCGTGGCAAACCTGGGCACTTCACTGGCCAAGAAAAAATACGGTGTTGTGATGGTCGACACGGACATAGGCTTGCGCAATCTTGATGTGGTCATGGGGCTGGAGAACCGGATCGTCTACAACCTGGTCGACATTATCGAGGGCAAGTGCCGTAAAGAACAGGCAATGATCCGTGACAGGAAGCTTCCAAACCTCTTCATGATACCGGCGGCTCAAACTCGGGAAAAAACTTCTGTCACTCCACAACAGATTAAAGAACTTTGTTCCAACCTGGCCAAAGAATACGATTACGTCCTGATCGACTGCCCGGCGGGGATAGAACAGGGATTCAAAAACGCAATCGCAGGAGCGGATGCCGCGCTCGTGGTAACTACTCCTGAAGTCTCCGCCATCAGGGATGCCGACCGGGTAATCGGGCTTCTCGAAGCCGCGATGATCAGGCAAATAAGCCTTATCATCAATAGACTCAATGCGAAAATGGTCAAGAAGGGGGATATGATGTCCACCCAGGATATCATTTCTCTGCTTTCCGTTCCGCTCCTGGGGGTTGTGCCGGAAAGCGACGAGGTGGTGGTGTCGACCAATCGGGGAGTGCCGCTGGTTCACAATGCGGGCAGCAAGGCTGGAGCAGCCTTCAGGAACATGGCCGCTCGTCTCAATGGCGAAGGCCTTGCTCCGTATGGGCATGAGTCCCGCGGGCTTTTCGGCCGCATGAAACGGCTGTTCTGGAACTGAAAGGAGAGACGCCAATGCTGGGTATTTTGCGGCGCTTTTGGGGAAACGGACCTAGTGGACAGATCGCCCATAGGAGAATGCAGTTCATCTTGATGCACGACAGGGTGGATATCTCGCCCGACCTGATGGAAGCTGTCAAGAACGATATAATCAAAGTTCTGTCGAGGTACATGGAAATAGACAACAGGTCCATCAAGGTCGATTTCGAGCACGGCAGGGACTTCATGGCTCTGATATCCAATGTTCACGTGAAGCGCATATACAGGCACGCAACAAGCTGAATGAGTCTTGCCCGCCGCGCTTCGGGCTGCTTTTAGTCCTCCAGAGCTTCCTTGAGCTTCTGGAGGCCGGTTTCGAGTTCGGGGAAAAGATCCACTGAGAGGGTCAGACCTTTCTTGGACGGGTGATACTCCCCATCATCCCCCTTGTAGTAGATGCGGATGTCCACATACTGCTTGCCCTTAAAAAAAGTCACCGAGGACCTGACTTCCTCCAGGGGATTTTTGGGGAAAGAGTGCACGATCTTGGGTTCTTTTGACATTGTTGAATCCTCTTTTTACCGCTTTCGGCCTGCTGACTTGCAACTTACTGCTTTCGACCGGCTCTTATTTTCTACAGATAAGTTGAACATCACGAAATGCAAGATATGACATTGGCCGAATTCCGTCGGGGTGCTGCTGGAATACAGAAGCCAGGAAGCCATGAACCGCTCGGATGACTTGGGTTGAAGATTGTGGTCGAAAAGGTTCACCGTGGCTGACGCCGCGCGCGGGACCAAGTTCCAGCCGGAAAAAGGGGTATTATGAGGATGATTCTAAAACTATTTTCACCATTGACTGCCAGGTATTCACTACTCACCATTCCCTGTTTCGCGGCGCCTCATCCGGAGATAGAGCCGGCCTGCTCCGGACAGGAACAATACCAGGCCGCTTACGACAAAGAACCATGCACGCCATAGTATAAGCGTATCAAGCGCCTTGAACATAAGCAGCAAACCAAACAGAACTGCAAAGATTGAAAGAATGTTCCAGCCCATTTGTCTTATCCCCTTCATGGCCGGCAGGACCCCGAGAGCCTGGGCGCGCAGGCTGCGGTCTCAACCCCCCCGTCTGGACACGATCCTCTCCCTCTGCCTGAAATCAGGCGCATTTATTGTCAGCCAAATCGAAATGGGCCGTGTCCTCCGGTCTGGCCCCGTTGAAGCGCAGGAAAGCATCCATCCCCTGTTGCCCCATGTATCGCGCGAGGATGCGGGGATGGCTTTCAACCAGATCGACCAGCACCGGGGCGTCAAGGGTATTGTTGAATTTGGGGTCGATACTGAAGCCCAGAAATTTCCCCCCGAGTTTCATATAATGCCTGAGCAGTATCGGAATGCCCGTGACATCCTGCTCAATGTCGGATATCAATTCCGAGAAATCCTGGACATCATGCACCATCGAATAGGCCAGCCCCAGGTTTTTCCCCCCGATGGATCCAACCGGAGGGGCATTCCTTGCCCGCACGAATCCTGCCGGGTCGGAGTCAATATGCCCCTCTTTTAGAAATTCTACAATAAGTCTGCGGGAAATGCCAAGATATTCCTTGTTTATGCTTACTGCCCCAAAGAGGAACCTGTACCGGGGATGTCTTGTCACAAAGTGCCCGATCCCCGACCATTATGTGTTGATAGTACTCGTCAAAGCGGTCGATATAGATCGGATTGCCGGTTCCCTCGCCCCCTTCTCGAAATGCGGTCTCCCGCAGGCGACCGATTTCATGAAGAGCGTTGGGAAATTGTGCCGCAGATGCCCTCCACTTCAAAATCATCCAGTCCGGCAAGCCTTTTGAAAAGGACAGGTTTTCCGACATGTGCCCGAACCGTCCGCGGCCTCCTCTTGAGGTTCTCGGCCGGCAGCATCAATGTGCGAATCATAGAATGTAAAAGACCAAGCCCGCAAAAGAGCGGGCTGTTGTGGCCTTCAAAATAAACCGGGAGCACAGTAGCCTGGGTCTTCCTGACGATCCGAGCAACCGTGCGGCTCCACTGTTTGTCTAGGACGCTGAGTTTACCCACTCCCAAGGCGGCCAGTAAAATTTTGGCCATGATTTTCGCATCGCTTCTAACCTTCACAAGAATGGAAGTGTTAAAATAAAGTTACAAATGTGACCCCTCGATAAGCGTCCCTACTCCAAGATACTGTTTGACCACGCCCTTTAGATCCTGCTTTCGTTCGAGAAATTTTTCCTTCATCCCCCGGAGCCATTCTGCGTGGCGGTTTACTCCATCCTTGCTCAAGAAAATAGGATGTTCCCCCTCCTCGATGAGGAACCGCAGAGATTTTCCTTCTGTTTCCCACGGGCCCGAACCCGAACAAAGCATACATCTGGCGCTGCCGCCCGGCAGGAACCTGAAGGTGTCGCCTCCGCAAATCGGGCAAACCGGAACGACAGGGCTGAATCTCTGGGCCGGGTCCAGGATGGCGCGGGCGAGCTTTTGGGCGGTTTCCCTGTTCGCAGCTGAAAGAAGGGCTTCACCCGGCAGAGCCCCGTAAACCACGGCGGACCCGCGCAGGTCCGCCATCGCTACCTTTATAAAGTTCTCCACGCCCAGCTTGGTGCTCCCCTCCCTGCCTTCAATCCCGGCAATCGCGACCCCGGCAGCCGGTTTGCCCCACAACCGGTCGACAAATGCGTAAAATTGCAGACCACGGTCCAGGAATTTCTTGAGGCCGGCATTTGCCGAAAGAACATAGGCCGGAGCGGCCACCACGAATGCATCCGCCTCAACAAGCGCATCCAGCACCGCTAGGAAGTCATCCTGCTGAGGACATCGCATCCGGTCGAAAAGGCACTGGTAGCATCCCCGGCAGGGCTTGATGTCGAGTAAGGGAAGGCGCGCCAGCCTTAACTCCCAGCCCTCTCCCAATTGTTTGAAAACCTCTTTTATGAAAAGTTCGCAGTTTCCGAGTTTCCTTGGTGAAGCGGAGAATCCAAGCAGAATTTTTCCCATTTTTCCGGTCCTCCATGCTGGCAGGGGTTAGGGGTTAAGGGCCGGGGTGGAGGTGGGTTAGCTCTTACCCCGCCTCCACCGCCAACCCCGCCATTCCATAAAAAAAGCTAACCGGAGGGGCTAGAACCGGTTAGCTTTGAGGAGGAAAGAGTTGGTTTCTCTTTGGTTTAATTAGAAGAGCAATATGTGTGCCAAGGTATGGGCTTTGCGATTGAGTCTATATTGGAGGCACTTGCCCTCCTGAGCACGTTCTTATAATCACGCCATAATTGCGACATTTTTCTTCTAAATACGCCATAATCACGACAAATGCGCTCCTGAAAAATGAACCGTGAAGGAAAAACCTTAGTCAGGGGTTACGATCCAAGTGCAGCGTCCAACTCGGAGGCGCTCCCGAGAGGGTTTCGGCAACTGAAGTTCTCGCATAGATATGCAGTGGGACCGGTTTCCCCTGAAATTATCGCCTCCGTAAACGGCGCAATTTTCGATAAGTCCTCCCCCCGTTTCCCACTCTCCTTGAGCATCAGCACCCGGTTCGGCGAGTAGACCCGGTGAACGGTTGCTATCATCTGCCTTGTCGATGGAGATGAAAAATCTCCTGCGATGAGAATCTCGCGGGCGGGACCGAGCGCGAAATCAACCGCCTGCATAAACTGCGTGTGAGCCGAAGGATTAGCGCCGACCTGTGTGGCGAATGATCTCATGAGCGCATCGGCCCGCTTTTCGAATTCGGGATTTCCAGTCATCCTGCCGAGCCGCAACAGGTTCATCGCCGCAACGGAATTACTTGAAGGCAGCGCCCCATCGAAGATAACTCTCTCCCTTGCGATCATCTTCTCATTATCGGCCCCGGCATAATAGAAACCTCCGTGGGGACCTTCGAAGAGTCTGGACATATCTTCCTGGAGTCTTACCGCTTCTGATAGATAGCTCACGTCGAAGACGGTTTCATAGAGTTCAAGAAGCCCCCAGATCAGGAATGCGTAATCGTCCGCATACCCCGGGCCGGCGAGCTCGCCCTGCCGGTACCTGCGATAGAGCCGCCCCGTGTCTGTCTGCATTTTTTCCAGAATAAAATTCATCGCCCCAACCGCCGCCCGGGCGTAAGAGTTTTCACCCAGCGCCTGCGCGCCTCTGGCGAGCGCCGCCGTCATCAGACCGTTCCATGCTGAGAGGATTTTGTCGTCCTTCAGCGGATGGACCCGTTTTTCACGGGCCTCTAAGAGCCTCCTGCGGCCGCCTTCGAGAAGCCCCTCCAACTCCGTAAAACTCATCCCCAGAGCGTCGGCGAGACTATCCAAAGACCTCGGAATATGCGGTATACTCAGCCCGTCTTCAAAATTGCCCTGGTCGGTTATGCCGTATGCCCGGCAGAATATCTGCCCGGCGTCCTTTCCGAGAATGCGGATCACCTGCTCCGGGGTCCAGGTGAAGAAAATCCCTTCTCTACCCTCGCTGTCAGCGTCTTGAGCGCAATAGAAGCCGCCCTCCGTGCTTTGCATCTCGCGCATTACGTATTCGAAAATCTCCCTTACCACTTTTGCATACTGTCCGTCACCGGTTGCGAGAAACGCTTCGGTATAAGCAAGGGCGAGCAGCGCCTGGTCATAGAGCATCTTTTCGAAATGGGGGACCAGCCATCTCTCGTCGACCGAATACCTGTGAAAACCGAAGCCTATCTGGTCGAATATCCCGCCGCAACGCATAGACAGAAGAGTTTTTTCCACCATTTCGAACGCGTTGGATTCCGGATGTCGTTTATGCCATCGTGTAAGGAAGATGAGATTATGCGGGTTGGGGAACTTGGGGGGTCTTCCGAATCCGCCCCAAACCGGATCGAACGACCTGGCCAATTCACGCCAGGTGATCCCCAGCAACTCTGGGCCCGGCGGTCGATCGGAGGCCTCCGGCTCCTTTGCCTCGATGACACTGGTTATTTCTTCGCTCATCCTGCCAAGATATTCACGCTCACTGGTCCAGAGTTGGGCAATCTTGCCCGCTATTTCCATCAAGCCCGGCATTCCCATTCGGGCCCTTTTGGGAAAGTAGGTCCCGGCATAAAAAGGCTTCCTGTCCGGCCCCATAAAAATCGAGAGCGGCCATCCTCCTCTGCCTGTGGTCGCCTGGCATGCGGCCATATAAACCTGGTCGATGTCGGGCCGCTCCTCACGGTCCACTTTTATGGACACGAAGCTCCGGTTGAGCAGTCCCGCAACTTCCTCGTCCTCGAAAGACTCGTGCTCCATCACGTGACACCAGTGGCAGGTGGAATATCCGATTGAAAGGAAAATCGGCTTGTCTTCACGGCTTGCCGTCAAAAATGCCTCATCTCCCCATGGATGCCAGTCCACGGGATTTTCGGCGTGCTGGAGCAGGTAAGGGCTTTTTTCGGCTGCAAGACGGTTGGGCATCGGCGGCTCCTTGTGAAAATGTCACGGATGTCAAGTCGCTCCAGGAGATAATATGCGGACTATCATTTGATAAACACTGGCGGCTGGTATTTCGAGGGGCGGTTGAATCTAATTTGTTCAAATTCCGCTAAGACGCCTGCTTTGCGCGTCGGGTGCGGTCGCCGACACAGAGAGCAGTGAGGCTCGGACCGATATGCCCTCATCAAGATCATCCCAATGATTCCGCTGCCCCCGCTGCTAATGATGAAACGGTCTCGCTGTACCGCCGTCGCGCCAAGAAGTGGGGTGCCGGCTGTGGCGGTCCAGCCTCGAACCCGTTTCCGCAGAGTTACCACCGAAGCAATGTTGATGCCCAGGTAAAACCAGACCCGAAGGAGAGCAGCAGAAGCAGGTCTCCTTCATCCAACATACCCAATTTATGAGCTTCATCCAGAAGGATTGGAATAGAAGCGGCCGTAGTGTTGGCATATTTCTGAATGTTGTTCAAAACCTTGCTGTCCGGAAGCCCCAGTCTCTCAGCCACGGCTTGATTAATTCTGAGATTTGCCTGGTGGGGAATAACGTACTTTAAATCATCTATTTCATATTCGGCTCTTGATAATGTGGTGCGGCACAAGTCGATAAGTCCGTTAATGGCGTGTTTGAATACTGACTTCCCGTCCATTTGAGGCCAGATATCACCCTGACTGATGCTTTCCCCGGAAAGGTACGGCTTACGGGAAATATCCCAGATATCCATATAAAGTGCTTTCGCGTAATGCCCGTCTGCGTGTAATTCTGTTGAGATTATTCCTCTTGCGTCTCCTTCATAACGCGAGAGAACGACGGCGCCGGCGCCGTCTCCAAACAAAACAGCCAGATCGCGCCCCTTTTCTGAAAAATCTAAAGCACTCGAATGTATTTCCGAACCAACAACAAGAATGTTGGTGTAAATGCCGGCTCGAATATACGCATCCGCAATAGATAGAGAATAGAGAAAACCGGTGCACTGATTGCGCACGTCCAGGCAGCCGATCGTTCCTACTCCGAGTTTTGACAGCTTTGCCTGTAAATAGCAGCCGCTGCCCGGAAAATGATGATCGGGGCTCAGGGTCGCAAATATGATCATGTCAAGATTGGACGGTTCTACGCCTGAATCGGATAAGGCGGCCTTGGATGCTTCATAGGCGAGATCGGAACAGAAAGTCCCTTCATCTGCGAAGCGTCGCTCTTCAATCCCGGTTCGGGTCCTTATCCACTCATCGGTTGTCGGCAACAGCCGAGCAAGATCTTCATTAGACACGACGCTGGGCGGGAGGTAACTTCCTGTCCCTCTTATGTAGCTTCTGATCATCGCAGTTTGTCCTTTATAATCCTAATTCTTTGCTGATTTTCTGCAATGCACGAAGTCCAATATCAAGAAAATCATCTATTGAAATGCCGGCTTCTTCGCATTCATTTACCAAATCCCTGCTGCAATTTGCAGCAAAAGCTTTGCTTTTAAATTTCTTTTTAAGAGACGGCAATTGAACACTGGCCAGTTTTTTGTCCGGCTGAACCAGGGCTGAGGCAATAATAATCCCTGTCACGGTCTCTGCCGCCACAAGACAATGCTGGATTCTTGTCGTGCGTTTATATTCTTTAAGTAACGGTATTGTATCATTACCATATCCATGAGATACAACTGTTTCAATCAAGAAATCACTGGCTCCAGCCTTGCGCAAAATTTCTTGAGCCTTTATACAATGCTGCTCAAGTGTGTGCTTTGTCAAATCCCAGTCAATATCATGCAATAATCCGATTATTCCCCACTTCTCCTCTTCCTCTTTTAAATGTTCAGCTAATGCCCTCATAATCGCTTCTGATTCCAGAAGGTGTAATTTTGTCATCGGTTCTGTAATATATTCTTCAACCAGCTTATCAGCTTGTTCTTTTGTGATTCCTAAATCTTCCATAGCTCAGAAACCCTCATCGACCATTGCGGCCTGCACGCGGCACTAGGCCGCCACGTGGCGCGCAGTCCGCGTGGCGCGGGGTCGGAGCTCCCCCCGCACAATTTCCCGCTATTTCATTGACCATACTTTTCAAATCGTGAGGTTGTCAATAGCAAAAAACACAAAGCATGCGCGTCATGGCCACACAACACAGGATTGAAAATCCGGGCTCGCTCCCGGATCGCCTGCACATTGATTCGGAATGGAAACGATATCGGCGCCTTGATTGCTGCCGGGAAGGGAAAATGTTGAGTTTATTGATCTGCAAAAAACAAACGGCAGGATGCCAAAATAGGCCTCACCTGCCGGCTGCATCCGGTCATTTAAGACCCCATGATGCCAGCACGTCCGCTGGTTCATGGTTGCTTGCCGCCCGCGCGTTCGCCCACTCCAGAAGGTCACGTGCCGCATTGGTGCAGAGCCGTTCGGGCTCCGGCATTATCCGGACTCGTCCGAGATCCAATCGATCGGCGTCCCAGCACGCCAGTAATGTCGGATCACCCTCAGTTAGACCTTCCGTGTGAAGGTCGCAGGCCTGGAACAGCAGGTCAAATCTGCTGTCCTCCAGTGAGATCAGCGTGCCTCTCAGCGACTGCGCGAGTTCAGCGCCCCTCAACCCGTGCCCGTCGTCACGGGATTCATTTACGCGCCGCGAATCATGGAACAGGGCGATCAGCGCAATTACCTCTTCATCGGCCCCGTTTATCTTAGCCAAACGCAAACCATTCTCCAAAACCCTCGCCCAGTGGAGCACTCCGTGAGTACCCCGCACTTGCAAAGTGTAGCCGCGGAGGATTTTGGAGATTATCGCAGGCATGTTGTGCAAGAAATCCACCTCCGGTGCGTAATATCCACGTTCATCGGTCCACGGTTTACCAGGCCTGCGGCTTTGCCGGAGATATCTGACTCCTGGGCTCAAGCCCGACCCCAATGTTTCATAAGGGGTCGTTCGGAAAATGTCAGATTTTACCCGAAAGGCAAGCATGCCGAGGAAACTATAGCAAGCGTCAAAAGAAAGTTGACACAATCTTAAGGCCCGTGGGATGTTTTTCTCCGTTTTCCGACATCCGACCCCCGATTAGATACACTTCGGGGGCCGGCTTTCTGTCGTCCGTTATAGAGGCTTCTCCAGCAACGAATACCTTGATATGAAAAGAGCAGAAAAGAAACTTGAGCCTTGAGCCCGCGGTATATTTTCGATGCCTGTGCCTTGATTGCTTTCTTAAACGATGAGGAAGGCGCCAATAAGGTTGAAGAACTTTTCTATTGAAATTCAAGATTGATGAAAACCTGAAAAGAGGTCTTGACATGAGCACGCAATATACGGCGGTTGTGAAA
>DASPQK010000164.1:0-36724 GCA_035624985.1 Syntrophobacteraceae bacterium | reverse complement strand
AGGATCACAGCCCAGGAAGTTGAGAAAACGGACAGTTTCATCTTGATTTGTTTCGGGAAATTCGCTATTTTGCATGATGTAAATCCTCTACCCCATTGCCGCCCGCGCCGCCGCCAAAGCTCGCGCGGGCACTGTATTTTTCGGCCCATGAATCGGCGCTCACTGCATAAGCGCCCGAACATCCGAGTACCGCCAGGCTGTTGTTCGTGGACCCAATTTAATAGCCTTTGGGTACTTGCCGCCCCGAACGCCATTCCACCAGGAGCTTTTTGAAATCGAAAGAAGTCTCAAAACTTCGGGAAGTCGCAAGAGACGTTCTTGTTCAGTGTTTTGAAGGTGGTTCTGTGTTGATGAGGTTTCGGAAGGCTTAATAGTTGGCTTTATCATTTTCAGGTCTCCGTTTACGGGTGTCCTGGAGGCCCAAAAAGAAGAGGCCGCCCGAAGACACACTGTCAGTGTTCGTCTCCGAAAACGGCCTTCCTCGTATTCGCATTGGCGCGGGAATGGAGGTTAACTGAACCTCTGCCCTTGGCCTAGATACTGCCGCGCTCAGCGTTTCGTTCGACTAAGTTGTCGTATTTCTATCCAAAGAACGATTTGCTTTCTTGATGAACTTGCCTTATGGGGTGAATCTTCCTGTGGTATTCCTACCTTTGCCGGTCCTTATACATCCGGATTTATGGCAAGGTCAAGCCAAAAAATACCAAGATGGACTTGATTATACGAATTTCTTAACTGGCTGACCGGATCGGGATCACCTTCGCCGCGCCGTTTTTCAGTCCGTCGAGGTAATCAGCCCAAAGCTGCATCATCTCCCGGCGCTGTGGTAGATATTTCGTCCGATTGTATGCTTGGCGGTTAAAATCACGTACAGCGTGCGCAAGCTGATGCTCGATGAAGTCAACCCGGACGCCATGCACCTCATCAAGGAGTGTTCGAGCCATTGCCCGGAGGCCATGCCCGCTCATTTCGGTTTTTTCAAAACCCATGCGCCGGAAAGCGGCATTGACAGTGTTCTCGCTCATCGGACGCGCTGCGGTTCGCAGACTTGGGAAAACATATTTCCCGCTTCCGGTCAACGGATACAGTTCGCGCAGGATTTCAACAGCCTGAATCGACAATGGGACGATATGCGGTTCTTTCATTTTCATTCTTTCGCCGGGTATGTTCCATTGCGCCTCTGCAAAATCCATTTCCGCCCATTCCGCTTTGCGCAGTTCGCCCGGACGGACAAAGACTAACGGAGCCAATCTCAGCGCACATTTGACAGTGAAAGTACCCTGGTAGCCGTCTATTGCCCGCAACAAAGCCCCTATCTCAGCCGGGTTTGTTATAGCGGCAAAATGTTTCGTCTCCGGCTGTGGAAGCGCCCCCTTCAAATCACCCGAAGGATCACGCTCGCCCCTGCCTGTGGCTATACCGTATCGAAACACTTGCCCGCAAATTTGCTTTATCCGATGCGCCGTCTCCAACGCCCCGCGCGATTCCACTCGACGCAAAACGGTTAGCAGTTCTGGTGGTGTGATTTCCCGCAGGACTTGCTTTCCGATGCATGGGAAAACATCCCGCTCAAGACGGCTAATGATCGTTTGTGCGTGGCCCGGTGCCCAGGTAGGTGAAAACTTCTGAAACCACTCCCTTGCAATCATCTCGAAACTATTCGCGGCTTCGGCAATGATAGCGGCCTTCCGAGCTTTCTTCGACAATTTTTCTCCCGGATCAACGCCAGCTTTGAGAAGTTTCCGCGCATCGTCTTTATCTTCACGCGCATCCGCAAGCGAAACATCCGGGTAAGCGCCCAATGCCAATGTTTTCTCTTTCCCGCCGAAGCGGTATTTGAGACGCCAATACTTACCCCCTTCGGGGGTTACGAGAAGATACATTCCGTCACTGTCGGATAGCTTGTACTGCTTCTCTTTCGGCTTTGCGTTTTTTACTTTCGGATCGTTCAGGGACATGGCCTCACCTCCATTTTGGGGGTATCAAATTTCAATCTTGGCTCTCATATCCCCAAATATACCCCCAACTATTCCCGGATGTCAATGGATTTTATTGGACTAAACTGGAGTTTAGAAAAGAAAAAACCCTGACTGAATCAGGGTTTGAAGGACATCATTGGATGATGTTAAATTATTTTTTGGCGGAGGGAGTAGGATTCGAACCCACGGTTCCGCTGCAAACGGAACAACGGTTTTCAAGACCGCCGCCTTCAACCGCTCGGCCATCCCTCCTCGACGGAAACCCGATTTCCGGCCAGGTTGACTACTTTAGCTTGCCGGCCTTGAACTGTCAAGATGGAGAAAAGGCTTGAGCATTCACCTGCCTTTATCCGGTTCACATATCCACCCACCGGCACTCCCCCGCACTCAGGGGCTGAGTCCCGGCGATCCCGGCACCTGACGCCCATTCACCGATTCGATCCTTTTGGCTATTGACCTTGGACCGGCGACACAATTAGAATCCGCTCTGATTTCAATAGAGGATATCTTGCATATCTCCGGATCCGGAGGCAATTGATGAAGATCGCCTACTTCGACTGTTTCTCGGGTGTGAGCGGGGACATGGCGCTGGGAGCGCTGATCGACCTTGGAGTCCCCCTCGAAGATCTCATCGGCGGGATGAGACAGATCAAAGCTCTTGAAGACTGGTCCATAGAGACGCGGAGGGAACGGCGGGGGGCAATCGAAGGGACGCGAGTCATAATTTCCGGCGGCCGGCAGCCTCATCGAACGTTTTCCGACATACAGGCCGTTTTCAATGAAAGCGGTCTCGATCCCGGAGTTCGCGAAAAGAGCCTGGCCGTCTTCGGGCGTCTTGCCGACGCCGAATCTCGGGTTCACGGGGTCCCACCGGGCAGTATCCATTTTCATGAAGTCGGCGCTCTAGATTCCATCCTGGACATCGCGGGCGTCATATTCTGCCTGGAATATCTGAAAATAGAAAAAGTCTGCTCCTCTCCGCTCCCCCTTGGCAGGGGATTTGTCAACACTCAACATGGGACCATTCCTCTGCCTGCCCCTGCGACTTCGATTCTTCTGTCGGGGGCCCCGGTCTACGGATTGCCGGTCGAGCGCGAGCTTGTCACACCCACCGGGGCGGCTATCCTGGCTACCCTGGCTCAATCCTACGGTCCGATTCCTCCGATGGCGCTCATTTCCACCGGCTACGGCGTCGGGACCGATCCGGCGAGCGACCCGCCAAACCTCTTGCGCGTAATGGTGGGTAAGGAGAGAAGCGTTTTGCCGGCGCGCGACCTTCTCGTGATCGAAACGAACATTGATGACATGAACCCGGAATTTTATAATTACGTATCGGGAAAGCTTTTTGCGCTGGGCGCCCTGGATGTAAGCCTCATTGCCATCCAGATGAAGAAGAACCGTCCAGGAGTTTTGCTCAGGGCGCTGGTCGACCCCGCAATTGAAACGGCGGCGGCGCAGATCATCCTATCGGAAACCACCACGCTTGGGGTTCGGGTGACCGGAGTTAAAAGGATCGAGCTGCCGCGTGAAGAAAAGATAGTTTCAACGGTTTTCGGACCTTGCAAAGTAAAGCGCGTCCTGCTGCCTGGCGGCGGTGAACGGCTGATTCCGGAGTACGAGGAATGCAGGCGAATTGCGGAGCAAACCGGGACCCCCCTGCCCGATGTTTACAGGCGGGTAATGGAAAGCGCAAAATAATCTCGAGTTTGGGCCATGGTTTTTTCCGCGATGCTTGAAGTCTTGAAGGGAAATGGAATATGTCCAATAAGCCCTCTCATATAACGGGAACCCTGCTCACAATCGGCGATGAAATTCTGCTGGGAGACATACCGAACGGGAATGCCCAGCACATCGCACTGGAGCTGCGCGCCCGTGGTTTTCGCCTCGACAAGATGATTACAATCGGAGACATCGAAGACGACATCGTAGAACATCTTGGCCGATGCCTGAAGAAGTCGCATTTTGTCATTGCAACCGGGGGCCTCGGTCCAACCGACGATGACAGGACGTGCTCGGCGGTGTCCAGGGCTTTCCAGAGGCCCCTTGTCTGCAACAGCGCTTACGCGATCTGGCTCAGGGACCGGTTGTCGCAAAGGGGAGTGGAATGGTCGAAGGAGATGGAACGGATGGCCGAGCTGCCGGCCGGAGCGGTGAAGCTCGGATTTAATATGGCCGGGTTTTTCGTGCTGCACGACGATGTTCCGTGCTACTTCCTGCCTGGTGTGCCAAACGAAATGAAGCACCTGCTGGAAAAGGACGTGATCCCCGATCTTGAAGCCAGGTTTCCCGACAGATGCGCTTACATCAAACACATCCTCCGGGTTCAGGGCTTACTGGAAGCCCAGGTCCATAATAAACTCCGGTTGCTCGACCCCGGTGAGGGCGTGGACATCGGCTATTATCCGCAAGGGCGGGAAAACTGGGTGGCGATATTCGCGGCGGCGCCAAACGAGGAAGCGTGCCGCACTCTTGTGATAAACGCCGACAAGAATATCACCGCTTTGATTGGCGCCCGGCACATAAGCGGACGCAATGACGATTGCCTCGAAAAGGTGATCGGCCATTACCTGCGCGAGCGCGGCTGGGGTCTGGCCATCGCCGAATCCTGCACGGGCGGGCTGCTTTCGAGAAAAGTATCGGCTGTGCCCGGGGCATCGGACTACCTGGACAGGGCGTTTGTCACATACAGCAACCGGTCGAAGATGGAACTTCTCGGCGTATCCGAAGGAGTTCTGAGCGCACGGGGCGCCGTAAGCGAGGAAGTGGCGCTGGCAATGGCGGAGGGAGCGCTAAGAGAGGCTGCTGTGGAAGTCTCCGCAGCAGTGACCGGAATTGCCGGCCCAACGGGGGGAACTCCCGAAAAACCCGTCGGGACCGTCTTTATAGCCTGTGTCACTCCCATGGGAAAAAAGGTCGAGAAATACTCATTTGGCGGAACGCGCGAACAAATCCAGGAAGGTGCGGCCCAGGCGGCCCTGGTGATGCTTTGGGAGTTGCTTGCGGGGGACGGGCGACTCGTTTGCGATTGATAAGCACACGACGAAAGGCCGGTATGTGATGCAATCCTTGGACGGGGACTCGATATCATTGAGGGATTGATGGGGCTAAATCCCTAAATCCATGAATTGGACAACACATGGAACAGCCTGTGCGCAGCTTCATTGCGATCGATCTCTCCGATGGGGCGCGTCGGCAGATCGAAGCGTTCATCCGGGAGTTAAGAAAGAGCGATGCCAAGGTTGGATGGGTGAGGGTGGAAGGGATTCACCTCACGCTCAAGTTTCTGGGCAACGTCGCGCCGGGGTTGATCGAGGAGATAAAGCCGGTGCTTGCCGGGGCAGCCTTGCAAACCGCGCCCATTCACATCGAGCCGGCGGGATGCGGCGCCTTCCCTTCCATGAAATCTCCCAGGGTCATCTGGGTTGGGCTCCGGGGGCAGATCGGCCCGCTTGCCGAACTTGCACGGCAGGTGGAAGCAGCACTGGTCCCGCTGGGCTTCAAGCCGGAGGAACGCCCGTTCAGACCTCACCTCACCATCGGACGGGTCAGAGGAAGGCAGCGGCTTCACGCCCTCCAGGAGATTCTTCTTGCACATCAGGACTTTACGGCGGAACCCTTTGACGCTTATCAAGTTGTATTGTATAAAAGTGAGTTAAGGCCGGACGGCGCTCGATATACTCCTTTATTCGAAGCGCCTTTTTCCGGGCGCCCCTCAGCCGAACAATAATTCATATTAACAACAAGAATAAGGAGGCCCGATTCATGGGACTTAACGACGACCGGAAAAGAGCTATAGAAGCTGCGATTTCACAGATTGAGCGCATGTGCGGGAAGGGCGCCATCATGCGGCTCGGGGAAGGCGTCAACGTGGAAGTCCCTGTAATATCGAGCGGTTCTTTGTCGCTGGATATTGCGCTGGGGATTGGCGGCGTTGCGCGGGGCCGCATAATCGAGATATTCGGCTCCGAGTCTTCAGGAAAAACGACTCTGGCGCTGCACATAATCGCAGAGGCCCAGAAGCTCGGAGGTCTGGCGGCCTTTGTGGACGCCGAACATGCCCTGGACGTTCAATATGCCCGGAAGCTGGGGGTCGTGACCGAAGACCTGCTGATCAGCCAGCCCGACTATGGCGAGCAAGCCCTGGAGATAGCCGAAGTGCTGGTCCGGAGCAACGCAATCGACGTGCTGGTGGTCGATTCGGTTGCGGCGCTGGTTCCCAAAGCTGAAATTGAAGGCGAGATGGGCGACCCGCACGTAGGGCTCCAGGCGCGGCTCATGAGCCAGGCGCTGCGGAAACTGGTTTCGGCCATCAGCAAATCGAAGACCTGCGTCATTTTTACCAATCAGATCCGAATGAAAATAGGGGTCTTCTACGGTTCGCCCGAAACTACCACGGGAGGAAACGCGCTCAAGTTCTACGCCACCATGAGGCTTGACATCCGCCGTGTCGGACCGATCAAGGAAGGCCAGGAGGTTATCGGCAACCGAACCAAGGTGAAGGTGGTAAAGAACAAGATAGCGCCCCCATTCCGCGAGATTGAATTCGATATAATTTACGGACGGGGCATATCCAAGGAGGGGGAGGTGCTGGACCTTGGGGTGGATGCCAACCTGATAGAGAAGTCGGGCACGTGGTATTCGTACAATGGAGAAAGACTGGGACAGGGAAGGGAAAACGCGAAGAGTTTTCTCAGGGACCATGCCGAGTTGATCTCCGATATCGAGATGAAGATTCGTCAGGCCTGCAATCTACCCGTTGCAGGCGCCGTGTCCGCTGCGGCGGATTGACGGCAGGCGGCCGGCAGGCGCCGGATATCGGCTATCGGCTACCGGCTGTCGGATGTCGGATGTCGGATTTGTCCCGCCGCACGCAATATTCGATATCCGAGGGCCGGCATCCGACATCCGCAAGGAGAAACCTCATTGATGAAAGCCAGCGAGATCCGGAAGCTCTTCCTCGAATTCTTCAAGCAGCGCGGACACACTATTGTAAAAAGTTCTTCGGTAATTCCTCACGACGACCCCACCCTTCTATTCACCAACGCGGGCATGGTGCAGTTCAAGAGAACTTTTCTCGGCGAGGAAAAGCGTCCCTTTTCACGCGCGACCACAAGCCAGAAGTGCATGCGCGCTGGCGGCAAGCATAACGACCTGGAAAACGTCGGCCGCACGGCGCGGCACCACACTTTTTTTGAAATGCTGGGAAATTTTTCTTTCGGAGATTACTTCAAGGAAGATGCGGTCAAATTCGCCTGGGAGTTTTTGACCGGGGATATGGGCCTGCCAAAGGATAAACTCTATGCCACGATCCACGAAGGCGATCCGGAGATGAACCTTGCAGCGGACGAAGAAGCCCGCAGTTTCTGGGCGCGATATCTTCCGCAGGATCGGATTCTGGCGTTTCCAACAAAGGACAATTTCTGGGCCATGGGCGACACGGGTCCCTGCGGGCCATGTTCGGAGATCGTCATTGATCAGGGACCCGGCACAGGATGCGGGCGGCCGGATTGCAAGCCAGGATGCGACTGCGATCGGTATCTGGAGCTTTGGAACCTCGTCTTCATGCAGTTCAACCGCTCCCAGGACGGCGCCCTCAAACCTCTTCCCAAACCCAGCATCGACACTGGTATGGGGCTTGAAAGAGTAGCCGCCGTAAGCCAAGGGGTCCTGTCGAATTACGACACCGACCTTTTTGCCCCGATGATGGCCGAAATAGAGCGGATATCCGGCTACAGATATGGGACCTCGGCGGATAGGGACATCTCGGTCAAGGTCATTGCCGATCACAGCCGCGCAGCGGCTTTTCTGATCGGAGACGGCGCTTTGCCCAGCAATGAAGGGCGCGGCTACGTGCTGAGGCGTGTAATTCGGCGCGCTTTGAGACACGGGCGCTTTCTTGGGGTCTACGGGCCATTTTTGTCCCCGGTCGCCGTCTCGGTTATGGAATCCATGCAGGATGCTTATCCGGAGTTGCTTGAAAACCGCAGTTTCATAACCCGTGTCATCCAGAACGAAGAAGAACGATTCAACGAAACGCTGGATAATGGGTTGAGGCTTTTGCAGGCCGAGATAAGCCGCCTGGCCGACGAAAAGTCCCAAACAATTCCCGGGTCCCTTATTTTCAAGCTCTACGACACATATGGCTTTCCTATCGACATTGTCACCGATATGTCCCGGGAATTCGGTTTCCAGGTGGACGAGGCCGGTTTCCACGACCTCATGGAAAAGCAGCGGGAGCAGTCACGGGCAGCCTGGAAAGGGAGCGGCGAGCGTGAAATCCCTGAGGTCTACCGGCAAGTGGGTTCAAGGGGCCTTACTACCACGTTTCTGGGCTATGAAACGACACAGGCGGATTCCGAGATTATCGCGATGGTAAGGGACGGCGAAGAAATTGGCTCGGCCGGGGAGCAAATGTTTGTCGAGCTGATGACGGCCCAAACCCCCTTTTACGGGGCCGCAGGCGGACAGGTGGGCGACACGGGTGTGATAGAGGGGCCGACGGGCAAAATCGTTGTCTCAGATACCGTGAAGCTTCCCGGAAACCTTATCGTTCACATGGGCAAGGTCGAATCCGGGTCTTTCCACGTCGGCGACAGGGTTCACCTGGCAGTTGACGCCCGGTTGCGAAAGGACACCGAAATCCACCATACGGCTACACATATCCTTCACGCGGTTCTGCGGAAAGTGCTAGGAGATCACGTGAAACAGGCCGGATCGCTCGTCGCTCCGGATCGGCTCCGGTTCGACTTTACACATTTTGCCGCTGTGAGCCCGGAAGAACTCGCTCGGATAGAGCGGCTGGCAAATGATGAGGTCCGCCGAAACCAGCAGTTGAACGTTCGGGTAATGGGGCTGGAGGAAGCTCTGAAAACCGGCGCCATGGCCCTGTTTGAAGAAAAATACGGAGAGCGCGTCCGGCTGGTTGAAATTCCGGGGTTTAGCCGCGAGCTTTGTGGTGGCACTCACACACACCGGACGGGGGAAATCGGTGTTTTTATAATCCTCCAGGAAACCGGCATTGCCGCCGGCGTCCGCAGAATCGAGGCCCTTGCAGGCCGGCAGGCGTTCGAACACATATGCCGGCAAAGGCAAATTCTCAACCGCGCCGCTGCCGCGCTCAAAGCTGCACCTTCGGAAGTAGGCGAGCGCATCGAGAAAGTGCTTGGCCAGCAGAGGCAAATGGAAAAGGAAATCGAAGCCCTCAAGGCCTCCGTTGCCGGCAAACGCTCGACGGATCTTTTCGGTGAGGCCGTCGAGATTGACGGAGTAAGGGTGCTCGTCACTCAAATCGAGGCTGATAATCCAAGGGTGCTTCGGGAGATAAACGACAAATTCAGGGAAAGGTTTACCAGGGGTGTAGCCGTTCTTGGAGCTGTTTCGGAAGGAAAGGTGTTTCTGCTCGCCGGGGTGACCCAGGAAATGACGGCCCGGATGCACGCCGGAAATCTCATAAAAGAGATCGTCAGGGAAGTGGGCGGCGCCGGCGGAGGGCGGCCCGACATGGCCCAAGCCGGCGGGAACAGACCCGACAAGCTCAAGGACGCTCTACATCTGGCTGAAAAACTGATCCGCGAAAAGCTAAGCGCGTCTTGACTTTTAAGCCCGGAACAAAGCAAAAAACCAGGAAAGTAAATCGCTCAGTTTAAGGCAAAGGCGGGGACAGCTTTTCTAGATAGCTGAAAGGGCATCCAAACTCATATTCGCCTGCCGGCCAAAAAATACGAAGTTTTCAAAGCTTTCTTCATCCAGATTTCGACGGCTCTGATTTCTGTCCGAGTAGACGACCCCAATAATGGTCCCTTTGATGGCGACCGGCATGGCAAAGAAAGGCCCACTGCCGGTTATAACGGACAACTCCTGCGTCAGGAGCGGTTTGATACTATTGTCCGGTTTTTCGGTCACCCAGATCGGGTTGCGATTTTTTAGCACATAACCAAAAACATTGGGCACCTCGGATTCGGCGCCGATCCTGACATTTTGGACATGAACCTTGTCTGTCCATCCCAGTGCGTACCTTCCCTGAAAATGCTTCCGGTCAGGGGCGAGCACCATAAAAAGTACACTGTCCATGCCTATTCCATGGTAGATGCCTTCCAGGACAATCGAGAGCACCATATTGAGGTCTGCTTTCTTGGATGTCACCAGAGAGGAAAGGTCGCGAAGGCTGCACAGTTGAAGACCGGGATCCGGCTTAGGGTAATGGTGTTTAATCTCTGTGCCCTGCGCAGGCCATAAGGGCGGCGGTTCTGCGCGGACCTCCTGCTCCTCGAGCCGGCTCCCTTTGCCTCCCAAGAGGTCCCGGGCTGATTTCTCCAAGGTTTGGACCGGTGATGGAGGCGGCGCTTTTTGGCTTTCAGGCACTGGAATCAACCTGCTGCTCTCTGTCCCACCGTAGGAAGCCGTAATCTCAGCGGCCGCGCCTGCCGATTCATGCAGGGTCTCGGTCGTCTCTTGTTCCGAAAGATTCATGAAATCGGCTGCTTCCTTTATGATCTTCTTAACCCGATGACAGTCCCAACCTTCCTCAGATGCCTGCGCTACGGCGCAACCAAGCTTTATGCTCCGAATCCTGGGGTCGGTTCCATGGTTGTCCCGAAAGGAGCTTTCCAGCAAATCACTAAGTTTCCACTCCTGGTTGAGCCTCTGGGTCAACCGTTCCAGTTTGAATCCAAGCACTTTCACCTCGGCCTGGTCTTCGTTTTCGCAATCCGGCATTGCACTCTCGATATCTGTTCCAACCTGCCCGGCAGAACACCAGAAGGCTATCTTGCCAATGCGTGAAAGCAGAGCGGCTATAAATATCTCCTCGGGCCCGGGCAGATTTTTCAGGATGGCGATTCTTCTGGCCTGAACGGCAGCGTGGAAAGCCCTGGCCACCTCCAGGCCCAACTTATTTTTGTGCAGACCTGAAAGCACTGTCTCAACCAGTCCGATTGAGAGGCAGATGCCCTTTATTACGTTGAAGCCCAGCCTCAAAACCGCCCGGCTCACCGTGCTGATCCGTGTCGAATAGGGATTGTAATACGTGCTGTTGGCCAGTCTAATCACCTGGACGGTGAGAGGCGGGTCCTCAAGAATCGCCCATGCCAGTTCTGAAAGCGAGCTGTTCTCTCTGGTTGTCGTTCCGGCAATACATTGGACCGTGCGGCTAAAGATCGGCATATTCTCCTTGACGAGCCGCTCAACCCAAAGATCGAGTCCCTGTTCGACTCCGTTCCCCATTGCTCACCCCGAACAGTTCATCTCAAATAGCAGTCATCTTAAGATACCAATCGGATAAACCACGGCGCGGCAACAGAAAAATTTACGTAACCGGTTGCATAAGAACCAAGGCTTGGCTCGACCGATATGGAGGTAAAACGCCTCCGGGAGCTTGTGGCCGACTCTCCGACTATCGAGCCGCCGGAGGAGTTAGCCAAAGAGGAAGGACGGATTATTTTCACGCCATGACAAACAACCCCAGAATCACGTTGACGTGTGCATGGGGCTTTTCTATTTTAGGGCTTGGGTCGGTTTGAAGCGTCATTATCATTGAAGATGCGGGCGGGCGTGTTCCGATGCGGGCGGATTCGATGAGGACTGATAACCAGTTCGATTTTAGGCCCACTTGACGGCGGGGAGATATGAGCAGAAAGCAAAGTGCAGGCAAAAAGGAAAAGGAGGACCTCTGGCTCACCAGGGAAGAATCCGGCGAACTGCAGATGATCCTTGACCGGCTTTCCGTGCAGGACCCGGCGGGCGAGAGTTTCGAGGGCTATCTGCGCTCGCTTCATGACTCTGTTGCCGGAAGACCGCTCCTTGCGGCCGCAATCATAGACAGGTTGAGCCGCAACCCAGGCCTAACCGGCTTTCGCACCTTTCAGAGTCTTGAGAAAATCGTCGAGGCTTCGGCTTACAAAAGAAGCCTCAAGCAGGCGGCCTACCGTTTCTCACAAAAAGGCTTCACGCCGACCGAAAAGAGCCCGGCGCCGGAAAAAGTCATCCTCATAAGGGACCAGCAGAAGAAACCGGTAGCTCACCTGTGTATTGCCCCCGGCACGATTTGGATTGTTTCATCTCTGATTCCTGAAGCATCTTCCGGGCGCTACGTCCTTATAACGGCTTTCCTTGAAGACGATTTTGAAACCTTCAACGTGAGAGTAAAGGAACCGAGCACCCAGAAACTATACCGGGAATACCTCGAGGCGCTCTCATCCCATACGGTTCACGGCAAAGCTCCGGAGATTCCGCTCTGGCACGCGGCAGGCCTGTTCTTCGATATGCTCAATTTTTGGACCGGCCGTGAGACATACGACCAACTGGAGCGCAGCCGCGACCTCTTTACAAGGTACCATGACCCGCTCAGAAAGCCATACGTCTATGAACTGATGCCTGCTGTCGAGAACCCGGAGAAGTATTTTGGCGAATTGGAAATCGAAGATCTGCTGAAAGATATGGACCTTTCGTGGCTCATATTCGATAAGGATGATCTGAATCCATATCATGAAAAGCTCAAAGAACTGGACAGGCCGCTTCTGGTGGTCCCACGGGAGATCCAGGAAGAACGCAGCCTGGAGGTACTCCGTGATGCGGCCAAAAACCTGTGTGCAGGCAAGAAGCGATATCTTTTCAGAAGGTTTTTCGAAGAGCAGGCGATGGTTTTCAAACTCTGCGGCGCAGAAGACAGGGCCCGGTGGGCATGGATAGCGGCCTCGAACCTTGCCGGCCTGTCGGCTGTGGAAAAACATCCCGTTGTGCTCCGGTTGGTGACGGATTCAATTAATTTTCACTGGCCCGGCGATCTCAGGGATGGGCGGCAGACCGAGGAAACGCCCCGGGAACGCCGAACGGAATCGGGAATTATTTTGCCTTGAGCGAGAACATGATATGGAAATCGTACAGATCAGGACCCCGGCTCATTCGTGCGCTGTTGACATAACCAATCATATTGCCCTCAGATTGAAGGAAATATCGGCAGCCAACGGCATCTGCGTGATTTACGTCCCGCACACGACCGCTGGCATTACCATAAATGAGGGTGCCGACCCCAACGTGATGGATGACGTTTTAAAAACCCTGGAGACCCTGGTTCCGTGGCGTGGGGCTTACAAGCACACCGAAGGCAATGCGGCGGCCCACGTCAAAGCAGTCCTGGCCGGAGGGAGCGTTCAGGCAATCGTGGATTCGGGTAATCTGATTCTCGGCACCTGGGAGAGGATATTTTTCCTGGAGTTCGACGGCCCCAGGACTCGAAAGGTCTTGATCCAATTCCTGGGGGAGCGGCGGTAAGATGGGTGGGGCGAAGACGAGCCGGCTACAACGCGCCGCATTTCACTGAATTCCCGCGAGCAACGCCTGCCCGATGAATAGAGAAAGCCAGGTGGGAGGAACCTGGCTTCCAGAAGAGAGAAACATGAGACGGTATAGCTAAGCACATGTAATGCTACTCACTGTATGCGGAAAAAAGAATCCGGTGAACCATGTATTTTGTTACCTGGAAACCAGTATCCGACAACTGCTGCCAGTATGCCCCATAACCAAAGAGGAGATCCGGAACACTTCATGGCTGAGGCTAAGAGTTCAGAGTCAGCGACGCCAAAACATGCCCACGGTCATGCGCTGCTGCATCAACTGGTTGTCCCCGGGCTGTTTCTCCTTGTCGTGTTCATATTTGGCACCCTGGGATTTTTCATTTTGGGAGGCGGCAGGTGGGCCTTTTTTGATTGTGCCTACATGACGAGCATCACGCTCACCACGGTCGGCTATGGAGAGATACTCCGGGACTTTGACACGACCGCAGGCGCCCGTTTTTTCGCCATGATTCTGATGTGGTCCGGAGTGGGCGTGGCTGTCTATGCAGTCTCGTCAATCACCGGGTTTGTAGTTGAGCGGAGATTTTCCCGAATATTGAGGGAGCGTAAGATGGAAAAGAGCATTACTGCGCTCAAGAACCATTTCATTGTCTGCGGAGGCGGTCACACCGCCGTAAACGTATTGCGGGAACTGATTTCGTCGAAGCGAGCCTGCGTTTCCATCGAATTGAAGCCCGAACGCGTCGAATGGATCGCCACCCAATTTGAGGGACTTCATTACATCCAGGGTGACGCAACCGAGGAAGAGGTCCTGCTTCGGGCCGGCATCGAACGGGCATCCGGCATACTGGCAATATTGGCCGAAGACAGTCTGAACCTTCTGATCACGGTGCAGGCGAGGTATGTCAACCCTGACATCAAGATCGTGGCGCGGTGCCATGAGAATAACCTGATAGACAAGTTCTACAGGGCCGGGGCCAACTATGTCGTCAATCCGTCTCTGATCGGCGGCATGCGTATGGCCAGCGAAATGCTCCGCCCCCATGTGGTTTCATTCCTTGACCGGATGCTCAGAGGAAGCGATGCAATGCGGGTGGAGGAAGTTGTCATAGCCGAGGGGTCGCCATGGATCGGCCGGTCGCTGCGGGAAATAGACTTTCAAGGCAAGACCGGACTGATTCCGATCTCTTTGAAGCATCCCCAGGATGCCCAGTTTACCTACAATCCATCTCAGGATGAAGTCTTGAGGCCACAATCGGTAATAGTCGTCATTGGAAACCCCGAACAGGTTTCCAACCTCAGGAAATTTTGTCTGGAAGGGGATTGCAACCTGCCATGATTGATTGTTGGCTCCCTCCATGCACTATCCAGAAACTCCACAATGATCTGAAGCTGACTTTGGCAAATATTTAGCACTCGACTCATTTAATTGCTAACAAAAATCTTGTACCCTCACCTGCACATGCTTATCTTAGGTCAGCACCAGGCTCCGCAAAAACAGTCGCCGGCAGCCTCGCGAGCCGCGGGGTCGGGGGAGCGGACCAGCCTCTGACCACTGAAGACCGGCAACTGTTTGAGGGCCGGTTCAATATAGCAGTGCATCATACAAGGGAGGGATTCAAATGGCTAAAGCTGTAGGGATAGATCTTGGCACTACCAACTCGGTTGTGGCTGTCTGGGAAGACGGCAAAGCCACAGTTATGCCTAACGCCGAAGGGTCGCGGTTGACCCCGTCGGTGGTGGCCTATACGGAAGACAGCCAGCGGCTTGTCGGCCAGGTCGCAAGACGACAAGCCATACTCAATCCATCGGCTACCGTATATTCAACAAAGCGGTTCATAGGCCGCAAATGGGGCGAGGTGGACGAGGAGTCCAAAATAGTGTCTTACAAAGTGGTGAGGGGACCAAATGACGCCGTACGCTTCGAGATTCGCGGCAAAATGGTCTCGCCCGAAGAAGTATCGGCCCAGGTATTGCGCAAGCTGGTGGACGACGCTTCCAGGTACCTTGGGGAAAAAGTGAAGGAAGCGGTCATAACATGCCCCGCCTATTTCAATGACGCGCAGCGGCAGGCGACCAAGAACGCCGGTGAAATAGCGGGCCTCAAAGTATTGCGGGTCATAAACGAACCGACTGCTGCGGCGCTTGCATATGGACTTGAAAAAAAGAAGAGCGAAACCATAATGGTTTTCGACCTCGGCGGAGGCACCTTCGATGTGTCCATTCTAGACGTGGGAGAAGGGGTTGCTGAAGTACGCTCTACATCGGGCGATACGCACCTTGGCGGCGACGATTTCGACAAGCGGGTCGTTGACTATATCGCAGACGAGTTCCTTAAGGATGCCGCAATAGACCTTCGAGGCGACCGACAAGCGCTTCAGCGGCTTTATGAGGTGGCGGAAAAGGCAAAGATCGAGCTATCGAGCACTTCAGAGACTCAAATAAATCTTCCTTTTATTACCGCCGACTCTACCGGGCCGAAACACCTGGTTCAGAAGCTTACGCGCGCAAAATTCGAGGATTTGACCCACGACCTGGTCCAGCGCTGCATGGGGCCAGTGCAGCAGGCGCTCTCGGATGCACGACTCACGCCAAAGGACATCGACGAAGTGATCCTGGTGGGCGGGTCGACCCGCATTCCCGCAGTGCAGGAACTGGTCAAGAAGCTCACCGGCGGCAAAGAGCCAAACATGAGCGTCAATCCCGATGAAGTTGTGGCCGTTGGCGCGGCGATACAGGCGGGGGTGCTCAAGGGTGAGGTTGAAGACGTGGTTCTTCTGGATGTCACCCCGCTTTCGCTTGGAGTCGAAACACTGGGTGGAGTCATGACCAGGCTGATCGAGAGAAACACCTCGATACCGACGAGGCGGGAAGAAATTTTTTCGACCGCAGAAGATAACCAGACCGCCGTCGATGTCGTAGTGCTCCAGGGCGAGCGGGAGATGGCCGGGGACAATCGAGTGCTCGGAAGATTCCGTCTGGAGGGAATCCGTCCCGAGGTCCGCGGAGCGCCTCAGATCAAGGTTACGTTCGACATCGACGCAAACGGGATCCTCAGCGTCACCGCGCGCGATCAGCAAACCGGAAAAGAACAGGCCATCACGATTTCCGAGTCCACCAACTTGTCCAGGGGGGAAGTAGACAGGTTGGTCGCAAGCGCCCAGACGCACGCAGAGGAAGACAAGAGCCGCCGCGAAACGATCGAGGCGCGCAATACTGCCGACACTGCGGCTTATCGGCTTGAGCGCTCGCTCCAGGAACTGGGCGACAGGGTCCCTGTGAATGAAAAAGCGCGGTCCCAAGCCCTGATCGAAGAGACAAGAAAGGCTGTCAGGGACGAGAGCACGACCAGGGAACGTTTTCAGCAGCTTACCAGCGATCTCGAGCAGGCCTCGCACATGATCGCAACCGTCGCCTATCAGCAGGCCGGGGCAGGCGCAGCGCGCGGGGATCGAGCCGAGGCCGGCCGGCAGGATTATCGCAGGGGCGAATACAGACCGCGCGCTGGTGGGGGCGATGATATAATTGACGCTGAGTTCACGGAGCACTAATACGAAGTTACGTTGAAATGAGTAAGGAAAAGATGCTAAAAAGCGCGGGGGTTGGGAGTGCGAGTGTGCCCACACCCCCTTCGCCGTTGCCCGGTCCTGAGTTTCGCTGGAATGGCGCAACGGCGGCGGGCGGTGGGACCGCCGGCCAGACTTAATCCCGCTCGCACCTTTTCAGGACGTTCCAGGGGACATTAACAACCACTTTGAAAGCAAACCGGTATGAGACTGCGCCGGCAAAGCGCGGCGCCAGGGACTAAAAACCAAAAACTAGAAATTCCTCTATGTCAGTCAAATACAGGGACTACTACGAAATACTCGGGATCAAGAGGGAGGCCGGTCAGAACGATGTGCAGCGGGCTTACCGGAAGCTCGCGCGCAAATACCATCCGGACGTCAACAAAGAACCCGACGCCGAAGAAAAGTTCAAGGAAATCAATGAGGCCTATGAGGTTCTCAAAGACCCTGAGAAGAGGAAAATGTACGACCAGTTGGGGCCTAACTGGAAGGCGGGACAGGATTTCAGACCTCCGCCTGGATGGGAAACCCGGTTCGATTTTGGCGGGGGCGGCCCCCAGACGGAGTTTCAGTGGGGCGGCGCCGGAGGGTTTAGCGATTTTTTCGAAGCCCTGTTCGGAGGAATGGGCGGTTTCAGGCAGGCTAGAGGCGGCGCGAGGCAGGGCGGTTTCGGGCGGGGGTCGGTTTTTCAGCAACCCGGCGCTGACCAGGAGACTACCATTCGCATTTCTCTTGAGGACGCTTTTCACGGAGGCACCAAGTCTGTCCTCCTCCAGGGCCGGGTGATAAATCCGCAGGGCCGGATGCAGGTGCAGGAGAAACGCTACGATGTAAAGATCCCCCCCGGGATTCTGCCAGGCCAAAGAATCCGCCTTGCCGGCCAGGGTGAAGAGGGTTCGGGGGGCGGCCGCAGCGGCGACTTATATTTAAGGGTGGAAATCGAACCGCACCCGGCCTTTGAACTCAAGGGAAGGGACATCTTCATGGAGTTGCCGGTGGCGCCCTGGGAAGCCGTGCTCGGCTCAGAAGTGCGACTTCCGGCGCTTTCGGGCAGCATTGACCTAAAGATTCCAGCCGGCACGCAGAGCGGACAAAAACTGCGGCTGCGAGGAAAGGGAATGCCAAACCGCAAAGGGGCGCCCGGCGATCTGTACGTGACGGTGGTTGTGAAAGTTCCGACCCATCCTTCTGAGAAGGAGAGGCAATTGTTCGAGGAACTGCGGAAGAATTCCGGATTTGACCCCAGAGGGTAGAGAATGGATATCAACAAATTTACAACCAAGTCTCAGGAGGCCCTCCAGGCCGCCGAAACCAAGGCGGTCCGCTTCGGCCATATGGAGGTTGACGGCGAACATCTTCTTCTGGCGATGCTTGAACAGCCCGACGGACTGGCTTCGAGGCTTTTCCAGAAAATGGACATACCCGTTGACAGAATGTGCGAGCGGCTAGAAGAGGAACTGAACCGAAGGCCGCGTGTAAGCGGTCCGGGGGTGGAACCGGGCAAGATATACATAACCAACCGGTTGAACAGGCTTCTCACCGATGCGCAGGAACAGGCCCGGAGGCTAAAAGATGAGTATGTCTCCGCCGAGCATATACTGCTCGCCTTTTTGCAGGAAGGAACGGGCAGCCCTGCCGCCAAGGTTCTTCAGGAATTCGGCGTCACCAGGGATTCGCTCTTAAAGACCCTTACCTCTATCCGCGGCACGCAGCGGGTCACCAGCGCCACACCCGAATCCGCCTATGAGGCCCTTCAGAAATACGGCAGAGACCTTGTAGAGGAGGCGAGGAGTCAGAAGCTTGACCCCGTCATAGGCCGGGATGCGGAAATAAGGCGTGTTATAAGGATACTCAGCCGGAAGACGAAGAACAACCCGGTGCTCATAGGAGAACCGGGCGTTGGCAAAACGGCCATAGTGGAAGGCCTGGCTCATCGGATCGTGAGGCGGGACGTTCCGGAAGGACTCAAGGAAAAGACCATCTTCGCGCTGGATATGGGATCGCTGATTGCAGGAGCGAAGTACCGGGGGGAATTCGAAGAAAGGCTTAAAGCCGTTCTCAACGAGATAAAGGAAGCCCAGGGCAGGATCCTGCTCTTCATAGACGAACTTCACACAATAGTGGGCGCGGGCAAGGCCGAAGGTTCGATGGACGCCGGCAACATGCTCAAACCCATGCTTGCCAGGGGCGAGTTGCACTGCATAGGCGCCACCACCCTCGATGAATACCGCAAGCACATCGAAAAGGACGCAGCCCTGGAGCGGCGTTTTCAACCCGTGGTCGTCGACCAGCCTTCGGTCGAAGACACCATCTCGATCCTGCGCGGTCTCAGGGAACGCTTCGAGGTCCATCACGGCGTCAAAATCCAGGACAGCGCTCTGGTTGCCGCAGCAGTTCTTTCCAACCGCTACATAACCGACCGGTTTCTGCCCGACAAGGCGATCGACCTCGTTGATGAGGCCTGCGCCATGATAAGAACCGAAATCGATTCGATGCCTTCCGAACTCGACGAAGTGGAAAGGCGGGCGCGGCAGCTCGAAATAGAAGATGTCGCCCTGGCCAAAGAACACGACAGGGCCAGCCGGGAAAGGCTTCAGGCGCTGAGAAAGGAACTGGCCGAGCTTCGAGCGAAGGCCGATTCCATGAAAGCCCAGTGGGAGTCCGAAAAAGAGTCGATCAAAAGAGTCCAGGCGCTTAGAGAAGAGATCGAAAAGGTCCGGCACGAAATCGAAGTTTCGGAGCGCGAATTCAATCTCCAGAGAACAGCCGAGTTGAAGTACGGGGTGCTCCCGGACCTGGAGAAAAAGCTGCACCGGGAGGAGGAGCGGCTTTCCAACAGACAGCAGGGCTCTCAACTCCTGCGCGAGATGGTGACCGAGGAAGAAATAGCCGATATCGTGTCGCGCTGGACCGGAATTCCGGTGACCAGGCTTGTCGAAGGAGAACGGGACAAGCTGCTGAGACTGGATGAGGTGCTGCACAAGCGCGTCATCGGGCAGGACGAGGCCGTTCAACTGGTGGCCGATGCAGTCATACGCGCCCGTTCGGGAATAAAGGACCCCAGGCGGCCGATCGGCTCTTTCATCTTTCTTGGACCCACAGGAGTGGGGAAAACCGAGCTTGCGAAAACCCTTGCCGAAGCCCTCTTCGACACCGAAGAAAACCTGGTCCGGATCGATATGAGCGAATACCAGGAACGCCACACCGTTTCGCGCCTGATCGGAGCGCCCCCCGGATATGTCGGGTATGAAGAAGGCGGGCAGTTGACCGAAGCTGTCCGCAGGAAGCCCTATTCGGTAATCCTGTTCGACGAAATAGAAAAAGCGCACAGGGACGTTTTCAACACTCTGCTCCAGATCCTGGACGACGGCCGGCTGACTGACGCCCAGGGCCGAACGGTCGATTTCAAGAACACCGTTATAATCATGACCAGCAATATCGGTTCCGAATACCTGCTCCAGGGCGTCACCAAGGATGGAGAAATCCGTGAAAACGCCAGGGCAAGCGTAATGAGCGCGCTGAGACGCCATTTCATGCCCGAATTCTTAAACAGGGTCGATGACATCGTTATGTTTAAGACGCTGACTATTGACGAAATAAAAAAGATTATCGACCTGCTCACTGAAGACCTTAACCGGCGGCTCAAAGCAAGACGCCTCACCATTCGCCTGACCGGCGAGGCCCGCGATTTCATCGCCAAAGCCGGCTACGATCCCGTCTACGGAGCAAGGCCTCTTAAGAGATACATGCAGCGGGAAGTCGAAACCAGGATAGGCAGGTCCATAATAGGCGGAGCGATCCTCGAAGGGTCCACCATAATTATCGATGCCGAAGGTGATGAGCTTGTGATAACGCCTGTGGGCGAGGAACAACAATTAGAGGTTATGAATTAAAGACCGTTCTTCAGAGACGACAGACCGGAGGCTAAAATGAAAAGGAAGCATTACTCGGAAGTGGAAAGGACTGAAATCGGCAAGGAGGGGTTCAAGGGTTTCTTTGCGCGCTATCTCTGGAGCAAGGATGACGGCTGCCCGCACTTTGCCATGCGCATGATGGAGTTCGAACCCGGCGGTCACACTTCTTATCACTCTCACCTTGAAGAACACCAGTTCTATTTTCTCGAAGGGGAGCCTGCTTACGTAGATGCAAACGGCAATGAAACCAAGATCAACGTGGGCGACACAATATATGTTCCGGCTGACGAACTTCACCAGGTGAAGAACGCAGGCAATACGATGATGAGAATGATCTGCATGATGCCGATTTTCACCGGAGGTGACGGGAAATTCCCTGCCCCGCGGCCCGATAAAAGCTGACAAAGAATGGAGGGAGCCCCAGGGGGTCATTTGAGAAACGTCGTCAAGTAGAACGATCTATTCGCAGACATCCGGTTGGGAGCAAAAAAAAGGCGGCCTGGAGAAAATGACCGCCGGAGAAATTTCAGCAATGCAGCCAGAGTCCCGGCAGAGGTCTCACGCCACGCAATGCGGCCGGGATTCGGTTCCTCCTTGCTTAATTTTCAATTTTCCTGCAATCTTCGGCGTTACCTGCGCTTCCGATACCTTCCAGGAGGGATAAAATGGCTGAAGAAAAAAAAGAACCCTGGCTCAATTACCTTGCCCTGGCCACAATTGTTCTGGCCGTATGCGCCACTCTTTCCACATTCAAAGGCGGGTCCTATTCCACCCGCTCCGTTTTGGCCCAATCGCATGCCGCCAATCAGTGGGCCTACTACCAGGCTAAGAGTCTTAAGGGATATCTGTATGAAATCCAGAAAGAGACGCTGGAATCCGACCTCCAGGAAAAGACAGCGAACATGTCAGTTGCCGGATTGGAAAACCTCAGGTTCAGAATAGAATCATATGGGAAAAAATTGGCCAAATACGATTCGGAAAAGGCCGAAATTACGAACGAGGCAAGAAAATTCGAACAAATCCGCGACGATGCTCAAAGCCACGCGAAGATTTTCGGAATAGCCGTCATCTTTCTTCAAATAGCGATTCTGCTGTCTTCGGTAGCCGCTTTGTTGAAAAAAAAGCCGGTCTGGTATCTGGGGTTAGTAGTCGGAGCAGTGGGCGTGGTCTATTTCGCGGACGGTTTTCTCCTCTTTTTCGAGTAGCACTTAAATGAATTGCTACGACAGGCAATTGAGCAAAGCGTCCCGGTGCATCTCGACCCCAGGCGAAAAAAGATATGGGTATTAATCCGGCTCACTCTGTTTTAGCATCCCCGACTTTTTGAGCGCGGCGACTCCGCCCTGGACGTTCAGCGTGTCGCCAACGCCGGCTCGATCCAGTTGGCGCATTACTTCATAGGACCGCCCGCCGGTATTGCACATCAAAAGAAGCCGTTTGTCCCTTGGCACTTCCTCAATTCTTCTGCTCAATGTCTCCTGGGGGATATTCAGCCATCGGTCTTTAAAGCGTTCCATAAACGGCGCGGCTTCGGCGGGCCCTCTTACGTCCAGGCATAGACATTCCGAACTTTCCTCAAGAAGAAAACACTTCTCAAACTCATTTGGTTCCATAGGCCGGTTCAAGCCGTTCAGGATATTTTCCGCAGTATTGCCTGCCGCGTTGACTACGTCGAGGGCTGAGGCAAAAGGGGGAGAGTAGGCAATCTCTAAGCTCGACACATCCTCGACCGTCGGGTTGAAAGGAAGAATGGCGGCAATGGCGTTTATCCTGCCCACAACTGCATCGCCGTTGGCGCCGACCGCCTGTGCGCCCAGGATGCGCCGGTTTTTTCGATCGACCGTCAACTGAAAATAGATGAGTTGGTGCGTCGGATAAAAGTGTGCCCTGTCGGCCTGCACAACCAGCACCGGCACGGCATCGAAGTTATTTTGAATAGCCGATTGAGGCGTTATGCCTGTGGATGCGACAGCCAGGTCGAATATTTTTATTGCAAAGCTGCCGACTGTGCCTTCGAACTTTGCAGTCCCTCCGGCAAGGTTGGTCCCGATTATCCTTCCCTGCCGGTTGGCAAGCGAACCCTGGGGAAAGAAAACCGGCTTTCCGGTGATAAGGTGGGGAATTTCTATGCAGTCGCCTCCCGCGTAAATGTTGGGGTCCGAAGTCTGAAGCATCCGGTTGACGACTATCGCCCCGGACGGCGCCACGGAAAGCCCTGCTCTCCGGGCAAGCTCCGAGTTGGGGCGCACGCCTGCGGCCGTGACCACCAGGTCCGCATGCAGGGATCCCTGCGGCATTATCGCTTCGAGGCCGCCTTCCCCGCCATCATTCCTTATCCCGGCCACTTTGCGCCCGAGGTAAAGCTGCACGCCCTTTTCTTCCAGGTGCGTTCGGACAATGCCTGCAAGCGAGCGGTCGAGAATTCCCGGCAGAACCTGTTCCTCCATTTCAACCAGATGAGTTTCGATCCCCCACAGATCGCCCAGGGCTTCCGCCATTTCGCAGCCTATCGCCCCGGCGCCGATGATTACCGCCCTGTCAACCTTGCCGCCTGAAACTCTATCTTTCACTGCAATTGCTGAGTGAAGGTCCGAGACCGAGACGACCCCCGGCAGGTCGATGCCCGGAATCGGCGGCTTATACGGGATGCTTCCGGTTGCTATCACCAGGCGGTCGTAAGGAATATCTTCCTCGCCGCCGGTCGCCAGGTCCAGAACCCTCACTGCTGAGGCTGCCCGGTCGATCGCAAGCGCCATAGTGCGTATCCTTACGCGGACATCCTTTGCATCCTGGAAAAACTGCGGGGTCCTCTTCACGTGGAAGCTCGTGCTCATCAGTTCCTCAACGCTGCTTACATCTCCCGAAATGAAATAAGGAATTCCACAGCCCCCGTAGGAAATGTATTCGTCCCGGTCGATTATCACAACCTCGGCGTCAGATTCGAGCCTCTTCAAGCGGCACGCCGCCTTTGGACCGAGCGCAACGCCCCCGATTATCACCACTCGTTTTCCACTCATCGCATTTTCCCGGAAAGTCAGTCGTTTCCGAAACCGCGGACCGCCCCGCAGTCCGGACATGTCCACTGAATCCCGTTACAGGTCATTCCCCAGAAATTTTCTTCCATGCAGTCCGAACAGATCATGAACCCGCAAGGACAGGTCCAGCAAAAAGTCTGCTCTTTGGAGCAGGCGCAGCACACGTACTTTTGGGGCCGCCGCCACCTCCCTCTGGATACGGATTCTTTCAACCCGCCCATCTTCGCCTTCCTGCACAGTATCCGCCAAATTTAATTGTAAACCATCCAACGCTTCAGTGGCGATGATAATCATGCCGTATGCAAAGCCAATAGAGTATATGTTCCTATTGGCTTGAGATGTCGGGATAGTGGATAGTGTATGGTAAAGGTTCGACCGTCCCCTGAGGGCCTTCACTCCCTGGCAGGCTGTTGTCTTCTTCCATGGCGACCGGGTGCTCGGGGGAGGATGGATCGAGCACAGCGAGAAGTGAACCAACAGCGGCTAATCACCACCGCCCAAGTGCTCCAGCGCCTTTTCACAGGCTACCGACGCGAAGAAAAAGGCGGCCGCAATCATGATTATGGTTGCCCCGGCGGTAAGATTATATGTGTATGAAAACCAAAGACCCGCTGTTGCAAAGACAAAGTTAAGAAACACCGATGCAGCCATCATCGCTTTAAGAGAACCACAGAATTTTTCCGCTATGAACGGCGGTATGCTAAGAAGAGCAATAACCAGAACCAGGCCCACGATTCGAATGAGCATGATTACTGAAAGGGCGATCATCCCCATCAGGATGTAGTAGAGCATTCCAATCCGGACACCCATGGCCATCGCGAATTCTTCGTCGAAAGACATTGCAAGGAAGCTGTTGTAAAGTACGCCGACGATTACGAGCACCCCGACGTCAACCAGGGCCATCATCACGATGTCAGTGCGGGGCACGGCCAGAATGCTTCCGAACAAATAGCTCATCAGGTCCACGTTATATCCGGGCGACAAATCGATCATTATTATACCCAGGGCCATTCCCACCGCCCATAAAACTCCTACCACGGTATCCGCCCTTTGCTTGTTCTTCAAGGTAACAGCCGACATGATCACCGAGACCGTCAGCGCGAATCCGACTGCGCCTGCGAGCGGCGGAATCCCTAAAAAAATGGCCAGTCCAATTCCGCCGTAAGCGGCATGAGCGATTCCACCTGCAATGAAAACGATGCGGTTTACGACGACAAGGGTCCCTATGATGCCGCAGGCCACCCCCGCAAGCAAACCCGCCAGAAGGGCGTTGCGCATGAATTCAGATTGAAAGGCCTCAATCATCTCTTGTCGTCTCCGCGCCCCTGCATGTCCGGTCCACGACCGGCCCCCGCGTCAGTTTTTCAGGGGTCCCGGTGATCGTGCCTGCGCAGAACGCGATGAGGCACCCTGCCATGGGCTATAAGATCGACGGGGCACTGGTAGGCCGCAGTCAGCATTTCCTCGGTGAGTTCGCCCGATTCGTGATGATAAAGGGTCCGGTTGAGGCATGCAACCGAGTTGATGTAGTCGGACAGCACGCTCACGTCATGGCTGACAATGACAACGGTTATGGTGGCGTTCAGTTCTTTGAGCAGGCCATACAGATCGGTTTGAAACTGCTGGTCCACACTAGCGGTAGGCTCGTCAAGCAGCAGAATTTTCGGTTCGACGGTGAGCGCCCGGGCAATGAGGACCCTCTGCCTCTGGCCTCCGGAGAGCTTGCCGATTGGCCGGTCCCGGTAGTCCCACATTCCGACCTTTTCCAATACCTTCCTGGCAAGGTCCCTGTCCCCGGAAGTGTACCGGCGGCCCCGCCCCGTCCTGCCGAGCCTGCCCATAAGCGCAACGTCCTGAACGGAAATGGGAAAACCTTTGTTAAGCCATGTATCCTGAGGGACATACCCGAGCAGCCCGGCGGCTTCGATGGGGGCTTTGCCAAAAATCCTGACGCTCCCCCGCGCCGGATTCAAAACGCCCAGGATGATCTTTAGCAGGGTGGTTTTACCGCTGCCGTTAGGCCCCATTATTGCCATGAAATCCTTTTCCTCCACCCTGAGGTTCACGTTTGTCAGAACAGGATGGCTGTTATAGAAAAAAGATACATTGTCAATCTCAATAGCCGAAAGGGGCATATTCAAACCTCCTTCCGCGGGCGCCGTCCGCTCACCGCTCACCGCTCACTGCTCACTGCGCTCTTAATTTGCTCTGCAACGCGCCGGAGATTTTTTTCCCAGTCGGGCGCCAGGTCGTCGGCCTCCGCCAACCTGCCGCCGAGGGCTTCGGCTATGGTCTGGGCGGTCTTTGGCGAATACTGCGGCTCGATGAAAATGACTTTTGCCCCCAGCTCACGCGCGCCTTTTATGAATTCGTCGAGTTCCCTCGCCTTGGGCTCTCTTCCTTCAACCTGCACCGGCACCTGCTTAAGCCCATATGCATCTGCAAAATAACCCCAGGCAGGATGGAAAACCAGGAACTCACGAGGCTTTGAGCTGGTCCCGAATATCCTGAAAAGGTAAAGGTCCAACTCCACCAGCTCGGAAACGAACTGCCTGTAATTGGTCTCGTAGACGGCACGGTCCGCGGGATCGGTTGCCGCAAGGGCCTCGAAGATCGCCCGCGCCTGGAGGATCACCAGAGGCGGCGAAAGCCAGATGTGGGGGTCGCTGGCCTCCTCATGGGCGCCTGCGCGTCCACGGTCAGGGTTTAAGACCTCGCCCAGATGCGCATGGGCCTCCAGGGTTCTTTTTTTGATATCTTTTTCGGTGTGTATGACAATAATTTTTGGGTTTGCAGAAACCATTTTCGAGAGCCATACGGTTTCGAACTGAACTCCGAGGGCGAAATAAATCTTTGCCCGGCTCAGGGCGGACATTTGGGCGGGTTTGGGTTCGTAGGCTTCCATCTCTGCCCCTGGAGGAACCATCACTTCGACCTGGACTAATTGCCCACCAATTTTTTCCACAAAATACCGCTGAGGAAGAATACTGACGGCAACAGGCATTGGCGCCGCGGCCTGGGCGAAAATCCGGCCGGGTTGAATGAATATCAATGTCAAAACCAAACCGGTTTTCAAAAATAAGGCCAGCATTACGGCATACCTTCCATGAGTTCACACGGGGCCTGGATAACGTGCCAGTAATTTGTATGATATAAGATTTTACTTCCAGGCGCCATAGACTAATTGAGTTAATTATTCATTCCTTTTCCGTAAACATACTTCATGGTAGTATTTGACCTGACTCGTACGGAGGCCCGTGATGAATAAGCTGCTTGTGGCATATGACGGTTCTGCTCAATCCGACAAAGCTTTCGGCCAAGCCCTGGAATTAGCGTCCAAATTTTCCGCCAAGGTTATAGTGGTCTCAGTGGCCTTGCCTCCCGAGCCTCCTGTGGCCGTGGAGATGGAAGCGGTGATTGAAAGCGCCATAGAACATTACGAGGCGCAATTCGACCGCTTGAGGAAGTTGGCTCAATCTTTGGGCATCGAAGCTCGATTCGAAGTGAGAGCGGGACACCCTGCCGAACAAATCGTGCTCATGGCCAAGGAGGAAGAAGCAGATGCGATCGTTATCGGACATCGTGGCGGGAGTTTTTTACAGAGGTGGCTCCTGGGCTCGGTTGCCAAACGTGTCCTGAGTTATGCGCATTGCACGGTGATCGTAGTCAGGTGAGGCCTGAAAGACCGATATTCTTTCGGTATTCGCTGTCTATTTTCAGCCCCTCGATGTCGGTTGTCTTTTCGCCTCGAGCGGACTTGACCCTGTCGATGCTCCTCTTTACATTGGCGCGTCTGGACCCATAAGACAGGGCGGTCTGTTCGGTGATTTTTCCGTGCTCGTAGAGCTTGGCGATGTTGGCGTCGAAAGTAGTCCATCCAAAAGGTCCCGACTGCTCCATCATCTCGTAGAAGGTCTTGCCCTCCGCTTCGCCGTTAATGATGGCTTCCTGGACCCTGAGGCTGTTGCCCATTATCTCGAAGGCGGCCACGCGGCCCCCTCCAAATTTGGGCAAAAGTCTTTGCGAAATTATCCATCTCATGGCATCGGCAAGGCGTATTCTTACGAGCCGTTCCTCTTCGAGATCGAACATACCGATGATGCGGTTGACGCTCTGGGCCGCGTCCGTGGTGTGCAGGGTGCTCAAGACAAGGTGGCCGGTTTCGGCTGCGCTTAGTCCAATTTCAACGGTTTCCCGGTCGCGCATCTCACCGACCAGTATCACCTTTGGCGCCTGTCGCAGTGCTGCCCGAAGCCCGTTGGCAAACGAATCGAAATCGAGGCCCAGTTCTCGCTGGTTGAATGTGGCATTGAGCTGCGGATGGACGAATTCGACCGGGTCCTCGAGTGTCACCACGTGGTAAGGGTGGCGGGCATTGATTTCATTCAAAATCGCAGCCAGGGTGGTCGATTTTCCGCTGCCTGTGGCGCCGGTTACGAAGACCATTCCGAACTTTTCGTCAGCTATATGCTTCAGGCCTGGGGGCAGTTCCAGTTCGTCTATGGTGGGGATTCTGGTGGGAAGCTGCCTCATGGCGATCGAATAGGTGCCGCGCTGAGAGAATATGTTGACGCGGAACCGCGCGCGACCTGGCAGGTGATAGGAAATGTCGCAGGACCCCATGTTAAGGAGGTGATTAATCCCGCGGCGGTCGTTTCCAATCAGGTTCAGGGCTATGGTTTCGGTATGAAAGGGCGTCAGCGTTCGTATGCCAAAATCCCCGCCGGCCGGCTTAAGCAGCCCGTCAACCTCTACCTGAGCAGGTTTGCCCACTGTAAAGTTGATATCGGATGCGGTTGGGTATTGATCCAATATGGTCAGAAGAAATGAATCCAACTCTGCTCGTCTCATAATGCGTCACACCTCGGTAAAGTCCAGGGGGGGCTCGGTCAGGTAGGGACGGAATTTCTCTTTGTCCACACACCTCATGTAGGCCTCATTGGGGCTGATTCGACCCGCCTTGAGGTGAGTGAATATAGAGTCATCCAGGGTCTGCATCGCGTATTTTTTCCCAGTCTGAAGCGCAGAGGTAATCTGATGGGTTTTGGATTCGCGAATCATTGCCCGCACCGCGTGAGTGGCTATAAGTATCTCCACGACGGGTATGCGCCCCGTTACGTCGATGCGCTTGAACAGGGCCTGGGAGATTACTGCACGAATGCCGTCAGCAAGGGTGGAACGAATTTGCGCCTGCTCGCCGACCGGGAACACTTCTATTATGCGGTCGATCGTCTTGGCGGCACTTTGCGTATGGAGAGTAGAGAAGACAAGGTGACCGGTCGCGGCGGCTTCCATCGCCAGGCGCATTGTTTCGAGGTCTCGCATTTCGCCGACAAGGATTATGTCGGGGTCCTCACGCAAACAGGCCCTCAGCGCGGCTGAAAAAGTTCTCGTATGAGTGCCGACCTCCCGGTGATTTATCAAACAATTCTTGCTTGTATGCACAAACTCTATTGGGTCTTCGATAGTGATTATATGATCTTTTCTTTTGCGGTTGGCTTCGTCGATTATCGCGGCGAGCGTTGTTGACTTGCCGCTGCCCGTGGGGCCTGTAATAATGACGAACCCTCGAGGCAGAAGGGCCAGCCTGCTTACCACCGGAGGAAGGCCAAGCTGCTCGACGGAGAGAATCTCGCTCGGAATCTCGCGAAACACCGCCCCAATGCCGTTTTTTTGGACGAAAAAATTCACCCGGTAGCGGGCGAGCCCCGGGATTTCGTATGAGAAGTCCAAGTCTCCGGTTTCCTCGAACACCTTAATCTTATCTTCCGGGGTGATCTCATAGAGCATCGAGCGCAGATCGTTGTCATCGAGGACTTTATACTTTACACGCTCCAGGTCGCCTCGAATCCTCAAGACCGGCTGCTGGCCCGAAACAAGATGCACGTCTGAGGCCTTTTGTTCGTTCATCAGTTTGAAAAAAGCATCTATCCTGGCCACAGGATATTTTCCTTTCCAGAGAATCCGATAAGCAACAATTATGCCTGGACCCTTACCCAATGCACGTGCCGGTCGTCCAGGCGCCTCAGACCGGCTTTTAAGGCGGCATTCAATGCTTCAGTGAATTCGGAAGCAGTGATTTTGCGGTTTATCGCCATGTTCGTAACCGCTCTGCCGCAAGGATGGTACTGGTCCATAATGTTTATGTAGGTCTCCGCCGAAATCTGTGTGGCTATGAAATCAACAATCTCATCGGTTCCGGCCAGACGGTTCGGCATTACCAGATGCCGCACCAACACGCCCCTTCCAGCCACCCCGCTGCCATCTAAAACCAGGTCTCCCACCTGCCTGTGCATTTCCCGAAGGGCTTCACGGGCCCGTCGGGGATAATCCGGCGCATTGCAAAGGCCCAGCGTCGCTTCGGGGTCCCAGAACTTGAAATCCGGCATATAAATATCGACCACTCCGTCCAAAAGCTTTAACGCTGAAACCCGCTCATATCCGCCGCAGTTATAGACAAGCGGAACGTTGAGGCCGTTTTCAACAGCGAGGCCAAGCGCATCAAGAATGGGCTGAATCACATGCGTGGGAGTGACGAAATTTATGTTGTGGCATCCCCTTTTTTGGAGAGCGAGCATGATTTCGGCCAGTTCTTCCGGACCAACGGGCGCCCCTTGACCGCCGTGGCTTATCTCGTAGTTCTGGCAGAATTCACATGACAGATTGCAGTGCGAGAAAAAAACGGTGCCTGAGCCGTTCCTGCCCACAAGAGGCCGCTCCTCGCCATAATGCGGCCCATAGCTTGCCACTACGGCAAATTTACCCGTTCTGCAAAAACCCCTCTCGCCGGCCATTCTGTTCACCCTGCACATGCGAGGGCACAGAGTGCACTTCTTCATCCACTCGGATGCGCGTCTCAGGGCTTCTTTAAGCCTTCCGCTCCGATATGCTTCAATATATGCAGCGCTCATCTTCTCAGACTCCTACAAGGTCAAAGACAATCAATTACTGTTGAAATAAAACACGATTTCGAAATTCAGGCATAGAGCCATGTTTCTCAATCTTGTTGATAACCCCGTCCAGCGTTGTAAATATCCCTGATTGTGTTATATTACCCTTCCGCACTAAAGCAGAAAACAGGAACCTGACATGCGGACCGACAGCCTGCCCGTCTTTTCCTACGGATGTCAGGTGTAAGTCCAGCGCTCAGCGCGATCGGATTTCTGACGCTCCATGCCCGATATCGGTCAACGATACGGCTTTCAAGCAGAGGAGTTGCCATGGGATTGCGAAAATTACTGATGCTTCCCGCCGTGGTCTCAATTTCGACTGTTTTTGCCTTTGGCTGCTTTGCCCAGCAGGATGACAGCCAAGTGAACGATAAGGTCCGCGAGCTCCAGGAACAATACCGCCGCCTGTTGCAAGACGAATACAATCCTTCGACCATTGAGCCAAAAACCAACGGCAAGCCCTCTTTTGGTTCCGAGTCGACTTGGATGAAGAGTTCACAAAAGAGGGGCGGCAAATCGGCCCGGCAAAAATCCGCCAAAAGCAAGTCCGGGAAGCGTACCGCTTCGAAAGAAGGCAAAAAGCTGGCCAAGGGCGGGTCGGGTAAAGCCTCCAAGAGCGCTTCAAAAAAACCCTCACGTAAAGACACTGCCTTAGCTAAAGCCTCCAGTGGAAATCAAAAGGGGTCCTCCCGGTCGTCAACCCAGAAAAAGGGCTCTGCGGAAAAAGGTCCCAAATCTTCAGCCAAGTCCGGGAAAAGCGAAAGCAAGAAGAAGGACTCAGGTAATAAAAAAAGTGGCGGAAAGAATAAAGCCTCTCATAAATCAAGTAAAACCAACAGCAAGAACAAGAAGGGCAACGATAAGAAAAGTTCCCAAAAGAAAGGAACAAACCAGAAATCCAATAAAATCGAAGGAAAGAAAAAAACCAATAAAAAATGAATCATGAGCGAAATCTTGGTTTGTATATTTCCGGTTTTGTCCTTAAAATGTGGGTCATGATTGATCCCTCTCTCAAGGAGGCAATATTATTTCGCAGGAGGAAAGGAGAGTCAGGATATGAAGGGTAAGGTTCTAGCAATTATCACCGCTATTTTGTTTGGGGCGACAATGGTGGCAACCCCGATCCTGATGGCGGCCGGCACGGAGACCGGGGCCGGGACGGAGGAACAGGCGCCAGAAAAGGCTAAGACCACGAAGGCTAAGAAGAAAAAAGCTACAAAGAAGAAAACTTCAAAGAAAAAAGCCGGCAAGAAGAAAAAAGAAGAAGCCCCCGCTGAAGAACAACCAAAGTAACGTAGTTTGGAAGAAGTGTTTCCGCCTCATTGAGAGATCGTCGAAAATCAGGGCTATGCAAAGCCTGCCATTCGGTTTGGAGCTGAAGGCAGGTTTTGTTTTTTTATCGCGGTTATGCCTCATAGCCCCAGCGAGTGGATGAACAGCTTTCGTGGACCTACTGCGGATTTTGCAATTTCTACCAGGTGCTCATGATGGGTGAAGAAGATGACCTGAGTTTTTTCAGACAGAGTCGCCAGTAGATTCAGGGTGGCTGCCGCACGCTCGTTGTCGAACCCGATGAGGATATCGTCAAGAATAAAAGGAATCGGTTCGTTGGATTCGAGGTAATAGTCGAGACTTGCCAGCCGCAGGGAAAGATAAAGCTGGTCGGTTGTGCCGTCGCTGAGCCCATCTACTTTTACCAGTTCTTTTCGGCCCGCTCGAATTCCGACGATAACGGAATCCCCGTTCTCATCGGTGTCGATCTGTAAGCCTTCGAAAGAACCAAGGGTAATGGTGCGAAAGAATTTGCTCGCGCGCGTCAGCACAGGCCACGGGTTCCTGTCCCGATACCTCTGCATCGCCTCGGCAAGGACCTCGGAAGCGATCTTCAGTCTAAAGTACCTCCCGGTCAGACCACTCAATTCACCCAGGCACATCTGAATGTCCTGGGCAATTTCTGCTGCATCCCCTCTGCCGTCCATCCGGTGCAGCTCGTTTTGTTCTTCCCCGATCTTCTGGTCCGTTTCAGATTTTCTTGCTGCAAGCTCCTCGACCTCTTCTTCAAGCAGCGCGAGACGGGGGCGCAGTGAATCAGGGTTCTGCTCTTCGGCCGCCATTATGAAATTTTCGATGTCGGTGCCCGAAGCGAGGTCAAAAAGCAGATGCTCAACCTCTTCGAAGTGTCTTTTGATCTCCTTTTTGGCGTCCGAGCGAACCTCGGCCTCCTGGAGTTCGTCGAAGCGCACGCATCCGGCTTCCTCGCACATGACCTCAAGAATTGCAGAGAGGCGCGTGATTTCCCGGGATGCTTCCTCATGCTTGCCGCGCCAGTCACGCAGCCGCTCTTCGAGACTTTCCCTGAGCGCCTTCGCCATTCTTGCCCGGGCAAGTTCTGCGCCCAGTTTAAGGACGGCTTCTTCCACAGGGAGATGGGCGAGGCCGGGAGAAACCACTTTCAAGATCTCCCGTACTTTGTCCTCGAATTTCACAGCATCGGCATCGATCTGCTCAATCCGGGTACGAAGGTCCCTTGCCGATTCCCATTTTGTAAACAGGGTCTGAAGCTGATCGAGCACAACATTTGCCTGGTCCGGGATGGATTCCTCGCCAAGTCCCAGGGGCCGGATTTCTTCCTTCCATCTTTTCTTCCAGCCGTTCAAGTCGGAATCGGCTTTTTCTTCCTGTATCTCGGCAGTCTTGAGTTCCAGACGCTTTGCCGCCAGATCCCGCTTAAGTTGTTCGCGCTCAGCCCCGGATTTCTCAAGGTCAGACAAAAGCTGCTCTGCGAATGAAATGAGGCAGGCAATGGAGTCTTCTTCCCGGCGACTGCCGCCCACCTCGGCCAGCCGGAGCATGATATCTTGTCTGAGCGTCTCTATTTTTGCTGCTTTTGAACCGGCCTTGAGTTCCAGCTCGCGAACTTTTGCGGCAGTCTCGGCAAGCCTTCTGTGCCGTTCGGCCCACCTGCGCATCTGCCCGGCAGACTCGGGGCGAAGCCCGGACGCAGCCCACAACAGGGACCATTGCTGCTTTACCGATGCAAGCCTCGCTTCGGCGTTTTGTCTGTTTTTGATGGCGCGCTCGATCTTAGCCAATGAGGCCCCACGCTCGGACATCAATCGGGCGTAATGTTCAACTCTGCCCGTCTCGCGCCTAAGACGGTCGGCGGTTTCATCGGCTGCCTGAATGCTCCGTTCGAAGACCCCCGGGAGACCTTCCTGACCGTCTGCCTGCCGAGTGAGACCTTCCTGCTCGATATCCCCAGGCCCGCCCACTTCGATCAGCCGCCGAATAACTTTCCACCACTCATCGCGCCTTTGCCTGGCCAGCATGAGGTCTTGTTCGGTAGGAACGTCCTGTTCCATCCGAAGCTTGTCGATTTGGGCGCCGATTTCAAGTATTTCAGTGTCCAGCCGCTCGATTTCAGATTCCTGTTTTTGGACTTCGGCCTCGCAATCCCTTATTTTGTTATCGAAATCATTGATTGTCTCCGTATCGGGTATTGAGAGATTTTCCAGATCGTGGAGTGTCCCTGTCCAAAGTCCCAGGCTGTTTATTCCTGCGGTGGCGCCTTCCAGGAGGTTCACAATTTCCTCGCGGGTCGAGGCCAGTTCCTCCTCGATCCTGCCCTGCCGCTTTGCGTCGTCTATTGCAGACTTTAATCCGGACAGATCCGGCGGCTCCTGACTGCCCTGTAATCGTTTCTCCAGTTCCTCGATAGAGCGGCCGATTAGCTCAACCTTTTCCAGGGCGTTCTCCAGTTTTGTCAGGAATTTCTCCCGAGTCTCCCCCAATTTTCGGATAATCACCTGGCTGGCGGCTTCCAGGCGCAATTTTTCGACCTCATCCAATGGAAATCCCTGGCGCAGGCCAGCTAGAATTTGCCTAGCCTGATCGAAGAGCACGTCTTTGCGGAGCACCAGACCAGGCCTGTCGGCGGCCGCTTTAGTGACGCTTCCCAGCTCTCTGTGAATCCGTTCTATTTCGCCCGCGTACTCGATCAGCAGATTGGGGACAACCAGCCCGTCCAGCTCATTTTCGGTTTTTGCCAAATTCTCGGTTGCCAGAGCCTTATTCTGCTCCTCGACCCGCAGGGCTGTCAGAGCATTTTGCCTTTTTTCGGAGAAGCCATGCGGGAGGCTTACCACACGGGAATAGGATTCAAGTTCATTCAACAGCGACTTGCGTCTTCCGATTGCGGGAAGGGCTTTCAATATGCGTTCCAGCCGGCTGCGCTCCTGCTCTTTGTGTTCGATCTGCTCCTGGAGTTTTCGCTTCCGTTCAAGCACATCCCGCAGGGCCCTGTCGTGTTGTTCCCAGAGGCTTCCCGGCAACTGGACCCGGCTAAGCTTTTTCTGTTCTTCGCCCAACTTTCTGAGCCACTCGTTTATAAGAGGCTTTGACGCATTGGGCTTAAAGAGGGCGTCCATTTCGGACCTGAGCCTCTCCTGGAGGCCGCGAAGGCCAGCGAGGCCGGACGCCGCCGCAAAGAGCACCGAGGCCAGCTCGCCACGGCCTTCGACTATTTCCCTTCCGCCCCGAACCAGGGTTTCGTGATCGATTCCGAACCTGTTCGAGAAATCCTGTTCATCCAGGTCGGCAAGAAAGCCGCGCAAGACCGATTCATCCAGCACGACCGTATCGTCGCGCCCCCTGAGGGTGTTAATGCGGCCTTTGCGGCGGATACACTCCAGAGTGGCGCCAGTGCTGTTGCCGAGAATTGCCCGGACGCGCAACTTTCCATAAGGGTGGATAAAATCGTCGGGGGTCCTTTCCGGGATGCCGTAAAAGAGGTTTCGGATCGCCCGCAAAGAAGAACTCTTGCCCGCCTCATTGGGCCCGTAAATAAGGTGAAGCCCTTCTCGTCCTTCGCGCAGGTCCAGGTAATAGTTTGAAAACAGACCGAAAGCTATGAGGTCCAACTCCAGAATTTTCATCTTGAATTTCCTATTGCAGAGTCTTGAGTCGCCGAAGTAACTCGGCTGGGACGCCGCCAATCAGCCCTGCAATCCCATGAGGATCATCCGGTGAAATGATCTCGCCGGAATCCCTGAGTTCTTTTGGCAGCCTGCCCCAGAGTTCGCGCAGGGGATCACCTGCCCGTTGCAGATACGCGGGATCGGAAGCGAGTTCCTTTGCCAGGTCCAAAAGCTCGGAGATCGGGCCGGCTGCGGCAGGTGCGTGGGCGTTTGCAGGCACGGCGGTCTCAAGGATGACTTTCTCGATCCAGATTCGACCTCCGAACAGCAGTATGGATTCGGAGCGAATCTCGTTGGTAATGCGCTCCATCTGTGAAAAAATCTCCTCGTGCGCCGGAAACTCCCCGCTGAGCTTCAGGCGGACAATGAGAGGAAGGTCCGTTGTGCCGCAAACCCCCCTCAGGCGTTCCAAAATGCGCTCGAAAAAGCCGGATTCAGAGGCCGTGCCGGAAAGGTCGATTTCGCAGTGCTCCCAGAGAACCATACCCAACGGGCGGAACTCGGCAGAGCTCGATCCCTTTTCATCCACCGTGACCAGCATGCATCCCCTTGGGCCTGTCTCGCCAATGTGGCGGCCCTGGGGATTGCCCGGGAAGACAATAAGCGGATCTTCCAAAAGGATTTCCCTCGTGTGAATGTGGCCGAGAGCCCAATAGTCATATCTCTTATTGCTGAGTCCCTGGATCGTGCACGGAGCGTAAGGGGCATGTCCAGCGCGGCCGTTTGCGCAAGTGTGGAGCATCCCTATGTTATACATGCCAGGGACCGCATAGGGGTACTTTTCCGACATGTCGCTTTCGACTGCCTGGCTTATGAAGCTTTGTCCGTGAATGGCGACTCCCAGGTCGTCGAGCGTGAACGTGTCCGGTTTGTCCGCGCTTAGGCGTTGAACGCCTTCGGGGAACCGCAGCCGTTTGGTCATCCGGTTTGCCGCGTCGTGATTTCCGGCGATTATGTAAACCGGGATCGCGGCATCGCGCAGTTTTGTCATCTGGGAGATGAAGAAAAGGCCT
>DASPQK010000163.1:0-25256 GCA_035624985.1 Syntrophobacteraceae bacterium | reverse complement strand
AAAAGCGGTGAAACCTCAAACAACCTGCGCGGCAACACCAGCGCGAGCATGGGGCCGTGCTATGACGATCGAGGTGATATCAGGCCCGGCTTTACCCATTTGATGCCTTGCATGAGCGACTGGGCTTATCAGTTGATGCAGTACAGCCTTACGAGCGCGAATCCAACCACTACCGACAAGCGACTGGCCTGGGGGGCGGACTGGGGATCTTTGGGATACGGCTCTCTTAAAACCATCAATAAATACACGGCCAAGGGCTGGCCGAAAGTGAGTTACAGTGTTTATGTGGTGCTGGACAATCATGCGAACAATGCGACTCAGACTATGGCCGAACAAGCCGAGGTTATCAGTCTGACCACTGTTACGGCCACGGTGGGAAGTGTTGTCAAGTCCGGCCCCGCAGGGGTGGGCCGCAGCGACCCTATGACTTATAGTCCGGCCGGCTACAGTCCACTCTACGGAACCTGGGAGGTGAATGCATCAGACAACGAAGCCACCCTGACATTCGATGTGGGCAGCAAGGCGCCATCCACGTTAAACACTCCCGTAATAGTGGTCCACAACTATACAAAGACCGCCGCACCCAAAACGATATTATATGATGGCAACATTCTGACAGCCAATAAGGGTTATTTCGCGAGCCTGCGCCCTGACCTGTCGGAGCTGTGGATCACATTGAACGAAAAGCTAAAGGGAGCGCATACTGTTAAAATTTTGAATTAGTGTCCTAAGTCATTAATTGATTGAATACTTAAATCCTTTCCTGTATGCTCGGGCCGGTTCATTTAAAGAGGATTCCCGGCAATGGACCCATAACCCATACGGCAATGCCTATAATCCAATAATCGTTCTCATAGCATCTCTCTGAGTCAGTCAGGAGTGGAAACATGGCTTAGATTGACTGCTCGCTTCGATTCAGAGGACATGAGACGATCGAGGGCGATGCTTGCCGGGAAACGGAAAATTACTATCCATCGAAGCACGGCGAGATCACAGGGGGAGTTTCTGATTTGTTTAAGGATATCTGCACTCTGTATAAGCATGGACTGGAGTTAAAGAAATTCTTGAATGATGAAAAGCATCAGATATAGACTACGCCTAAAGCTTTCAACCTATAGAAACCGCAAGGAGCGGCCCAATGCCAAAAAAGCTCATTGAAATCGCATCAGAGATCGTCCAGACCCAGGCATCCTTAACCTCCATGACAGCCGCGGAAATCTCATCATCACTTCGGCAGGTCTTCACGACTCTCAAAGAACTACAGGGTGCCGAATGCGGGGAGATCGCGCTGCCCAAAACACAAGAATCGGCGCCGGCCAAAGCACTCAAGCCGGAGGATTCCATCCAGAACGATAGAGTGATCTGCCTTGAATGCGGCGCTGCTATGACTCAGCTCACGCCAAAGCACCTGACGTTTCATGGAATGAACCCGACAGAGTACAGAAAGAAATATGGATTCAAGATGCGGATGCCACTGGCTGCAAAATCTTTGACCAGGGCGAGAAGCAAAAGAGCGAAAAAAAGAGGACTGCCTGAGAATCTGAAAAAATACATGGAGGCGCGAAGGCAGGAGAAAGCCAGGGCGGCCAAACCGGCGGCGCCGGAGACAGCTGCAGCCGGCACGCCTGTCGCTGTAGAAGCAATTCGAAAAGGACTCAGAGAGAAACCTGCACTCAAACCGCAAAATTCAATTCAAGAAGATAAGGTAATCTGTCTCGAATGCGGCGCCGAGATGAAGTGGCTTACACAGAAACACCTGGTGATCCACGGCATAAGCACCAAAGAGTATAGAAAAAAATATGGTTTCAGTATGCAAACCCCGCTGGCCGCAAAATCTTTGACAAAAGATTGGAGCAAAGCCGCAAAAAAGAGAGGGTTGCCGGAGAATCTCAGGAAGGCAATGGATGCGAAAAGGCAGGCGAAGGCTGAAGCTGAAGCTCACGCGGCAAGTGAGACGGCGACAGCGAGGAAGCCGAATCGGACGAAACTTCGGAAGAAAAAGGTTTCATAACTTTGGGCTGGAGTCGCCGTAAAAGGAAAGTGCCTAAACCGGCCGATGCCGGTTGAGAGCCATGGACCGCGCTGACCGTGGAGGAATTCTCATGCCTTATGTGAAAGTCAAAATAGCGAAAGCGGGCGCCGCACCCGGTGCCACGTCCGATCAGAAAGCCCGGATTATCAAAGGAATGACGCAGGTGTTGGTTGACGTCCTCGGCAAGGACCCGGAGACGGTTTCCGTCGTGATTGACGAGGTAGATACGGATAACTGGGGCAGGGGTGGAGAAACGCTTACCGTTAGATGGAAGAAGGCTACTTAATGGGCTTGTGGCTGGACGGGATTGCGTGCGCTATAGACTCCAGGCGGGTGAGCCGTTGACAGGAATACAGCATGTCGTGAGGGACCGGTAGAATTTCGGGGGAGGATCGATGGACAAAAGCGGTAGTCTCAGACCGCTTACAAATCCGGGAAATCATGACTGTTTCGGATGCAGCTCTACTAACGCTTCCGGTCTACAGATGAAATTCTTCACTGACGGCGAGGCGCTTTTCTCGTGGCTGACCGTGCCGAACCACCTCTGCGGATGGGATAATCAGGTTCATGGGGGCATTCTTGCGACAATACTTGACGAAACCATGGCCTGGACTGCGATCCACTTCCTGAAGAAATTTGCCGTCACCCTGACAATGACCATCGAATTCCACAAACCTATTCACATCGGCGAAGAAATACGGGTGGAAGGGAGGGTGGTTGAAGTCGGGGGAAAACGAGAGGCCACGGTGGAGGGCCGGCTTTATAAAGGGGAAAATACGCTTTGCGCGAAATGTGTCGGAACATTCAGGCTCTTTACCGCCAAGGCAATGGTAAAGCTGGGTGGAATGACGGAAGAGTCGATAAAAAGGTTCGATTTTATGATCGAGCCGTAGCAGTGAAGCCGTTGGAGGGCGATTTCAAAGGGCGCCGAGCGGGGCGGCATGGTATTGCTTTTATTTGCCGATTTTTCTCAATTTTGTTGGTGTGTTCCTCTCTCACTAATAATTGCTTGCATAAATTAGCGCAACGTTTTAGAGGTACTCTAAACACGTCATTCCGGCATGCTTTAAGCCGGAATCCAGCTCTGATCTCACCTCAGGAACCCCCTGGACCCCGGCTCAAAAACCCTGCCGGGGTGACGAACACGAGTGATTGTTACGCGCACTTTTGCAAGCAAGTACTAGCCATTTTGTATCAAAGTCTCCAGTTAAAGAAAAGAACTCTTAGTGCAAGAAAATGAAAGGAGAAATAAGTTGAGCGATGACAATAAATTAAGATGCTGGGCTGGGTTCATCATTGTATTGGGGTTATTGTTATATTGGGAGGGTGCATTTCACTCTGAAAATTGGGCATATTTAGTATTGGGCCTCTTAATGCTTTATGGTCTTGGAATTGTAGGTATGAGTATAGATAAGTTGGTAGATTTGGTTGAAGGGTTGGGTATAGACAAATTAGTAGATTTATTTGAAAAAATTGAGAAAAAATCGTCGGTAGAGGGGTGAGGCAATGCAAAGATTGGCCTGTCCGAAATGTCACTCGATATTTGATTACAAAGTTGACCCAAATAAAGGCACGCACGCGGAGCACGAATGTTCTTGCGGACAATTCCTACAATGGGATTGCCCGGGTTTCAAACCTAGCCGGGAAGGTTTTCAATTTGGGCCGCCACAACCCTGCCAGCACGCTGAGCTTCAAAAGGACGGGGCTCTCGTTCCTGACATTGCTACATAGATTAGAAACTGGAGAATTGGGATCAAGATGTCCCATGTCTGAAGCCAGCCTCAAAGTAGGGCGCTGGATTCCGCTCTATCGCGGCCCGCGAGAATAGTCAATGATCAAAAAGTCTGGTTTCCAAAGTCGGCCTTGAGACGGGGCGCAGGTTTGCGGTGTGTCCCAAGACCCGAAAACTGGACAAAATGGTGAACGGCTAAAAAATACCATGATGCATACGAAAAAGAACCTTGCAAATCGTATTTACGTTGTGTAAATACTTCCAATGCGATATACTTGGACTGAGGAAAAGAACCGCAAAAACATCCGCAGGCATGGAATTGCTTTCGAGGATGCCAAACGGATTTTTGAGGGGCCGACACTCGAACGGATTGATGATCGTTTCGATTATGGTGAAGTCCGCGTGTACGCAATCGGCCTTGTGAATGGCTTGGAAATCACCGTGATCTACACGGACAGAAGCGGTGGTGAACGCCGCATTATATCGGCATGGAGGGCAGAACCTCATGAAAGGCGATACTACCGGAAGAAAATTGAAACCCTCTAAGGGTACGGATTGGGAAAGGCTGCGCACCATGAGCGATGCTCAAGTGCATGAGGCTGTCGTGTCCGATCCTGATGTGCATCCCACGGATGAAGATTTTTGGAAGGATGCCAAGGTTATCTTGCCACGCCGCAAGGAAGTTGTGACCATACGACTTGACGCTGATTTGCTTGAATGGTTCAGAAAGCAGCGCGGTTATCAAACAAGGATCAACGCGATTTTGCGCACCTACATGAAAAGTCACCAAAACGACCAGCCACAACCTCATGCTTAGGGGCTGCTTCATGACCCAAAGAATCAGCATTGGGTGTTGCCTCTCACACTAAGCTGGGGATAATTTTCTGATTATTGCGGTTTTCTTGCTTGGCATTTTTCTTTCCTTCTTTCTATCGTGCTATCGTGCTTTCGTTAATTTTTCCTTTAACGAAAGCCCAAAGGTCAACAATTTCGCCTGCGCTGCGCCCGCGCGGGTCAATTTCAAGAACGGTGCGCCCGTCGATCATCGAGGCTGCGTAGTCCACGCGGTTGTGGACTACAGCCGGAGCGACAACGCAATGTTCACATAGTGCGGCCATGCCTGGACAGTCAAGCGGCTGTTTGTCTTGGCCTGGGTCACGGCAAAGGCGAACGGGCGGCAGCCCTCGGCGGCAAGCTCAACCGTGCGCCCTACGGCGCGGAGATCGTGCGGGCTGGGCCTGGTCGGGATCAGGACAAAATCGGCAAGGATCACAACGGCGCGGATTGACAAGGAACTGTATTTGACAGCAGGGCAGGAGCCATAATACTCTGAAGGCTTTAAAAAATTGAGGATTTTTAAAAAAACGTAACCCAAACGCTTAGGTTTGTGGTATAATGCCTGCGGTTGACAAGCTTGCCAGCTTGCGTGTGGTGATCTACCCGAACGACCGCAGGCCGGCCCCATGTGCATGTCATAGGCAAGGACTGTGAAGCCGTTTTAAAGCTGAATTGTCCTGACGGCACGGCGGAGTTGTGGGAGAATTATGGCTTTCCGGCAAACGAGCTTTCGAAAATCAAGGCGGCGCTCGAAGGGAAAACAGCACACCTATGCGCCGAATGGAGCAGGATTCATGACTGACCATAAAAGCGAAATCGAAGCGGCAAAGGCACGAGCAGCAAAGCAACAGGCGAGCACGCCCATTGCGATTGCGGCTCACTATGATGCCCGCGCCGGACGCGTGGTGATCGACCTAAGCACAGGTCTGTCGATCATGTTCAAGCCGCATGACGCGCAGGGGCTCGAAAAAGCAAAACCTGAACAGCTCTCTAAGATCGAGATTTCACCGTCAGGTTTCGGCATCCATTTCCCCGCTCTCGATGCTGATCTTTACCTGCCAGGCTTGCTTGAGGGCTTCATGGGATCTAGGAAATGGATGGCCGCGCAGTTGGGCAAGACAGGCGGTAGCTCAACCTCGGCGGCAAAAACGGCCGCCTCAAGGATAAACGGCAAGATGGGCGGGCGGCCGAAGAAACATAAACCTTATGTTATTGACGTGGCATAACGAAGCAAGAGCCGCCAAGGACTTCTCCCTATAGCTAAAGCTGCAAGCGAAGGCGAGCTAGAGAAGGTGAATTACAATGGCGAAGAAATATCGAAGTGAGCCCTTGGAAGCGTTGCATGAAACGGCGCAAGGACTTCACCGGATCGGACTGATTGACGCGAAGACGATGCGCGATTTCGATGCCCCCTGCCTAACGACTGTCGAAAAGCTTTCGGCCAAAGAGATCGCGGAAGTTCGGAAAAGTGAAGGGGTCAGTCAAGCGGTATTCGCAAAGTATCTGAACGTTACGACCGGATTAGTGAGCCAATGGGAGCGGGGCGAAAAGCACCCGCGCAGGGCGTCTCTTAAGCTGCTGTCACTGGTGCAAAACCCGTCAACTGTCCATAAACGAAAAGCGGCCTCAAGATCTGACGGGGCTTTGGGCCCTATGAAAAATCACGGAAACCGGACTATAGCAAGCGTCAAAAGAAAGTTGACACGATCTTACGGCCCATGGGATGTTTTTCTCTGTCTTCCGACATCCGACCCCCGATTAGATAGACTTCGGGGGCCGGCTTTCTGTCGTCCGTTACAAATGGGAAGGAATAGAAAACAGGTATACGGTGCAAATTTTGAAGCATGGGCAAAGAAATTATCAATGGCCGCCGGGTGGAGCATAACACGCTCCCCCGTCTCTCTCGTGTGTACTCCGACGACAATTACGCACACCTATGCCTAAGGGCCCTGCCGGTCCAATTCCTAAGCGGTCATTTTTGCTGCTTTATGACCGGCGCCATGCTGCTCATCACCAAGGTTCGATAATTAATCAAAAAACTCGTAGATTGGGTATCTAGTTTACCCAATTTATCCCCCTCAAAATCACCCTTTACTGAAAAAATTATTTCCTGTATCAGGGACATCAAGTCCAACGCGGAAGCCTGCGCCCTGTGGGCCTCGTAATGCGGGGCAGTTATACTGTTCCCAATGGGCTTGACCACGATGCTGCCAGTTACTATCTCCTGTTAAGAGTTGCCGCAAACTCGATGGGAGAATGCGGCAGGGAGCGGATTTTGGAAACTATCACACACACGGCATGGCACTGCCAATACCACATTGGATGGGTTCCCAAGTACCTCTACAGGTACAGAGTATTAGGCTGGGCTAACCAAGGAGGCGGCCTGCACGGGAATCCAGGCGATCAGTGGCTATGCAGGTTGCAAGATCACGGAACTGACCCCAGAGACGGACCATGGTAACCTGAGTGTCATGATCCCGCCTAAGCTAACGATATCGTATTTGATGGGCCTGTTGGGAGGTCAAAAGTAGATTAAACTAAGATGCTCGAGCAATCCCATCAGCTGCGAAAAAACCCGTACTGGGGAATCATTTCTGGGCCCAGGGCTATTGTAGCGACACTGGTGAGCTCAATGCAGACAAGATTCAGAAATACATAAAGCATGAAGAAAAGAAAGAACGGCTCGAAGAATGACTAACAACCGGGAAAAGGTAAAAGCATGCAAGTGCGGCCAAGGGCTGCCCCTTTTGGGGGTTGCACATATATCTCTGTGTAGGGTGAATTTCATGCCCCGCCCTGCGGGGTTCTTATTCCTCGTCGGATTATTATCTCGGGGAAAAGAGGTCTGGTCCGGGTATTGGTTTGGAATGATGTCAGGGAGGTAGATAACTAAAAGCCGTGAGAGATACATCCAAGGTGGATATTCCCAGTTCCGGTATGGGTCATGCAGGCAGCAGTTCTGCTTTAGACCTGGCTTACGGGGGGGAGGCCGATGGGTCTATATTCCTGAAAGAGCAATATTTCCATCATTTGCTGTCGTTGGAAAAGAAAAGAACGGAACGCTCCGGAAATCCTTCGCTATTGATGCTTATCGATATCAGCGATTTATCGGCCAACACAAAATGGGTCGAAACAATTTCAAAGATAAGCCGGTTGCTGTGCGACATACTTAGAGAGACCGATATTAAAGGCTGGTACAAGTCAAATTCGATAATTGGCGTTGTGGTGAGTGAAATAGGAGATTCAAACCCGATTGAGGCCAGTAAAATGATTCTGGCCAAGTTTACGAAGAGTTTGTCTAAGGAGATCGACCCCGATGTCGCCGCTGCAATCAGGACAGATTTTGAATCAATCACGAAAAAGAAAAAATGGAAGAATGGCAATTCTTGGCTGAAGTTGCCTACGTATGACCCGGAACCGATTCCAGGCAAGGTAAACGGTTTCGCCTTTCTCGCGAAATCTCTGCTCGGTGGACCGTTGTTTCTTGGCCTGATAGATTTGCTTCTCATCACGGCTGCTCAACTTGCCGGCTTCCGGGTCCGCCTCGGCGCCACGAACGGCATTTTTGCGGCGCATGTAGGCGCATATTGTTCCTTGACAATATGGTATTTTGTCTCTCTCCATATTTTCGATCTCTACAACATGGAAAGGGTTCTTCGTACTAAGGAGATCATCTTAAGGATCACCTTTTCCGTAATATTGGCTCTTATGGCTGCAGCGATCTGTTCTTACCTGGTGCCTCAGTGGGAGTATGGACGAGGGGTGCTGGCCATACAAGCCGTAGCGGCCTGGATTATGCTGACCGCCTGGCGGCTTATTTACCGTAATATATTTAAATTTTCGAAAAGCAAAGTTCCGACCCTCATCATTGGGACCGGCGAGAAGGGTGAATCCGCACTCCAACTGTTGAGATCCCCGCATTCTCAGTTTAGCGTAGTAGGTTTCCTGGACGATGACCCGTCAAGGCACGGGGGCAGTGAAAACGGGTCTCGCCCCGTGCTGGGCACCACCGACAAACTGTGCGATGTCGTCCATGAGAGGGGTGTCAAGGCAGTGGTTCTTGCAATGGAAGGCAACGGGTCGGCGAGAATCGCCCGCAGCATACTGGAAGCACGGCTTTCCGGAAGAGAAGTCTTCGACCTGCCGAGTCTTTGCGAGAAGATCGCGGGAAGGATCCCTGTGAGGCACGTGGAAGACCAGTGGTTCGTTTATGCAGACGGATTTCACCTGATTTCGAAGGAATACGTTCAAAAGATCAAGCGAATCTTCGACTTCGTATGCGCCGCGATTATGTTATTTCTTTCGCTGCCGATTCTTGCTCTGACCGCCCTGGCAATCCGAATCGATTCCACCGGCCCGGTCTTCTACAGGCAGATAAGGATCGGTATCGGCGGCAAGCCCTTTACGCTCTACAAATTTCGGTCTATGTATTTCAACGCGGAACAGCAGGGTGCAAAGTGGGCACAGAAAAGAGACCCGAGGGTCACCAGAGTCGGGAAATGGTTACGCATTTTCAGAATCGATGAACTGCCCCAGATATGGAATGTGTTTACCGGAGATATGTCACTGATCGGGCCGCGCCCTGAAAGGCCGGAGTTCGTTGAAGAACTCGACAAGCATATCCCCTATTACTGTGTACGCCACACCATCAGACCAGGAATAACCGGCTGGGCACAGATCAAGTACCCTTACGGCGCCTCTGTTGAAGACGCTCTCAGAAAACTCGAATATGATTTGTACTACATAAAGAACATGTCCATTTTGCAGGACCTTCAAATCCTTCTCAAGACTGTCGGTGTGATAATGATGGGCGAGGGGGCAAGGTAGATGTCCAAATCCATTCTCTTGACATTCGATGTCGAAGACTGGTTCCAGGTTGAGAATCTTAAAAAGTGTATTCCCTTCTCCTCATGGCCCCGCTGCGAATTGCGCGTAGAAAAAAGCACAAGACGGCTTCTCGACTGTTTGGACCGCGCATTTAACGGCAGGGACGATTCCGCGGCATCGACGTGCGGCCCCCCTAAGGCCACCTTCTTCGTACTGGGATGGCTGGCTAGGCAACTGCCGAACCTGGTGCGAGAGATAGCCGCTCGCGGACACGAAATAGCCTCGCATGGACTGTATCACAATCTGTGTTCTCAATGCTCGATAGAAGATTTGAGAGTCGATTTATCCGAGAGCAAGAAAATCCTTGAAGATATTATCGGCTCGGAAGTACATGGTTACAGGGCGCCAAGCTTTTCAATCATGCCTGAGGCCCTCAAACTTATCGAGGAGTGCGGCTACACCTACGACTCGAGCTACAACTCTTTTTCAGCACATAAACGGTACGGACGGATCGACCTTGTCCAAAATGCTCACGGCATTGCCAACCACGTCCTGCCCTCTCTCTACGAACTCCCCATAAGCAATTTGAAGATAGGAAAATATACGATACCTATGGGCGGAGGAGGCTATTTCCGCTTCATGCCGATCTGGCTGTTCAAGAAAGCCGTTGGGTCGATAATAAGCAAGCAGGGCGCTTATCTTTTTTACATGCACCCGTGGGAGATCGATCCCGAGCAACCGAGGGTAAAAGGACTGCCCTTTTCTTTCAGATTCAGACATTACATGAATCTTGATGTGACGGCTTCCAAACTGTGCGATTTCTTAAGGGCGTTCAGCGGCTGCCGGTTTCTCACCTGCCGGGGATACATCGGCCGGATTACTGAGGGCGAATCGGTCCGGGAAATTTAAAGATGAATACTTTGGCGATTATGAAAAAAAGGAAAACGACAAATACCGCACAGACCTTTGGAAGCCGTTCTATCATGACGGGCTTGGCACTCAGCTTTATTCTTGTAGCCATTCTCTACTATAAAACATTAGCGCTTCTAGTTAATGACTGGATAAATCTTCCCGATTACTCTCACGGTTTCCTGGTCCCGCTGATAAGTCTATATTTTGTATGGGAAAGAAGGAAGAGATTGGCGGAACCGCCTGTTCCCAGCAATTGGGGGTTGCTGCTCCTGGCATCGGGATTGATTCTTTTTCTTTTCGGGCGGTATGCGGCTGAGTATTTTACTCAGCGTATATCTATCATATTCGTAATTGGTGGTATCGTAATGTTCCTCTTAGGAAAGGATCATTTAAGATCAATTGCATTTCCTCTTGCATTTCTTCTCTTAATGGTCCCACTTCCGTCAATATTGATACAGAAAATCACTTTCCCTCTGCAGCTTTTCGTCTCACGCTGCGCCGCCGAATCCTTGAGTGTGCTTGCCGTTCCAGTGCTGCTTGAAGGCAACTACATTCATCTTCCCAACGTCACGTTAAACGTCGCCGAAGCTTGCAGCGGAATTCGCTTTATGATATCATCTGTATTCGTTGGAACTTTATTTGCTTATTTCACAAATAAAATTCTTTGGCAGAGGGTCCTGGTCGTTCTTTTTGCTGTGCCCCTCGCCATTTTCGCTAACATCCTCAGGGTGTTGGCTACCGCCTTTTTCTCATATCATTACGGGGCGCGTGTAGCCGAGGGGCGCTTCCATGAGTTATTGGGGTGTATCCTCTTTTTGATAGCCGCAACCGCGTTCTATGGGCTCGGTGTGTTTCTGTCCAGAGTGTTCCCGGATCGAAAATGATCTGCCTTTTACGCAGAGACGCGGAGAGAAAGAATTAAGAATGTACCGGTTCATGATCGTCATATTCGTACTTATCCTGGCCGTTGCTCTAAATTACATCCCGAGCTCACAGGAAGCGGCTTTACCCCGCAGGTCTCTCGAGAACTTCCCCTCCAGGATTGGAGACTGGAAGCTGTTTGAAGAGCAGCGGATTGATGACGCGTCCCTGGCCGTTCTCCAGGTGGACGATTATTTGGTGCGCTCTTATACCAACAGCAAGGGCGAATTCCTCACTTTGTACATAGGATACTTCAAAACTCAAAAAGAGGGTAAGACAAATCATTCTCCCCGGCAGTGCCTGCCCGGCGCGGGCTGGTTTCCGCTCGAAACGAGTTCCATAATGCTGGATGTACCCGGCAGCAATTCCGGGCAACTGCCGGTAAATAGATATCTTATGGAAAAAGGCAACGAAAAAGAGCTTTTTTTGTTCTGGTATCAAGGCAGGGGAAGACAACTCGCAAACGAGTATAGTGTTAAAGTCTATCTCATGTGGGATTCGATAAAGCGAAACCGGACCGACGGCGCCCTTATCCGCATAAGCGGACGCGCTTTACCGAATCCCGATGCGGCCCTGAAGACGCAGATAGAGTTCATCCGCTGCTTTTATCCCTTTTTGTCAAAGTTCATACCGGAGTAGACGAATGCACCATGTCGTGCGAATTAAGGCCGATTTGAGAATCAAACCAAAGAAGCTGCTTCTGACAGGTGTTAGAGGATTTGCCTTTAGGTGCGGGGGACTGTAATCTGCCTGCACCGGCATAAGACGTTTGCGTATTGGATTTGCTCAAATTTTTGAGCTCATAGTTTCAGGACCCGCACAGTTTTTAGTTCGATCCGCGATATATTGTGTAATCGAGTTGGCGGAGCTATATAAGGTCTAAGTCTAATTTAACAATTCAGGGACACCTTATGGACGAAAATACCATCATCAACTACAAACGTCAAATGACCGGCGCCGGGATCCTGACGCCTTACTCGGTGTCGCCCATCCTGGAAGGCGGTGGTATACAGCACAATCTAAGAGACCACTTAGCCATCATTTTCAAACATAAGTACAAAGTAGCGGCTCTTTTTATTCTCTCTATCATGCTCGCGCCTCTTGCATATTTTGCCATCAACCATTTTCTCCCGTCCCTCTTCGAGGCGAAATCCGTATTGATGGTAAAATCCGGCAGAGAATACAGCGACCCCGAGTTGGGAACCACCAAGACGCCGATTTCTATCGGGCGGGAAGATATTTTTACCTCCGAGATTATTCTCCTTAAAAGCAGGGATCTGACGCAGAGGATCATTTCCACGGTTGGACTCGAGAGAATGTACCCGGATATTGTGGCGCATCCGCCTGACAACCTGCCGCCGATGGAAGCCGCCATAATCGCCTTCGCTAAGAAGCTCGCTGTCAACGAAGTCCGCAGCTCGAATTTTATCGAAGTTTCATTTCGGCATAAGGACCCGGAAATCGCTGCCAGAGTGGTCAACCTCCTGGTTGACTACTATATGGAGAAGCGCAACGAAGTCCTGCGCGATCCCAAAGCAGTCTTTTTCCTTGAACAGAAACTGGCCGAGTTTCGTCAGAAGCTCAGGGAATCCGAAGAAAAGCTGGAAACTTTCCGGCGCAACTACGGTTTCTATTCTTTTGACAAACAAATGGATTTTCTTCTTAAGAAGAAATCGCAAATTGAGGAAACGATAGCGACGGAGCAGGATGAGGTGCAAACATTAAGGGCGACCCTTACAATCCTTAGTAATCAGCTCAAACTTGTCCCGCAAGTAATAGGTTCCGTCTCAATAAATGAAAACAGTGGCGACAGCCTTGGCAATCTTGGCAGTGATGAAATAAGGCTATTAAAAACGAAGCTGATTCAACTTCGGGAGAATGAGGTGGAGTTGCTTACAAAATACACCGAGCGCAACCAGTTCGTTATAAATGTCCGTAATGAAATCAAGGCAATGGAGGAACTTATAAAGAAGGAAGAGGCTCCCCCAAAGAACGCGAAGCAAAACTCCAACGGACGAAGCAGTAATCTTGCTTCCCAGAGCTTGGAAGATGAGAAAAGTGGAGTTGAAGCAAACATTAGCGCTGCCGAGGCCAAGATTGCGAACCTGAAAGAGGAACTGGCGAACTATCAGAAGCAGATAAACGATCTTGGCTCGCAGGAAAAGAGGCTGAACGAGCTGCATCGTGAGAAGGAGCATAACGAACAGTATTACAAAGTCTACGCGAACAAAGTGGAAGAACTCAGGATCTCGCAGGACATCGGCCGCCAGGAAATGCCCAGCGTTACGGTCATCCAGGCCGCTGTCCCGCCGGCCAGACCTGTCAGCAAGACTTTCAACATCTGGATATATTTCGTTATTGCCGGGCTGCTGGGAATCGCCGCCGGCATTGCCCTGGCCTATCTTCTTGAATTCCTGTCCCAGGGACTCAGGACCCCCGAAGGAGTGGAGGCCCGCCTGGGTCTTCCGGTACTTGCCACCGTCCCGTTGGGAGCTTCATAAGATTAACCCATGTACACTGACTTCTACCATCTCAAAAAATGTCCTTTTCATATCACGCCGGACCCCGAGTTTCTCTACCTTAGCCCCAGCCATAAACAGGCCCTGGGCTCCGTCATTTACGGAGTGGAAGAAAGAAAGGGGTTTATCGCCATTGTCGGCGAGGTAGGAGTCGGGAAAACGGCAATCATTCGGTCCTTTCTTGAGTCTGTTGACGAAGAAAAGACCAAAATCATCTACACATTCAACCCAAAGCTCTCCTTTGAGGGCGTTCTCAAGTTTATTTCACGGGAATTGGGAATTGGGGATTCAAAAACCGGCGACTTCGAAATGCTCGAAGCCATCCAAAGCAAATTGATAGAGGAGTACCTGGAAGGCCGCAACGTTGTCCTGATCGTCGATGAAGCGCAAAACATGCCCGTGGAGACACTGGAAAATCTTCGCATGCTCTCCAATTTGGAAACACCCGAAGACAAGCTGATCCAGATCGTCCTCGTCGGGCAGCCGGAACTCGAACGAACCCTGGAGCGCAATGAGCTGAGACAGTTAAGGCAGCGCATTGCCATCTACTCGACCATCTCGCCTCTCACCGAAGCTGAAAGCATTGAATATATAAAGTTCAGGTTGTCAACGGCGGCAAGAGTCAGGACGCCCATTTTCACCAGGGGCGCAGCTCTCGAAATAATCAGGGCGGCCAAAGGAATTCCCCGTTCCATCAACATCATCTCCGATAACGCTCTCATAATGGGCTATGGCGCTCAGCGAAAACCCGTCACCGCAAATATGGTCCGGGAAGTAATCGCGGACCTGAAGCGTAACGGAAAACCAGGGTTCAGATTAAGATGGGCCGTCGTTTTGGGCGCTGTAGCCGCGATCCTGGCCCTGATGGCATGGATATGGCCGCCAACCCTGTTAAATGACGCTCAAACAGCAGTCGGGTTGACCTTGCACCGGACAAAAAAGCCCATCAGCCCGGCGAGGAATCCTTCGGGGGGCCCCGCAAAACCTGACCCGGCTGCGGCGGCTAAAGGAACCGCAGATGCGGGCTACGCAGAACGGGACCCTCCCCAGCAGGCTATTGCTCCGGAAGAACTCGCTCCCGTGTCTGATATGCAAGCCTCGCCGGCTGCCCACCCTGCAAATGAGAACGGCAAGGTGACCCCTGAAAAAAGACCTGAGGGGCGGCCAACTCCTGAGGTGAGAGTCGACATGACTTCTCCCGGCGCCTCCTGGACCGATGCCGGTAAAGGCGGGCCGCCGCCTGCCGTTCAGCAGGCAAGCCTGGAAGCGGATCATGCGGCCGCGTTTCCGAAATCCGCGGCAGAAATGAAGCCTCGCGGATCGCAGGAAGCGATAACGATTCGCACTACAAGAAAAGGAGACAGCCTTATACGGATCGCCGCAGAAGTTTACGGCATCAGTGTTGAAGAAGTGTGCAGAAGAGGGCTGATGGATTCGGTCGCCCCTCTCAATCCCCAAATACACGATATCAATTTGATCGGCATTGGCGAAAAGATAGTCTTCCCGCCGCTAAAATGAACGTCAGCCAGAGCCGGTCATGCATCGTCATTGACATTCATCCTTTTTTATTGTACAAATTCGGCTGTTGCCAAGTACAGGAGGAAGTTATTATGGGTATGATCTACGAAGCGCTTCAACATGCATATCGCAATAAAACGGGCGCCAACAAGCTTGTGACTGTGCCTAAGCACAAGTCTTTAGTCACCCGGCCGCAGGTAAGCAGAGAAGAAGAAATGCTGTGTCTGTACAAGAATATAGACTCCCTGCTTCCGGATGTTGACAAGCGAGTCCTTCAGTTCATCGGCTCTCGCCAGGGCGAGGGCACCTCAACGATCGTGCGGGAGTTCGCAAAAACGGCGGCAGCGACAATCGGCAAGTCAGTGCTCCTGCTCGACGCGGACCGCTCGCAGCCCAGCCACCACGTGCATTTCAATTTTTACTCGCCCCACGGCTGGCAGGAATCCATTATCAACAAAGACCTGTTATGGGGCTGTTTCCACCAGGTCGACCGGTCGCTCTTCGTCGGGCAATCGTCCAACACCGCTACCTACACCCCCGAGATATTCGATTCACCCAAGTTCCAAAGTTACCAGGAAAAGCTCTGGGAGCGGTTTGAACTGATTTTGATCGATTCTCCTCCCCTTAACATGTCGCCCGACGGGCTCGCCATCGCGCCCAGGACCACCGGCGTCGTTGTCGTTGTCGGGGCGGAGAGCACGGGATGGAGGGTGGTTCGTGGAACGGTCAGCAGGATAAAGAACGTTGGAGGAAATATCCTGGGGGTCGTCCTGAACAAAAGACGCTACCACATCCCTGAGTTCATATATCGAAGGCTGTAGCGAAAAAGACTTAACCATCCTCTACCGGGCTCAATTTATTATTTCTTTCCTGTAACGATGCCGCACGGGGGCGGATCGTCGCGCCCGAGCCAGCCCAACTCGTAAAATGGGGATTTCCACCCTGCCCTGCTTCCGGTGCCCCCGGCCGCGGGCAACGTGCGTGCCTCATACTGCTGTCCGAATATCGGTGAAAAACAACCGGGGCTATCGATGAATGTAAGGTTTTATCAAACCGGCGACCGGAAATCGTGGGACGACTTTGTCCTGAAACATCCGAAGGGGACTTTTTTCCACCTTAGCGGTTGGAAAAAAGTCGTCGAGGATTCTTTCGGCCACAGCCATTTCTATTTGATTGCAGAACATGAACAGGGAAAGTCCCAACAGCCGCAGTACTCCCGGTCAGTCTGCGGCGCTGGAATTTGCGGAGTTTTCCCCCTCTTTTTGATCAAGAGCTTTCTTTTCGGCAAGTGTTTGGTGTCCATACCTTTTGCTGCATACGGCGGGATCCTGGCTGACGATCCGATAACCGAAAGGGCACTCTTCGATAAAGCAGTTGAACTCACCCGTTCGCACGATCTGGACTACATGGAGATACGAAGCGGCGACAACGGCCTGCCGGAACTGCCCTCCAAAGACCTTTACTACATCTTTAAAAAAGACCTGCTTCCGGACAAGGAAGCCAACATGCTGGCGATTCCGCGAAAGGCCAGGCGAATGATCCGGCTTGGCATCTCCCAGGGCCTTGAGCCGGTTTTCGGAGGCAGGGAACTGCTCGGGGAATTCTACGATCTTCTTGCCTATAACTTCCGAAGTCTTGGCACCCCTGTGTTCCCAAAGCGCTACCTGGCAAAGCTGCTCGATGAATTCCAGGACTCCTGTTTTATCCTCATTATAAGAAAAGAGGGAAATCCGCTCTCGGGCGTTCTCAGTTTCCTGTTTAAGGACGAAATGATTCCATATTACTCCGGGGCGTACACCGAATCCCGGGATTATGCAGCAAATGATTTTCTCTACTGGGCGCTCATGAGCGACGCCGTTGACAGGGGCTGCCGCGTGTTTGATTTCGGCAGGAGCAAGAAAGAAACCGGGCCGTTCAATTTCAAGCGGCACTGGGGGTTCGAGCCGGCCCCCCTGCCCTACAAGTATTACCTGCACAGGATGAACACCCTGCCGGAGATAAATCCCAGCAACCCCAAATACAAATCCCGGATTGAACTTTGGAAAAAGCTTCCATTGTGGTTTACGAAGTGTATCGGGCCGCAAATTGTAAAATATATACCGTGAAGCGCATCCAATGAAAATCCTCTATCTCGCCCACCGGATTCCGTATCCGCCGAATAAGGGCGATAAGATCCGGTCTTTTAACGAAATCAGGTACCTTTCCGGGTCTCACGAGATAGATCTTGCATGCCTCGTGGACGATCCCGCCGACATGCAATACGAAGGCGACCTTAAAAGGTATTGCAATAAAGTCTTCCTGTGGCCCCTGAACAAGACTCATGCAAAGCTCAGGGCCGTCGCTTGGGCATTAATTGGAAAATCGCTTTCAGTCGGCTATTTCTATTGCCCGTCGGTCCGGCGCACCGTCGATAAGTGGCTGTCCGGCGCGCACTATGACTGTGTCCTGTGTTTCTCTTCTCCCATGGCTGAATACGTTTTCCGTTCACGGCCCGCCGGCGGGACCCGTCTTATAATGGATTTCTGCGATGTCGATTCGGACAAATGGGACCAGTATGCGAGGCGGTCTTCCTTTCCGCAATCTCTCGTATATGCCCGTGAGAAACGCAGATTGGCCGGATATGAGCGGGTAGTAGCCGAATCCTTTCATCATTCGGTGTTTGTCTCCGAAAAAGAAGCGGCTATTTTTAAAAGCAACAATCCAGGCGTCAATAATATCAGCGTTATCCCGAATGGGGTGGACCACGATTACTTTAACCCCGATTTCACCTGCCCCATCGGCAACGGCAGTTCCGCCGGTCCCGATTCGGAGAGCAGCCGGGACCGCTCTCCTGTTCTCGTTTTCACCGGAGCTATGGATTACTACCCAAATGAAGATGGGGTCAGGTGGTTTTGCGGGGAAATTCTCCCGCGCGTCCGAAGAAAGGTCCCGGATGTGCGGTTTTTGATTGTCGGCCGCAACCCGCCCAAAAACATTCTCGATCTTCAGGACGGGTTGTCCGTCCGTGTGACCGGCTACGTGGAGGATATCAGGCCCTATTACGGCGAAGCCGATGTTTGCGTTGTTCCTCTGCGTATCGCGCGCGGCATTCAGAATAAAGTGCTCGAAGCCATGGCCATGGGAAAAGCGGTCGTCGCCACGCCCAATGCCGCACAGGGCATAGAGGCCATGCCGGAAGAGCATTTTCTGCTGAGCGATCGTGAGGACCTCTTTGCAGAGAATATAGCGGCCCTGCTGGGCGATGCGGACCATCGGAAGAAGCTTGGCGCCCGCGCGCGCGATTACGTCAGCGCTAATTATCGATGGCCGGTTAAGATGAGTCTTTTTGATAAACTTATAGTCGGGCCGCAAGGATGAATCCGAATTGCCAGAGACTAAAGGATAGGTTTTATGCTGGAAGCAAGCATCCTTACCAGATATATGAAGACACAGTCAAACGGGTCCTCAGAAAGGATTGCATTGTAGTAGACATCGGCTGCGGATATGAGGCTCCCGATCTGCACAAGATTAGTCGCCTTGGCCTGGCCAAGATGCTGATTGGATTGGATCTTGTTACTTTTACCGGAAATGGTAGTGCCGTGGTCACCCTGATTAGAAACGACGTATCGCGCATATCCTTGAAGAATGACTTAGCGAACATGGTGATCAGCAAGAGCGTGCTAGAACATCTGGGCGATCCTCAGCGAGTGTTCAAAGAGGTACATAGAATTTTGGAGAAGAAGGGAAAGTTCATTATATTAACACCTAATAAATATGACTACTCTTCCATAATAGCCAAAATAATTCCCAACGCATTTCATGCCTATATTGTATCAAAAGTTGCTGGGAGAAATGTTGGTGATGTTTTTCATACATTTTTTTTAGCTAATACCTACAGTTCAATCAAGAGATTTGCGGTGAATTCCGGATTTAAGATTATAACTTTTGAATACATCGGGCAGTACCCAGCCTATCTCACCCTCAGCCCCGTCCTATTTTTATTGGGAACATTTTACGATAAGCTAATATGTAAATATAACTGTCTCCGGCAGTTTAGGGGATGGATATTGGCTGTACTTGAAAAAGAATAAGAACTTCGGCGCAAACAGAGAATATGAACTGTTGTTTTGAAAGTCAGTGAGTAAACGATAAAGATCGTCACGATAATGGGGCCCCGGTCGGATATCTCGACATGCTCCAGTTGGAAAAACACGCCCGTGCCGCATTTACCGATTCCGGCGGCATCCGGAAAGAAGCCTTCATGATGAAGGTCCCCTGTATCACCCTGAGAGATGAAACGGAATGTGTTGAAACCCTGGACGCCAGCTGGAACATCCTGACCGGCGCCGATGTGGATCGGATCGAAGAAACGTTTCTAACTCTTTCCGGGTGGGCGAAGGACGGCCCGCCGTTTGGGACCGAATTTTCCACCCAACTCGATAAATCAGGCAATCCGGCTCCGTATGGTGACGGCCGCGCCGCCGAGAAGATTGTCGGCATGCTGGCTTCCCCCCTCGAATCGAGTTAACCCGCCGCTGGAAAAGAATCTTTCGATTGCAAAAACTGCTAAGCCTGAATTATGCGTGAGGACGCCTGAAAATCATGCCGCGTTTATCCCAATTTCATTTCCGTATTTTAATGGGGAAATTATATGCTGTTGGGGGTTCCACTGTAATATGTATTTGTATAATCCTATTGACTTCCTCGACACTGAAAATCGCAGTATGTCAGGCTCAGGTGCCTGCCGTCCCTCCAAAAAAAGAATGGTCAAGATTCCTTATACTCGTCTGGCAATATCAAACCGATGCAAAGAGGGATAAAGAACTTTATGAAGCATTGGGCCTTCGCGCTTTCCATCTCGATCACCATTTTCTTTCTTCAGCAGTGGAGTTTGCTAAAATAAACGGCTGGCCGTTCTACGTGGATCATGCAGCGGGGAAGGGCTATCTGTACTTAAGAGAGGACGACAAGAAAAAGATTGCCCGCTTACGCGGGATTCCCGTCCGCCCCAACAGTCTGATAGACCCCGCCACGATGAATGCCATGAAAAATTTGATGCTGGATCACATCACGCGGGCCAGGCAAGGTCCTGTTGTAGCATATGCGTTCGATGATGAGATCTCTTTATACAGCCTTACAAGTCCCAGCGATGTAGACGGCCATCCCCTGAATATTGACGGCTTTCGCAAATGGCTGGCGGCGCGTTATCCGGATATCGATAGCCTCAATCGGGAATGGGGTTCCCGGTTTCCTTCGTTTCAAGAGGTGCAGCCGAGCGGATTTGACCAGGTTCGGAAAAGTGAAAAAGAGCCTTTAACAACTTGGAACCTCTCGCCGTGGATGGATTGGCGAACATATATGGACGTGCACTTTTCCCAGGTGCTCGCGGAACTCACCAAGTATGCGAACTCCCTCGATCCGGCGACTCCTGCCGGTTTTGTCGGCGCCCAGCAGCCGAGCCCCTGGGGAGGTTATGACTACTCCCGCTTGGCTGATTCCGTGCAATGTATGGAGGCATCCGACATAAACGGCGCCAACGAAATACTGAGGAGCTTCTGGGGCCAGGACCGGCCGCATTTGCAGACTTTCTTCAGCAGCAAAAATCCAAGGGTGGACGCTTGGTTTTTGTGGTATTGCCTCGCACATGGAAATCGCGGGGTTATCGCATGGCCGGAAGGGTGGTTTGAAGCAGGAAAGACCGCCGATCACATAAGCCGGTGTGCATCCACATTTAAGGAGGTCCAGTCCGATATCTCCAAGCTCATAATCGATTCAGAGTTCCTGCACGATCCCATAGCAATCCACTATTCTCATCCCAGCATTCAGGTGAGCTGGGCTATGGACGCCACGGTACACGGCTCCTCTTGGATCAACCGCAGCAGCAGCATGGACGATGAGAATTCCGTCTCCGGTCTCAACCGGCTTGCCTGGTTGAAACTCCTGGAAGACTTGGGCTACCAGGCTCGCTTCATCCGCGAAAAGGATCTGCTGCAGAAAAATTTGTATGAGCAGGGCTACCGTGTGTTGATCTTAAACCACTCCCTCGCTCTCAGTGGTTCTGAAGCGGATGCCGTTGCGGCCTTCGTGAAAAGCGCCGGCATGGTGATTGCCGACGAAGGAACGGGGCTCTTTGACGAACACGGCAAAGCCAGGGCTCGAGGTATTCTCGATGAGCTTTTCGGGGTCTCCCAGCATCCTGAGAAGGGGTTTCTCGGCGGAAGCGAGCTTACGGAGGTCAATGGTGAAAAGTACGATCAAAGCGACTTCAGGAAACGGCTCACGACCGGAAACGCCCTGTTGTATCATGGGATTCCACTGTTCGGACGTGGAGTGGAGGCGAATGGCGGAATTCCAGATGCGACGATATCAGGTTCTGCGGCCGTAGTCCGTAAATCCACACAAAAAGGTATAACACTATTTCTGAATCTCTCGCCGGTTGAATACCTCCTGGAACGTTACCGGGCTGGTGGCGCCACGTGGCGCGGGCTGCTTTCAAACGAACTCACCAAGGCAGGGCTAAGACCCCGGGTGACGCTGAAGGAAAACGGCACACCGGCTATTGCGGTGGAAACCCTGTTTTGGCGAAATGGCAACAGGACGGTTCTGTGTGTCGTGAAGAATCCGGTTGGACATTCAGCTCTTAATCCGCTGTGGAAAGAAGAGCTGACAAGGGTGGAATCGGTAAAACTTGGACTTCAGTTTGCCGATAGAGTCAAGGATCTGGTCAATGAACGCACGAAAAACAAGTTAGGCGATGGAGAAAGTTTTGAAGATGGCTTTCGACCTTGGGAGGCTAACGTTTACTCCTTTGAGCGGTGACATTGGGTGATGGGATTAACAATGGGAAAAGAGCCCATTTTCCCGTCAGAAATACCATATAAAACCCAATAAAACCCTATTTGCGAACTGGGCAAATTGAATTTTTCGGATACATTAAAAAAGGGACGGCGTCGGGACTACAGATGCGCAGCGGAACCGGCCAGTCTGGCTGTCTGAGTTGAAGAAGCCACCGGGAGAAAACGAACGAATTTAAAAGCTCGTGAAATAACGCCAGCTAAGATGAAATCGGGCAGGAAGATATTAATGCTCCTTACCAACGCTTTCGACCCGGACCCCAGGGTGCACCACGAAGCCGTGTCCCTGGTTCAAAACGGCTATGAGGTGACAATCCTGTGTTGGGACAGGGATTATAAGAAGGCCGCTGTCGAGGTGGTGGACGGCATCGGGGTGGAAAGAATTTATGTGAGATCGACCCATGGCAGGGGCACAACCCAGATGTTCTTCCTCTTCGTTTTCTGGCTGAAAGCCCTGTTGCGTGGGTTTTCAACGCGTTGCGACGCCATCCACTGCCATGATTTCGATACGCTGCCGCTGGGGGCTATGCAGGCCGTGGGAAGAAGCTTGGCGCCCGCGGGCGATTACATCAGCGCCAATTATCGATGGCCGGTTAAGATGAAGCTCTTTGATGAACTTATAGCCGGGACAGCGCGGCGATGAACCAGAGTTGCCAAAGACTAAAGGATAGGTTTTATGCTGCAAGCAAACGTCCTTACCAGATATATGAAGACACAGTCAAACGGGTCCTGAGAAAGGATTGCATGTAGTACACATCCGCTGCGGATATGAGGCTTCTAACCTGAACAAGATTAGCCGACTCGGTCTAACTGAAATGCTAATCGAATTCGATTTCGTTCACTCAAAGAGGTCAGGGAATAATTCAGTAATGCCGGTAATAATATCATCTCGGGCACCTGCCAAGATAGTGCGTTAGTTCATCTCGTAATGTATATAAGTGCTTTAGCGTACCTGACGGATCATGTAAATGTTTTCCGACAAGACACCCGTAATTCGAGATTACCCTCAAAAAACAAGTCCAAAAGATCCGCCAGGTAACCTAGTTCAATTTGAACTCACGGATTCAGGGCACAACCTGCCTAGTGACACCTCCAAAGGGCAGATCCTATACCACCACCGCACTCAGTGCAACGGAGCGGAAGGCGTACATATTCGCGGTATGATCGACGGGTTTACGAAAAATGGCTACGTTTTAGATGTTGTAGGCCCGCCTGGTGTTAATCCATATGCCGGTCGAAAGAGTTACGGGAAAGAAGATGATTCCAGGATGGCCAAGATCCTGAGAAAAATCTCAGACAGTGCTCCAGAGCCCTTCTTCGAGGGCGCAGAAATTGCCTACAATCTATATGGACATATCAAATGTGAAACCAAAATTCGGCGGAAAAGATATGACTTTATTTATGAGCGTTTTTCGTTAAATATGTTTTCCACAGCACTCCTCGCGAGCAAATATCAGCTTCCATTCGTACTGGAAGTTAATGACTCAACGCTGATACCTCGCACTAGGCGCCTATATTTTAGTAATCTAGCTAACAAGCTGGAGAATCAAACGTTCAGGAAAGCCGACCTTATAGTTACCATTTCAAATACCTTCAAGGATCTTATAGTCCACGCCCATGATATTAGCCCCGAGAAGATATTGGTTCTACCAAACGCAGTCGATCCGGACAGATTCTCACTCGATCCAGACCTTAGATTCTCGCGAGAATCATTGAGAATAGAGGCACGTCACATCATAGGATGTGCCGGAGCCTTTGTCCCATGGCACGGTCTGGCATGCATGGTAGAAGCGCTCAGCCCCATTGTAAGGCAGTGTGATATCCATATTCTTCTCATCGGGGACGGGCCAGTTAGGCAAGAAGTAGAATCCTTGGCAAAAAATCTCAATATATCCGACAGGGTTCAATTTACTGGATTAATGAGACATGAAACAGTCCCGTACCTATTAGACCTGCTGGATATCTGCATCATTCCTGATTCGAACGCACACGGCTCGCCAATGAAGCTTTTTGAATTCATGGCTTCAGCAAAACCGGTAGTTGCTCCTCGCTATCAGCCTATTTTAGAGATCGTTACTGAGGGTCGCGAAGGCTATCTTTTTGATCCAGGATCGGCAACTTCTCTGCGCGAATGCGTAGAAAAGCTTATCAGCTGCCCGGCAGCCCGCAAACAAATGGGCAAAGAGGCAAAACAAACCGTATTGATGAAGCATACTTGGGTTAAGAATGCGCAGAGAGTGCTCTCAGTCCTTGAAGACAAACGCTTAAAGTAGCCAAGCCTATGTTCTCCACCACTCTACCGGACATTTTTTTGCACACGGATAAACTCCGTCCAGGACGTTTCCTTATCGATACCGCAGGATAGGCTAAAACCTGAATCCGTGAGCCCAAATTGAGCGAAGTCACCTGTCTAACTTCCAAGAGTCATTTTTTTGCCCAAAGATGCCGTTCGAGGGCAAAAATGACAGACTTGGCGACCAAATTAACGATAATCGCTCCTGTTAAAGAACCATTGTCTGCCATTCGGCAAAATCCATGCAGACCTGTCCATCTGGGTCGGTTGTTTTCTAAACATTCCGAGCGCACAGAGTCTACACGCGTGAAATCAACCACTCGCCAAGCAACAGTAGATAATCCATCTAATATTAATAGGATGGTACAGCAGTGATACCAATTACCCCCAAAATCAGAAATCTGGTGTTTTCGGCCAATCTCTATAGGTTGATCTCGTTGCGTAACCTGTCCCACATAGTGACGTATCATATGATATCAGACAGCCTGAATGGCTTTTACCCGGAAACAGCCACAAAAGTTTTCGAAAGGCAAATTGCCCATCTGTCAAAGAATTATGAAATCATCCCCCTGGATGAAGTTTCTTTGCGAATCACAACAGGAAGGTCTCTCCGCCGCTCTGTGGCGATAACCTTCGACGATGGATTCAGGGACAATTATGAAAAAGCATATCCCATATTGAAAAGATACAATGCTCCTGCCACGATTTTTGTCGCTGCCGGCTACATTGAATCCGGCGACATCCCCTGGTTTATACGACTGCGCTATATTTTCAAGAACACGGATCGAACGCGGTTCCAGCTCCGGGCCATAGGCAGTGATGGAGTTATGCC
>DASPQK010000162.1:0-6413 GCA_035624985.1 Syntrophobacteraceae bacterium | reverse complement strand
CCCCTTTCCAAATTGGTCGACTATGAAACCCTTCAAATTTGATCCTGCGAATTCATTGACAGAGAGCTTTTCACCCCGACAAGTGAGTCCGCCCGGTTTCCCCGCATAGATGGATGCACTGGAGGACGGGCAAGGATGAGTGAAACAAGGCCGATTGCCAGAATGACAATCGCCTGTTCCCATGCCGATTTATAGCTTCCGGTGCTGTCGCGAATCCATCCCGTAACCGGAGAACCAAGGCTTCCGAGAATTGTAGAAAATGGCAGAGCAAAACCAACAATTCGAGGATAGTGAGTCTTGCCGAAATAGTGCGGTATGAGATTCATTATCGCCACATAAGTACCACCAAGGCCTAATCCAATGAGGACATTGTAGAGAAGAATTACAGGCAGTGTCTTCGCCCACAGGATGATCGCCATTCCAAGAATCAGCAAAAGCATGGCCATGATCGCCAACGGCCTGCTCGGATACGGGATCCCCAGAAAGCCCATTCCCAGCCGGCCGACGGCGCTGACTCCCACAAACAGGCTGTAGGCAGTAGCGGCAACGGCTGTGGAGATATGGATATCGAGAAGAAAAGCCACCTGGTGCAGCATGAAGCCCTGGATACCGATAAAAAAGGCCGTGGATAAAATTGTCAGATACCAGAAGGTCGGGGTCCGGACTGCCTCTGCGGCCGTAAAATCGACAGGAGTCCCTTCTAGATTGTGCTTTCCTGGTAAGGAGTCTCTTTTCTCTCCGGCATGGACCCCATCGGGGACCTGCCCCAGATCTTCAGGTTTGTTAATAACCAAGAAGCTCGGCAGAACAACGAGAAGCACAAAGATCATGACCGCGAGCAGCAGATAGGCATTCCGCCAGCCAAACCGGTTGATCATTGCCATGATACGCGAAACCATGACCAGGCCACCAAGGCCGCCTGCTGTCAGAAGAATGCTCAGCGCCAAAGGTCTTTTTTTTACAAACCAGTTGTTCACGATGGTGGTCATTGCCAGCATGCCGCAAAGGCTTCCACCCAATCCGAACAGGACGCCGTAGGCCAGGTACAGTTGCCATAGCTGCGTATGAAAGCTGGCAATGATAAAGCACAGGACACATAGTATGCCGCCGGTAGCCAGGGCCTTCCTGGCTCCATAGCGCGTGACATACATTCCGGCAAAGGGACTGGCGAGCCCTTGAACAACCAAAGCCAGAGAGTTCGCCCAAGACACCGCGGCCCTAGTCCATCCGAATGCTTTACATAGGAAAGGAAGGAACACGGGAAAGGAATAAAGCAGGAGTCCGGTCAGCGCGAAATACATGGCGGCGGCGGCAGCAAGTGCCTTCCAGCCAAAAAACTTATTGGGTTTAGCCCATATACTGGTCATTCTTCCTCTCCCAGCGAATTTCAATGCCATGGAAAACACTCAAAAGGAGGCGTGGCACGGAGGTATCACTGGCCTCCATGGCTACCTATGCCGGATTATTCCGGCAATTCCGTTCGCCTTTGCGGAACTCTCTCACCAAAGACCGGCGGCGCATACACTGCAATGGGATCTTTTGTGCTCCTTTTATATTTGGCCGGATAGACACCGGGTAAAGGCACGCTCTGAGCAATCAATCGCTTGCGCAACGATCCGAAATCAACATTCCTGACGCTGACGCCCTGATTGATGGAAAGAGCTGCGGCAGTACCGGCCGCCTCACCAAAAGCAACGCAGTGCGGAATGAGGTTGAAGAAATTATTTACTTCCTGATCGGAGGAGAATGCACGGCAGGCCACTAGCATGTTCTCAACGCCCTTCGGCAGAAGAGCCCGATAAGGAATAAAAGTGTTCGGGTGTGCCAGCGACGCTTCGCCCCGGTCCAGATCCGGGAATATCGCGATGGTATCTTCAAAGGGCTCGTTGGACTGCAGATCCTTCGAAGTAACCATATAGTCGCCGTGGACTCTCCGGGCTCCTCGGGTGCCAAGCTGCGGACCGGAAAGCACGATGAAGCTGTTTTCGAAACCGGGAATATTCTTCTTATAGAATTCGTGAGTGAGAAGCATTTTCTCCCGGCCGAGAAATTCAACGCGCGTGAGCTCTTCCACATCTGTCTGGCTGGAGGTGGCGTAACGCGGGTGCACCCAGACAATGTTCTCCTGGTTTTTCAGGTTACTTCTCATGAAAAACGGATGGCCGCCCTTTTGCATCAATTCCTGCATCAGTTCAGTCCATTTCCCGGGATACGTCTTGCGAAAGTCATCCGCCTTCATAAAATTGACGTTGTCGATCCAGTAGCTGAGGGAAAGGTTTGCAATTCTGAGCTGCGGATCGATGTCTGCATCGAAAGCTGCCCCAGAACAGGGCAACAGGTCGCCGTCTCCGGTCGAATCAATCACGACTTTGGCCATGATCGCCTGGCGGCCCGATTTGCTTTCAAACACCACTCCTGTTGCCTTGGCTCCGTCCATAATCGGCATGGTTCCCCAGGAATGGAGATAAGTTTTCACTTTTGCTTCCGTCACCATGTCGCTGAGTATGCACTTGGAGATTTCAGCGTCGATGAGAGAGGCATAAACAATATGTCCCTCGCGGACAGTAAAAAAGGACCGGTCGTTCCAGTAGGAGATTAAACTCTTGTCGGTCAAACCCCAGATTCCCTCGGGCGGATGCGTTTCCGCCTCCCGGACGGTCAATCGCTCTATCCATTCCTGATTGATGCCGCCGATCTGCATTGTTCCGTCAAAATCGGACAGACAAGGGATAATTGTAACCAGACCTCCCGTCCCCATGCCCCCGAGATACCCGTACCGCTCGATCAGAACGGTATCCGCCCCATTGCGTGCTGCAGAGATGGCGGCGCCGATGCCGCCCGGACCGCCGCCTACGACAACTACGTCGCACTCACGAACCACGTCAACCCTCTTGTTGGGCTCCGGAATTGTTCTGATTATGCTTGCCACTCGGCCTCCTTGATATAGATCTGATCGGTCGCTTTACGCGGCCTTGCCCCGTGATGGAGCGACAAGGCACTACAGGTGCGGTCGCTCTTGATTCGGCGGGACGTACCCTTGTTTGAGTTGCTATCCATTAGATCCCTACGTTGGCGGAAAGTGCAATTGTCACTCTGGATTCGCCAGACCCTTTCTTTTGCCATGGCTTTCGAGTTGCTTTTACGGGCAGTTGGCAGGCTATAGAAGTCGTTATCGCATTGTCAAGAAATTCGTCACAGATTTGTGACACATGCTATATGATCAAAAAGCATATTATGAAAAACCAAGTTCAGCTCATTGCATACGTCGACCGTTTTTCCGGTGGAGGTTTTCCCGAATTGAATCGCCTTCTGAAAGGGCCCTTGGCCGGAGTGTTTGGCGGAGCTCACCTTCTGCCCTTTTTCACCCCTATTGACGGTGCGGATGCCGGGTTCGATCCGATCGATCACACTCAGGTGGACGCTCGGCTGGGGACATGGGAAGATGTGCTGGCTTTGAGCGGCACGGTCGAGATCGTGGCCGACCTGATCGTGAACCACGTCTCATCGTCGTCCCCGCAATTCCTTGATTTTTCCCGCAAGGGTCCGGGCTCCCAATATGCGGGCATGTTCCTCACCTTTGACAAAGTCTTTCCCCAGGGCGCATGCGAATCGGACATTCTGGGCATCTATCGGCCGCGTCCTACGCTTCCTTTCAGTCCTGTCACACTGGATTCGGGCGAGAGGAAAATACTTTGGACTACATTTAATCCGGAGCAGGTGGACATCGATGTCCGGCACCCTGAAGCGAAAGAGTATTTAGAATCCATCCTCCGGAGGTTCCAGGCGGCAGGTATAAAGATGATACGGCTCGACGCTGTCGGGTACGCTATCAAGAAGTCTGGCACCAGTTGTTTCATGATTCCTGAAACCTTCGATTTCATTGCCGAGCTGACATCCAAGGCTCGTGCACTGAGCATCGAAGTCCTGGTTGAGATTCACAGCCATTATCTGAAGCAGATTGAAGTCGCCCGGAAGGTCGATTGGGTCTACGATTTCGCGCTGCCGCCACTGGTATTGCACTCGCTTTTTAGCCACGATTCCCGTCCGCTGGCTCGATGGCTTTCGATCAGTCCGCGAAATGCAGTGACTGTCCTGGACACACACGACGGCATCGGCGTCATTGATGTGGGCTCTGATGCGGCGGGCACGCCGGGGCTCTTATCCCCGACAGAAATCGACAACCTGGTAGAGACAATCCATCAGCGGAGCCGGGGCCAGAGCAAACAGGCCACTGGCGCGGCTGCCAATAATCTGGATCTATACCAAATCAACTGCACATTCCTCGATGCCCTTGGAGGGAGGGAAACCGATTATCTGATTGCCCGTGCACTGCAGTTTTTCGCACCTGGAATTCCACAGGTTTATTATGTCGGCCTCCTTGGAGGAGCCAACGACATGGACCTCCTGGCCCGCACCGGGGTGGGACGCGAGATCAACCGACATTATTACAGAGATCCCGAGATTGAAGTGGCACTCGGGCGTCCGTTGGTCCAGAAGCAAATTGAGCTTATCCGGCTCAGGAACACACATCCTGCCTTCGCAGGCGATTTCCAAGTAGAGGTTCCGGCAGAAAGCCGGGTACAAATGCAGTGGAGACAGCAAGAACATTGGATAATGCTTCACTCGGATTTATCGGTTCCGAATGCCTCCATCACAGGCTCAGGAATTCATCCAATCACTATTTCTGATACCGCGCGATTCTGAAGAGGCTCCTCATGAACACACCGCCCGGGCGAAAGCACAACCTGACCGCCATCAAATGGCTCACGTTTCTGATGTTCATGATGTTTGCCATGACCACCGATTCGGTTGGAACTATCATTCCCGAGGTTATAAAAGAATTTCATCTGAGGATGGTCGCGGCCGGGGCATTTCACTATGCCCCGATGATCGCAATTGCCATTGCAGGAATTTTTCTCGGATACCTTGCGGACAAGCTTGGCCGAAAGAGAACCATCATTCTCGGACTCGTTCTGTTCGCGCTGAACTCCTACCTTTTTGCGGTCGGGAATTCATTCGCGTTTTTCCTCACGCTGCTCGTTATTTCCGGCGCATCGATCGGAATCTTCAAGACTGGAGCCCTGGCGCTCGTCGGCGACGTTTCGCTTTCGACTTCGGAACACACCCGGACCATGAATACCGTCGAAGGATTCTTTGGGGTTGGCGCCATCATCGGACCGGCAATAGTAGCGCGGCTCCTGACTTCCGGCTTTTCCTGGAAATGGCTGTATGTGATTGCCGGAACGATCTGTGTCCTGTTGATCGCAACAGCTTTGCTTGTGAAATACCCGGCGACCGTCAAGACACTAGATAAGCCGGTCGATTTCAAGCGGACGATACGCATGATGAAGGACCCCTACATTTTGGGGTTTTCGTTGGGGATCTTTCTTTACGTTGCTGCAGAGTGCGCTGTATACGTCTGGATGCCGACGCTCCTGACGGGATATACGGGCTCCCTTACTTTTATGGCAACCTATGCTATTTCCCTTTTCTTCATCTTGCGGGCCATAGGCCGTTTCCTGGGAGCATGGGTACTGGCGCGCTTCAGCTGGACTTCCGTGATGGCCGTTTTCAGCCTTGCCATTCTGGTCTGTTTTGCGGGTTCCATTACAGGCGGGCTGTCCTTCGCCGTCTGGCTGATGCCTTTGTCCGGTCTCTTCATGTCGATGATCTATCCAACGCTCAATTCGAAGGGGATCAGCTGCTTTCCCAAATCGGAGCATGGCGCAGTTGCCGGTGTGATTCTGTTTTTCACCTGCGCTGCCGCCGCATTGGGACCTTTGGCCATGGGCGCCGTCAGCGATGCCTTCGGTCATGCGAAATATGGATTTGTTCTTGCAGCTGTGTTCGCTGCTCTCCTGTTTGCGGGATTGCTTCTCAACTGGATATATAACCCGGCCAGGGAGCGCCTGTTGGAGTTGGATGCGAGCGAATACAGTGAACAGTCGGCAGTGGGCAGCGAGCAATAAAACATGCTCGTGGATGTGGACGTAAACGGGTTTTCGATGCTTACCATGGGAATAGAAAATGAAGAGATCCTATCTTGTTATCATTTCAATTCTGACCGCCATGCTTCCGTATGTCGCGTGTGCGCAAACCACTCCCTCTCTTTTTAAAGCCGGTGCGGCCAAAATCGATATCACGCCCACTCAATTGCCGAAAAACACTGAGGGAATCCTCGACCACATATATGCCAGGGCGATTGTGATAGATAACGGCACTACAAGCGCAGCCCTGGTTTCTGTGGATACAGTCATGCTTGGAGAACAAGTGTGGAAGACGGTATCGCAGAGAGTCGAAAAAGAGCTGGGTATTCCCGCCCAAAATTTGATCATGTATCCGACCCACACCCACAGCGCCTCTGGAGGATCCGCGGATCAAATAATCAATACCATTAAGGCAGCCAAAGATAT